>NZ_CP067420.1:117500-417500 GCF_016653635.2 Skermanella sp. TT6
TGCCTACAAGCAGTCGGAGCGGCCTTGTGCCGTGACGGCGTACCTTTTGTATAATGGGTCAGCGACTTAGAGTATGCAGCGAGCTTAAGCCGGTAGGTGGAGGCGCAGCGAAAGCGAGTCTGAACAGGGCGTTTCAGTTGCATGCTCTAGACCCGAAACCTGATGATCTAGCCATGGGCAGGTTGAAGGTGCGGTAACACGCACTGGAGGACCGAACTCACGCCTGTTGAAAAAGTCGGAGATGACCTGTGGCTAGGGGTGAAAGGCCAATCAAATCAGGAAATAGCTGGTTCTCCGCGAAAGCTATTTAGGTAGCGCGTCGGATGGTTGCCCACGGGGGTAGAGCACTGGATGGGCTAGGGGGCCTCACCGCTTACCAAACCTAACCAAACTCCGAATACCGTGGAGCACAGTCCGGCAGACAGACGGTCGGTGCTAAGGTCGATCGTCAAGAGGGAAACAGCCCAGACCGCCAGCTAAGGTCCCCAAGTGGTGGCTAAGTGGGAAAGGATGTGGGAAGGCCATGACAACCAGGAGGTTGGCTTAGAAGCAGCCATCCTTTAAAGAAAGCGTAATAGCTCACTGGTCTAGACAAGCCGGCCTGCGCCGAAAATGTACCGGGGCTCAAGCCACCCACCGAAGCTGCGGGTGCCGGGATCTTCGATCCCAGCGCGGTAGCGGAGCGTTCCGTAAGCCTGCGAAGGATGTCCGCGAGGCCATCTGGAGGTATCGGAAGTGAGAATGCTGACATGAGTAGCGACAAAGAGTGTGAGAAACACTCTCGCCGGAAGTCCAAGGGTTCCTGCGCACGGTTAATCCGCGCAGGGTGAGCCGGCCCCTAAGGCGAGGCCGAAAGGCGTAGTCGATGGGAACCTGGTTAATATTCCAGGGCCTGGCAGAGGTGACGAATCCCGAAGTGCGTACGGCCTTATCGGATTGGCCGTGCGCTGGAGGGGTTCCTGGAAACAGCCCTGCCATACAGACCGTACCCGAAACCGACACAGGTGGACAGGTAGAGCATACCCAGGCGCTTGAGAGAATGGTGTTGAAGGAACTCGGCAAATTACCCTCGTAACTTCGGGAGAAGAGGGCCCCGTTCCCGCGCAAGCGGGGGCGGGGGGCACAGACCAGGGGGTGGCGACTGTTTACTAAAAACACAGGGCTCTGCGAAGTCTGGCATGACGACGTATAGGGTCTGACGCCTGCCCGGTGCCGGAAGGTTAAAGGGAGGGGTGCAAGCTCCGAACTGAAGCCCCGGTAAACGGCGGCCGTAACTATAACGGTCCTAAGGTAGCGAAATTCCTTGTCGGGTAAGTTCCGACCTGCACGAATGGCGTAACGACTTCCCCGCTGTCTCCAACACCAACTCAGCGAAATTGAATTCTCCGTGAAGATGCGGAGTACCCGCGGTCAGACGGAAAGACCCCGTGCACCTTTACTCCAGCTTTGCAGTGGTGCCAGGGTTCCCATGTGTAGGATAGGTGGGAGGCTATGAACCGCAGGCGCCAGCTTGCGCGGAGCCATCCTTGAAATACCACCCTTGGGATCTCTGGCATCTAACCGCGCTCCCTGAACCGGGAGCCGGGACCCTGCATGGCGGGGAGTTTGACTGGGGCGGTCGCCTCCCAAAGAGTAACGGAGGCGCGCGAAGGTTGGCTCAGAGCGGTCGGAAATCGCTCGACGAGTGCAATGGCATAAGCCAGCCTGACTGCGAGACCGACAAGTCGAGCAGAGACGAAAGTCGGCCATAGTGATCCGGTGGTCCCGCGTGGAAGGGCCATCGCTCAACGGATAAAAGGTACGCCGGGGATAACAGGCTGATCTCCCCCAAGAGTCCACATCGACGGGGAGGTTTGGCACCTCGATGTCGGCTCATCACATCCTGGGGCTGGAGCAGGTCCCAAGGGTTCGGCTGTTCGCCGATTAAAGTGGTACGTGAGCTGGGTTTAGAACGTCGTGAGACAGTTCGGTCCCTATCTGCCGTGGGTGTCGGAGTGCTGAGAGGCGCTGTCCCTAGTACGAGAGGACCGGGATGGACGCACCTCTGGTGTACCGGTTGTGGCGCCAGCCGCATCGCCGGGTAGCTAAGTGCGGACGGGATAACCGCTGAAAGCATCTAAGCGGGAAACCCCCCTCGAAACAAGCACTCCCCTTAGAGCCGGGATAGACCATCCCGTCGATAGGAGGCGTGTGGAAGCGCGGCAACGCGTGAAGCTAAGCCTTACTAATCGCTCGAGCGGCTTGATCCCGACTGCGCGCGTCATGCGCAGCAGAAAGCCCGCACAACAAGCATCCGTCGAAGACGCATCACACATCCTCATCACTTACCTCGAAGCACCCGGGCGCTTGGTCGACCTGGTGGTCATAGCGAGGGGCCCGCACCCGATCCCATCCCGAACTCGGCCGTGAAAACCCTCCGCGCCAATGGTACTGCGTCTCAAGACGTGGGAGAGTAGGTCGCCGCCAGGTCCACCAATCGCCCGTGCGCTTCAAGGACAAGCAAACCGTCACGAATTCTCCCGCATGTCCGTCGCCCTGACGCGGGGTGGAGCAGCCCGGTAGCTCGTCAGGCTCATAACCTGAAGGTCGCAGGTTCAAATCCTGCCCCCGCAACCAAGTCCCAGCGAAAAGCCCGGATCTCACGATCCGGGCTTTTCGCTGTTCGCCATGATGGAGTACAGCCCCGATGGGTTTCACGGTCACGCGACAGATCGGCATCGACGCCGGCCATCGGATCGCCAGCCACGGATCCAAATGCCGTCACCTCCACGGTCACCGCTATCTGGTCGAGGCCTGCTGCCGGACCGCCTCCGGCGACCTGCGGGCCGACGGCGAGCAGGCGGGGATGGTCCTGGACTTCGGTTTCCTCAAGGAGGAAATGATGGCCCACATCGACGCTCCCTGCGACCACGGACTGATCCTCGACCTTGCGGATCACCAGATCCTGTCGATGTTCGCGCCACCCGGCATCCGTCCCGCCGACTGGCTCGACCGGCTGGCGGGGCAGGTCCGCGACCGGGGCTACGTGCAGACGGCCGATACCGCGTTCGGCCAGAAACTCTATGTGCTCCCTTACCCGCCCACGGCGGAATGGCTCGCCAGGCACTGGTTCGAGCGCCTGGCGCCCGCGGTCGAGGCGCGGAGCGACGGCCTGGCGGTGCTGGACCGCGTGACCGTCTGGGAAACTCCCAATTGCTACGCGACGTACACGGCGGGCTGAATCCACCCTGTACGTCGCGTACGCCTCCCGCGGGGGCCTACTCGCCCGGTGCGGGATAACCTTGCAGGGGACGCCCCGCGCCCGATGGCACCGGCGCGTTCCGCCGTTCCGTTGCCATCGCCCGGCGGGGCGTGAGGTAGAGCAGGGTGACCATGATCAGCGTCCAGGTCAGCTCGCTCTGCTCCAGCAGGAATTTCTCCGTCATGCTGTAGATCAGCGTGTAGATCATCAGCAGCATGTAGAACAGGCCGGCGATGTCGTTGCTTCCGATCAGGCGGGAATAGGCCCGCTTGATGCCGGTGAAGAACACCACCAGGAACAGCCCGAAGCCGACGAAGCCCAGTTCCAGCCAGACGTCCAGATAGCCGTTGTGGCCGTTGCCGATCGTCGCCCAGATGCGCGCATACACATAGCTGGCACCTTCCGGGGTCCAGAAGGCCCGGTATCCCGCTCCCAGCATGGAATGGTTCATGCCGGCGGTGATCGCGTGGGTCCAGATGGTGGTGCGTCCGGTGAAGGTCAGGTCGCGGCCGACCGCCTCCAGGCCCACCACGAGGAACTGCGTGACCGCCATGACCATCGCGAAGCCGAGGATCAGCAGCGACCCGACGCGGAGCGACATGGGCAATCGTGCACCGCGCAGGAACCGCAGCACGTAGATCAGAAGCAGCAGCACCACGGTCGTGATCCAGGCCGTCCGGGACTGCGACATGGCCAGCATGAAGGCGCACATCCCCAGGCCCGCCCAGGTGAACCAGCGCTGCTTGCCGCCCCGCTCCATCATCAGCAGGCTGAAGATGATGACGCCCAGCGCCATCATGCGGCCAAGCCTGTTCTTGTGGCCGAAAGACCCGAGCCAGCTTCCCCCCAGCGGCGGACCTTGGTGGATGGTCGAGGTGGGATACAGGATCACCAGGATCAGCGACAGCACCGCTCCCAGCATCAGGGCCCAGCCCACCAGCTCCATCAACTCGCGGGGCGTGTACCGCAGGACAAGATAGAAGGCGAAGGTGGTCGTCAGGGCCAGGGCGACCGCCCGCCGGAAGGTCGCGTCGGGATAATAGGACCACAGGGCCGAAAACAGGGCCAGGCCGGTCAGTGCCAGGAGGGCCCAGTTCCCGATCAGCAGCTTCGGCAGGCGGACGCGTTCGGCAAGGATGTAGAGCAGCCCGATCGAGTAGATCGTCAGCGTCGCGGCCTGGAACTTGATGTTGCCGGAATCGACCTCGTCCGCGAAGTCGCGGTTCATCTCGATGCCCGACCGGAACGCGAACAGGTACGGGGCCAGCGCCCCCGCCAGGACCATGAGCGCCAGGACGCAGAAGACCCGCTCCAGGTTGCGCATCAGGTAGAATTGAAAATCGGTCATGCAATGCCATTCAGTCGATCGATGCCCTGCCGATAAACGCCGCGGGGGACCATCGAAAACCGCCAGTACTCATCTCCAGGATAATAGCGAAGCGCCGGCTGCGGCGGCAGCGATCATCCGGGTAAGCCGAATGCCCACGGCGTTGTCAGCTTGTGTTGCGCCGCACGGGCAGGTCCATGATTCCGCCATTATTCGGCGAGACCGACCTGAACCGGGATTCCATCTATCTGATGGTCGCGATCGGGAACGTTGGTGGCACTCCGCAAACCACCGTGCGAAGTGACGTCGGACATGCCACAGTCCAGGCTCTTCCAGGGGTCTAATTGCCAGATTTGAGAAATCCTATGAGTGACGAGACGGTCGCGTGGGTCCAATGTGCCAAAGGCATCACGATTTGCCTGGTGGTTTATGGCCATGCCATGTTCGGCGTTGATGCGGCTGTCGGGATAAACCCGACGTTCTTCTTCTACAACAATGAGTTTTTCAGCCTTTTCAGGATGCCTTTGTTCTTCTTCGTTTCAGGCATCTTCGCTTTCCGCAGCATCGCCCGCCCCCTGGATCAGTTCGTCAACCGGACGGTCCTGCATTTCGTCTATGTGTATCTGGTCTGGTGCGTCATCCAGTACGTGTTCCGATTGCTGACCGGAGGGATCGGCAACCAGAGCATCGATCCCTATGCGATCCTCCTGATCGCCTACCAGCCGATCAACGTGCTGTGGTTCGTCTATGTCCTGCTGGCCTTCTTCGTCGTCACGCGGCTTCTTCGCCCGGTTCCCTACTTCGTCGTGCTGGCCCTGGCCGGCGGCCTGGCGGTGGCGCACGTGAACAGCGGGGTCTACGTGGTGGACCGCTTCACCAGCAACTATGTCTTTTTCCTGATGGGCTATTACGGCTCGCAGATGATCCTGGACCGCGCGCGGCAGATCACCTCGACCCATGCGATGGTGCTGGTGCCGCTGTTCATCGCGGTGACCTTCGCGCTGATCTATGCCGATCTCCGGCATGTCCAGATCGTCCGGCTGGCGGTCGTCATGTTCGCCATCTTCGCCATGATCGCGCTGTGCGTCGTGCTCTCTGACCGGAAGCTGGATGGGCTGTTCCTCTACGCCGGCAGCTATTCCTTGCCGATCTTCGTATCCCACACCATCGCCACCGCGGGCTCCCGCGTCATCCTGTCCAAGCTGGGCCTGGGCAATCCGGTGCTCCTGGTGGTCGGCTCGACGCTGGGCGGCATCGTCCTGCCGATCATCCTGGCGAAACTGTGCGACCGGATCAGGTTCCCCTGGCTGTTCCGCAAGCCCGGCTGGTTCTCGGTCCATATCCGATCCGACGATCCGCCGCCACGCCGGGCGCCCTCCGAACCGTCCGACCATCGGCTCGCCGACACTTCCGCTCGCCCATAGGCGTCACCCCGGGCCGGAAAGATTTCGACCCGGCGCTGCGGCCGGGTCGACGCACCGTCACTTGGCGGTTTCCGCCTTGAGATAGGCGATCAGGTTGGCGAGATCCTCGTCCTTGCGGACGCCCGCGAAGGCCATCTTGTTCCCCGGGATGAAGCCCTTCGGGTCCTTCAGGTACTTGGACAGGCTTTCGTCATCCCAGGTGATATCGGCGTTCTGGAGGGCCTCGGAATACTTGAACCCCTCGACAGACCCGGCCTTGCGGCCGATCAGCCCGACCAGATGGGGACCGACGCGGTTGGTTTCCTGATCCACCACATGGCATGCGCGGCACTGGTTGAACACCCTCTTGCCGGCTTCGGCATCCTGCGCCCGGGCGGGTCCGGCGGACAGCAGGGCCGTGGAAACGGCGGCTACCATCAGGCAACCGGAACAGGCGGCGAGCAACTTCCTCATTACGACGTCTCCTCAAGCAACAACGTTCCAGGCTCAGCCGCTCCGTGCGGCTGACATGGTTGGGGTCAGCCCCGTGCCAACGTTTTGGGCACCCTTGTTGTTGCTCTGGAATTGGGGCGAATTTCCGGACCGTCCATCCCTGGCGGCGCAAGCGGCCGGGATCGGCGCCGCTCAGATCAGCAGGCTCAGGACCGCCCTGTTGCTGGCCTGGACGATCGCCAGACCCTGCCGCGCCATCTCCTGACGGACCTTGAACGCCTCGAACCGGGCGCTCTCCTTCGTCATGTCGGCGTCCTGTATGGCGCCCAGCCCGCCTTCCGAGGCGGCGGCGACGTCGTTGTTGAAGCTGATATAGTTGTCGATGCTGCGCAGGTCCTTGAACAGGCCGTTCATCACCCGGCTCAGCGAGTCCTCGAGCTGGGACAGCCGGTAAGGGCTGCTGCCGCTGTCGTCGATCATGGCGGCGGCCCGGGCCGCGTCGGGGGTCGGGATGACCTGCTGCTCGGACGGAAAACCCCGGCCGTTCTGCACGAGGTTCTGCCCGGTGTCGAGGAAGACCTGCCGCCAGGCCTGGGCGATGTCCTCCTTGTTGCGGGCGCCAGAGGTGCCGTTCGGATCGGTGAAGCCGGAAAGGGTGAGGCTGCCGCCGGTCGGGTCCCAGTCGCCGACCGTCGTCTGCCGGCCATCCACATTGCTGACCACCTTGTGCGGGGCGGTATAGATGCTGTTGTAGAACTCCCCGTCCGACACCAGCGAGGTGCCGTCCTTCATCAGCCCGTTGTAGTGGTCCAGGATCTCCGCGGCATAGCGCTTGTAGCGGATCTCGTAATTTTCCCGCTCGACGCCGACCAGGGAACTGTCGGCCAGCTTGACCAGCGTCTTGCGTACCTGCGCGGTCAGCGACGACATCACCGATACGCCCTCGGTCGTGCGGAAGATCGAGTCCTTGGTGGCGTTCAGCCGCTCGTTCACGGCATTGATCGCCTTGACGTTCGTGTCGATCCGGACGGATACGGCGAAGGCCGCGCCGTCGGTGTACGCGTCGACGATGTTCTTGCCGGTCGCGAGCCGCGCCTCTGCCGCCTTGGTGTATTCCGCCGCCATGCTGAGCGATCGCAGGGCCGACATCTGGACGGCGTTGGTATGGATCGAGAGCGACATGGCGAAGCCTCCGAGCTTCTCTGCTGACCGCCGGGCGGAAGAAATTTCCCACGGGCAGGATTCTCCTGCGGGCAAAAGATGCCCCCAGGCAATTTTTGCCTCCCAAGTTTTAAATGTTCGTAAAAGGCAGGGATCCGTCCGTTGCCGCACCCGGGACGCGGCGCCGCCGGGGAGGGCCCTACAGGGGCTCTCCCCGGATCATCCGCGGAAGCTCGCCGACCATCCCCATGGCATGGCGCATGAAGAACTTTTTCAGCGGAGGCATGCGGTTGACCGCCGCCATGCCGATGTCGCGCGCCAGCTTCAGGGGTCCGAAATCGTTGGAGAAGAGGCGGGTCAGCAGGTCGGTCACGGTGATCAGCGTCAAGTTGTCGAACCGGCGCCAGCGCTGATAGCGAGCCAGCGGTTCCGCCCCGCCGATGTCGAGGCCGAGCCGGTGGGTGTCGACGATCACCTCGGCCAGCGCCGCCACGTCGCGCAGGCCCATGTTCAACCCCTGGCCGGCGATCGGGTGCATCGCATGGGCCGCCTCCCCGACCAGCGCCAGGCGCTGCGCGACATAGCGCTCGGCATGGAGCACCGACAGCGGCCAGGCCGACCGCCTGGTCACCACCCGCACCGGCCCCAGCCAAGTGCCGATCCGCCGCTGGAGTTCCGCGGTGAAGGCCTCGTCCGACAGGCCCATGAAGGTCGGCACCAGGGACTTCCGCTCGCTCCAGACGATGGACGAGCGGTTGCCGGTCAGCGGCAGGATCGCGAAGGGGCCGCCGGGCAGGAACTTCTCGACCGCGACGCCGCCATGGGGCAGGTCGTGCGCGATGTTGCAGATCATGGCGCTCTGATCATAGGTCCAGGTCGTCACGCCGATGCCGGCCGACCGGCGGCAGAGCGAGTTCCGGCCGTCGGCGCCGATCACCAGCTTCGCCGTCACGGTCCGCCCGTCGGCCAGGAAGACCTTCGCGGCGCGGGCGTCGCGCTCGATCCGGGTGACGGCGGCCGGGGCGATGTGACGCAGCCCTGGCAGTTCGGCGATGCGGGCGAAAAGGGCGCGGCGAATGACGATGTTGTCCGCGATCCAGCCGAACGGGCCGATGCCGACGTCCTGGTGGTCGTAGTGGAGGAACAGGGGCGACTCCTGGTCGACCACCCGGATGTCCAGGATCGGCTCGGCGTCGTCGGCCATGTGGCGCCAGACCCCGGCACCGTCCAGCACCTGCTTGGAGCAGAAGGCCAGCGCGGTCGTCCTGCCGTCGAAGTCCGTCTCCATCTGCGCGGGCGGAGTGTCGCGGTCCAGGCATACCACCAGCACGCCGGCGGTCGCCAGGGCCGCCGCCAGGGTCAGGCCGGCCAGGCCGCCGCCCACGATCACCACCTCCGTCGTCAGGTCGGCGGAGTCGGTGCTTTGTGCGGCCGTCGCGGGCCGTACGGGATCTGATATCGTCATGTCCTTGAAAATCGTCCCGCCCGAACCGGATGTCCAGCGTGTCTTTATGGCGCAGCCGGTTCTTGATTGCTCAAAAAATAGGCGTACTTCGTCCATGAAATAAGCAGCCATTCCGAAAGCCATAGGTGGATGGCGGCATCCGTGAGACTTTCGCGGGATATGCCCGCCCGGCATGCTTCTTGAAAACCTGCAGGCCAGTGGGGTCGCATGCGGACCACCGGACGGCCGCCCGGCTGGGGGCCGCGCGGGGGACCAGCGGACGGGCTTCGTTCGGCGATGAGAACAAGGGAAAACAGTTCATGAAACTCATAGTGGCGATCATCAAACCGTTCAAGCTCGACGAGGTGCGCGAGTCCCTGACGTCGCTGGGCATCCAGGGCCTGACGGTCAGCGAGGTCAAGGGATTCGGCCGGCAGAAGGGACAGACCGAGATCTACCGCGGCGCCGAGTATTCGGTCAGCTTCCTGCCCAAGGTAAAGGTGGAGGTCGCGGTCACCGACGAACTGGCGGAGCAGGTCGTCGAAGCGATCCAGAAGGCCGCCAACACCGGCCGGATCGGCGACGGGAAGATCTTCGTCCTCGAGATCGCCCAGGCCGTACGCATCCGCACCGGCGAAACCAACGGAGAGGCGCTCTAAGGAGGGCGGTCGTCCCGCCGGCGGCTCCCGGCGGATGGGAGCGGGGCGGGTCGGAGTGGGGTGGCCCGGCGGAATGGCAGTTCCGCCGGGCCTTCTTTCTGCGAGGCCCCCGCTTGTACGCGCGGCATGCCGCGGCTACACTCGTTTACGTTTTGTACGAACCTCCGGGATCGACCGGCATGCTGTCTTCTCCGCTCGTGAACGATCGGCTCGGCCGGTTGAGCGATTATCCCTTCACCCGGCTTGCCGCGCTGCTGGCCGGGATCACGCCGCGCGCGAACGCGGAGCCCGTCGTCATGTCGGTCGGGGAGCCGCAGCACGCGCCGCCCGCCCTGATCGACGAGGTGCTGCGCACCCAGGCGCATCTCTGGGGCAAATACCCTCCGGTCGCGGGCACGCCGGAGTTCCGGGCGGCCGCCGCCCGCTGGCTCGACCGGCGCTACGGCCTCCCCGCCGGCATGGTCGAGCCGGACCGCATGGTGCTGCCGGTCGCCGGCACGCGGGAGGCGCTGTTCCTGGCGGCCCTGCTCGCCGTGCCGGAATCGAAGGCCGGCATGAGGCCGGCCGTGCTGCTGCCCAACCCGTTCTACGCGGCCTACGAGGGGGCGGCCGTCATGGCCGGGGCCGAAGCGGTGTTCCTCACCACCACCCGCGAGACCGGTTTCCTGCCCGACCTGGACGCGCTGTCGCCCGAACTGCTGGACCGCACGGCGCTGTTCTATCTGTGCACGCCGTCCAACCCCCAGGGCGCCGTCGCCGACCGGTCCTATCTGACGCGCGCGATCGGTCTTGCGCGCCGGCACGGTTTCGTCCTGGCGGTCGACGAATGCTACGCCGAGATCTACGACGCCGAGGCGCCGACCGGCGTGCTGGAAGTGGCGGCGGCCCTGCAGGCGCGGGGGGAAGCGTCGGGCGGCGGGCTTGCCAACCTGCTGGTCTTCCACTCTCTGTCCAAGCGGTCGAACGCCGCGGGCCTGCGGTCCGGGTTCGTGGCGGGGGACCCCGACCTGATCGCCCTGTTCTCCCGCCTGCGCAGCTACTCGATCGCCGGCACGCCGCTGCCGGCCCTCGCGGCCGCGGCGGCGCTGTGGGACGACGACGTCCACGTGGTCGAGAACCGGGCCCTCTACCGCGCGAAGTTCGACGCCGCCGAGTCCGCCCTGGACGGGCGATTCGGCTTCTACCGGCCGGCCGGCGGATTCTTCCTCTGGCTCGACGTGGGCGACGGCGAGGCCGCCGCCGCCACCCTGTGGCGGGAGGGAGGCATCAAGGTACTCCCCGGCGCCTATCTCACCCGCCCCGATGCCGACGGCGTCAACCGCGGCTCCTCCTTTATTCGTATAGCATTGGTCCATGATGCCGCCACGGTCGCGGAAGCCTGTACACGGATCGCCAAAATCCTCTAAACCTGACCCGGCAAGACCCCGCGCAGCACCAAGGAAGAGCAAGGTCCCCATGGCGTCCCGTACCGCCGCATCAAGTTCCGCCGCCCCGTCCGGCGGCGTTTCCGGTGGGCGGTCCACCGCCGGCCGCGGTTCCGCCGGCCCCGGTTCCGCCGGCAGGGCCGGCACCGGACGGACCGCCGGGGCGTCCGGCGGCCGGTCCGTCGGGGGCCGCGCCAAGGCGCCGCTGCTTCCTCCGGCGGCCCGGGACTTCATCCGGCAGCGGGCGGTCGAGGGCGTCGGCCTGGCCCTGACCTCCATCGGGCTGCTGCTCGTCCTGGTGCTGCTGACCTACGATCGGGGCGACCCCTCCTGGAACACCGCGGTCAACCCGGAGGCCAACCCGAAGATCGGCAACGTGCTCGGTCTGACCGGCGCCTATGCCGCCGACCTGCTGATGCAGTGGCTGGGCATCGCCTCCTACCTTCTGGGCGCCATCGTCATGGCGTGGGGACTCCGGATCATGAGCCACCGGGGGCTGAGCCGGATCGTGCTGCGGGTCCTGATGACGGTCGTCGGCGTGCTGACGGCCTCGACCTTCTTCGCCCAGGTCCCGGCGTTTCCCGGATGGCAGCTCACCCACGGCCATCTCGGCGGTACCGCCGGCGACATCCTGCTGACGGCGCTTTCCAGGCTGACCGGTGGGCTGATCGAGGGACTGGACCGGCCCCTGCTCGCGACGATCTCGGGCGGCGTCTCGGTCGTCTCGGTCATCGTGGCCCTCGGCCTCTCGCTCCGCGACTGGCGCGACGGCGCCCGCAGCGTGGGCTGGGCCGTCGGCGCCGCCGGGCGCGGCGCCCGGGAGGCCGGCGGCAGGGCCGGACAGGCGGCGCGCGAGGCTTCCGGCCTGCTGCGCGACCGCCCCGGCCTCGGCGGCCTTGGCGGGCCGGGGGGATTGGCGGGGCTGTTCGGCTTCGGCCGGCCGGATGGGGAGGACGAGGCGGAAGCCGATGCCCGCCCGCCCAGGTCCCGGTCCACGCGCGGAGTCCGCAAGCCGCCGCGCCTGGACGACGGGGAGGCCGACGATCCGGAAACCGGTGCCGACCTCGGCGACGACGGTGTCGACGACCCCCCCAAGCCGCCCAGGCCGGTTTCCGTGGTCAAGCCCACGCCCGGGCCGAAGCCGGTGGCCGGCAAGCCGTCCGGCCAGCGCGAGCCGATGCTCGAACTGTTCCCGGAAACCGACTACGAGCTGCCGCCTCTGGACCTGCTCCAGGAGCCCGATCCCTCGGCCAAGCCGAGCACCCTCGACGACGATGCCCTGCGGCAGAACGCGGTGATGCTGGAAGGCGTCCTGGGCGATTTCGGCGTCCGCGGCGAAATCCAGAAGGTCCATCCCGGCCCCGTCGTCACCCTGTACGAGTTGGAGCCGGCGCCCGGCACCAAGTCGTCCCGGGTCATCGGGCTGGCCGACGACATCGCCCGGTCGATGAGCGCTGTGTCGGTCCGTGTCGCCGTGGTTCCCGGCCGCAACGTGATCGGGATCGAGCTGCCCAACGCCCGGCGGGAGATGGTGCTGCTACGCGAGCTGCTGGCGGCGGAGAGCTACGAGCGGTCGGCCGCCAAGCTGGCCCTGGTGCTCGGCAAGGACATCGGCGGCCAGCCGGTGATCGCCGACCTCGCCCGCTTCCCGCACCTGCTGGTCGCCGGCACAACCGGGTCGGGCAAGTCGGTCGCGATCAATACCATGATCCTGTCGCTGCTCTATCGCCTGCCGCCGGACAAGTGCCGCTTCATCATGATCGACCCCAAGATGCTGGAGCTGTCGATCTACGAGGGCATCCCGCACCTGCTGACCCCGGTGGTGACCGACCCGAAGAAGGCGGTCGTGGCCCTGAAATGGACCGTGCGCGAGATGGAGAGCCGCTACCGCTCCATGTCGAAGCTGGGCGTCCGCAACATCGAGGGCTACAACGCCCGCCTGCGCGAGGCCAAGAAGAACAACGAGGTGCTGACCCGCCGGGTGCAGACCGGGTTCGATCCCGACACCGGCAAGCCGATCTTCGAGGACCAGCCGATCGACCTGACCGAGCTGCCCTACATCGTGGTGGTGGTGGACGAGATGGCCGACCTGATGCTGGTGGCGGGCAAGGACATCGAGGCGGCGATCCAGCGTCTGGCGCAGATGGCGCGGGCCGCCGGCATCCACCTGATCATGGCGACCCAGCGGCCGTCGGTCGACGTGATCACCGGCACCATCAAGGCCAACTTCCCGACCCGCATCAGCTTCCAGGTCACCAGCAAGATCGACAGCCGCACCATCCTGGGCGAACAGGGCGCCGAGCAGCTGCTCGGCCAGGGCGACATGCTCTACATGGCCGGCGGCGGCCGCATCACCCGCGTCCACGGACCCTTCGTGCGCGACGACGAGGTCGAGCATGTGGTCAGTTTCCTGCGCAGCCAGGGCGAGCCCAACTACATGGAGTCGATCACCGAGGACGAGGAGGAGCTCTCCGGCGGCGGCTTCGACGACGACGCGGGCGGCCGGCCCGGATCGGGCGACGAGCTCTACGACAAGGCGGTGGCGCTGGTGCTGCGCGAGCGCAAATGCTCCACCAGCTTCGTCCAGCGCCATCTCCAGATCGGGTACAACAAGGCGGCCCGCCTGGTCGAACGCATGGAGCAGGAGGGCGTCGTCAGCCAGGCCAACCATGTCGGCAAGCGCGAGGTGCTCGGCCGATCCGACGAGGCGGAGGAATAGGGCGGCGGCGCGGGGGATTGTGAAAAAGCCCTCTCGCCGCCCTTTTTCGGCCCCGGCGGATGAGCATATCTTGGAGCATGAAAGCCTTGCTACGCCCCCTCGTGCTTGCCGCCGGCCTCGCCCTCGCGCCGCTGGCAGCCCCCTCGATCCTCCATGCCGCGCCGGCAGCCGGCCTCACCCAGGCGGAGAAGGAAGACATCGCCCGGATCGAGCAGTATCTCGGCGGCGTCAGGACGCTGAAGTCGGATTTCGTCCAGGCCGGCGGCGACGGTTCGCTGGTCAGGGGCACGCTCTGGCTGTCGCGGCCCAACCGGATGCGGCTGGAGTACGAGCCTCCGATCCGGGACTTCATCGTGGCCGACGGATGGTTCGTCTTCTACTGGGATGACGAGCTGAAGCAGCAGAGCAGCGCACCGATCGGCTCCACCATGGCCGACATCATCCTGCGCGACAAGCTGCGCCTCAGCGGCGACATCACCGTCACCGACTTCGTCCGCGAAGCCAACGTCATCGAGGTTTCCGTCGTGCAGACCAGCGAGCCGGGGGCCGGTACGCTGACGCTGGTGTTCGAGGACGCGCCGTTGCGGCTGCGCAAGTGGCGCATCGTGGACCCCCAGGGACTGACCACCGAAGTGGCCCTGCTCAACCCGCAGGTCGGCGTCCAGCTCGACCGCGACCTGTTCATCTTCCGCGAGCCCGCCTCGGCCCGCCGGCGGGATTGACCGACGTCCGGGGCGGGGACATCCATGTTTGCTTGACGCCGTCCGAATTACTGGACGCCCGGAACCCGGCCGCTGCGATCCCGCGGCCGGGGCAGCGGGGGAAATCCTGCCGATCCGCACCTGAAATGGGTAACCCTTTCGTGGCATGGGCGTTGCAGTGAACCCTCCGCCAGCGGGGAACGCACCGGCACGCGGCCGGCCCCCGAAAACGTCGGACAACAGGAGAGTCTTCATGGCAATGAGCGGAATTCCGGGCGGCGCGTCGGTCGGCGTCGAGCAAAGCGGCAAGGGCGGCGGCGAAGCGGTCGGCCATTCGGGAAGCGCCTCGGGCGCGTTCGGCGGGGCCGGAAGCGGCGGCGGCGGCATGGGCATGGGCATGGGCGGCGGTTTCGCGACCGGCGGCATGGGATCGGGCGGCGACGCGACCTCCGACTCCTCGGCGTACGGTGCGCTGGGCGGCGACGTCAGCGACAACACGTCGATCCAGAACCTGACGATCAATTCCTGATCGGCATCCTCCCGACGGGAAGCCGGAACCGCGACAGGGGCCGCCGTGCCGTCCTCGCGGCTCCGGCGCCCCGGTCGGGCGTCACTCTACGCCGTCGCGCAGCCGATCCCGTCCCAGCAGGCTGGCCACGGCGGCACGCAGCGCAAGCGCCGAGACGGGCTTGTGCAGGAGCGGATAGCCGCTCAGCCGGGCTTCCTTAAGGCAGCGCGGGTCGGTGTCGCCGGTGATGATCAAGCCGGGAAGATCCACGTCGAGCATCTTGGCGATCTGCCGGATCGCGACGATTCCGCTGGCCGGGCCGGACAGGCGGAAATCGGCGATCACCAGGTCGGGCGGATCTGCCTGGCCCGATACACCCTCCACGGCCTCGTCATAGCCGGACGCCGCCGTCACATCGCAGCCCCATTGGTCGAGAAGAAGCTCGAGCGCCTGCAGCACGATGACATCGTCCTCGATCACCAGCACGCGGGGGCGGCCCAGGTCGTCCGGCCGCGCCGGAGCATGGACCGGTTCGGCCCGGACTTCCGCCTCGCCCTCCATCGGCACCGTGATCGCGAAGACGGATCCCTTGCCCTCCCGCGACCGTACGCTCAGGGAATGGTCCAGCAGGCGCGACAGTCGGTCCACGATGGAGAGGCCAAGGCCGAACCCGGCCGACTCCGACGTGCTCGGCGTGTTGCCGCGATAGAATTCCTCGAAGATGATGTCGAGCTGATCCGCCGGGATGCCCGGCCCCGTGTCCCAGACCTCGATCCGCAGCCGGCCGCCCTGGCGGCGGCAGCCCAGCAGGATGCGGCCGGACGATGTATAGCGCACGGCATTGGACAGCAGGTTGCGCAGGATCCGCTCCAGCAGGTCGCGGTCGCTGCGGATCACGGCGGAGCAGGGGGCGACATGCAGGGTCAATCCCTTCTGGCGGGCCGGCCCGGCGAATTCCAGCGCCATGCGGGTCAGCAGCCCGTTGACCGAATGGCCGACAGGTTCGACCCGCAGGGTCCCGGCATCGATACGGGCGATGTCCAGATGGGCGTCCACCAGGTTCTTGATGGTCGCCAGGGCGGTGTTCATGGCGCGCAGGATGTCGCGGCTGGTCGGGTCCTTGAGCCGGTTCTCCAGGGCGCCGACGAACAGGGAGAGCGCGGCGAGCGGCTGCCGGAGATCGTGGTTGGCCACGGCGAAGAAGCGGCTGCGGGCCCGGTTGGACCGCTCGGCTTCGATCCGGGCCTCCAGAAGGCTCTCCTCCAGCCGGCAATGGTCGGTGATGTCCTGGACGGCGGCCATGCACAGCGTGCGCCTGCCGAGCGTGAACCATACCGACGTGACCAGCACGTCGATCACCGTGCCGTCGGCCAGCAGGTGGCGCCATTGCCCCGACTCGCCGGGGACGGACCGGTCGGCCAGCATTTCCAGCAGCCGGGGCGCGTCCTCCGGCGGGCGGATATCGGAGATCCGCATGCCCAGGAAGCGCTCGCGCGGGTAGCCATAGCGCGATACCGCGGCATCGTTTACCGCGACGAAGGCAAGCGTATCGGGGTCGAAGATCCAGAGCGGCAGCGGATTGCGGGTGAACGCGAAGGAATCCGTCACCTGGGCGAGCAGGCCGTGGACCAGACCCTGCGTCACGGAACCGCCGGGCGGCGACGGAGCCTGGCCGGCGGCGGACGGTACCGGGTCGCACAGGCAGACCAGCCCTCCGTCTGCCATGGAGTGATGCCTGAAAGCGATGCCGCACGACTTGCGCGCCTCGCTTTCCAGACGGCCGAACGGCATCTCGAGGGCGAGCAGCGCACCGGCATCGGCCAGCAGCGCAGCTGCGGACATGTTCCATGACGATATCAGGCCGCGTCCGTCCACGGCCACGATCCCGGGCTCGCCCGTCGCATCGACGGATGGAGCATAGTCGTGGTTGGGCCGGCGGTCGGAAGTGTCGCAAGCGTTTCGGTTCTGGTCTGACATGGTCAACCTGTTGAAGACAGGAAGAGCCTATTCATTTCCGGCCTGAACGCAAAGCGGCGTAAACAGGAATCCGCGGCATTTTGGCGGTACGCGCCCGCGCCGCGCAAAAGACCGGCATTAGCCATAACGGATTTTGAATGCCAGAATCGTCATCGCGATGCACAAGGTGACGGCATTCACCAGTATTACCGGGAAAGCGCCGAGCATGAAGCCATGCATTCCCCATGGGACGATAGCGCCGCAGAAGCATAGGGCCGACGTCGAGGGGAGATCCCTCGCCGATTTGCTGCGCCGGGATTTCTCTGATCGCGGAGAAAAGCATCGGTGATGGGCTGACCTGCGATCATGCCGGCCGGTTTCCTCGATCGGAGCGCCGGACGACCGCGGCGTGCCGGGAGCCAGCGGCGAATTGACGCTTGGCCGGGCGGCCCTAACTGTTCATGATACGTACTTTCCGGGTTGGTCCGGATGGGCGGAACGATGGCTGAGACGATGGTTTTGGTGGAAGACGGAGTGGTTTCGGGGCGGACCGGCATCGCCGACCTGCTGTCACGGGGCGTACGGCGGGGCTTGGCCGAACGCGGATTCGCCAGCCTGACCGAGTTTCGCCTGGCGTCGGGCCGCCGGGCCGACGTCATGGCGGTCAACGAGGCGGGCGACGTGGTCATCGTGGAGATCAAGAGCTCGATCGCGGATTTCAGGGCCGACCAGAAATGGCCCGAGTACCAGGCCTTCTGCGACAGCTTCTACTTCGCGGTCGGGGCCGATTTCCCGGCCGACCTGATCCCGCCCGAGTGCGGGCTGATGGTCGCCGACGGTTTCGGCGCCGTGATCCTCCGCGATGCGCCCCTGGTCAAGCTCAACGCCGCACGCCGCCGCGCCGTCGTCCTGCGCGTGGCGCTGGCCGCCAGCGGCCGTCTCCATCGTCTGGAGGATCCCATGCTGACCATGGCGGTGACGGCGGGCTGATCACCTCCGGTGACGGCGGGCCGATCACCTTCGGTGACGGCGGACCGATCACCTCCGGTGACGGCGGGCCGATCCCGGGTTCCCGGCCCAGTCAACTTCAGGCCTGGAGCCTCCCCGGGGGGCTCGCTATGGTGCGCACCCGGTTCCCCGATCCCCGACCTCCAGGCACAGGTTGCAATGGCCGACGACATCCTGATCATCAAGCTCGGCGCGCTGGGCGACCTTTTCCAGTCCGAGGGCGCGTTGCGCGACATCCGTCTCCACCATCCGGATGCGCGCATCACGCTTCTGACCGGTCCGGCCTATCGGGTACTGATGGAACGCTGTCCCTGGGTCGACCGGGTGGAGCTGGACCCGCGCGCGCCGCGCTGGCGCCTGGATCGCATGCTGGACCTGCGCCGGCGCCTCGGGGCGGTGCCGTACGCCATGGTCTACGACCTGCAGAACGTATCCCGGACCGCCTTCTATCGCCGTTGGTTCCTGCCGCGCACTCCCTGGTCGGGGACGGCATCGGGCTGCAGCCATCCGCACCGGGCGGACGATCCCAAGCTGATCCCCAGCCTGCAGCGGCTCGCCGGGCAGCTGGCGGACGCGGGCGTTCCGGTCCGCCATGCCCTCGCCCCGGACTTGGGCTGGGTCGCCGACGACGTCTCCGGCATTCTCGCGGATGCCGGGGTCGGGAAACCCTACGTCGTCCTGCTGCCCGGCTCCTCGGCGAGGCTGCCGCACAAGCGCTGGCCCGGCTACGCCGCGCTCGCGGAACGCCTGATCGCCGACGGCAAGAGCGTGGTCACGGTTCCCGGCCCCGACGAGCTGGATCTCTGCCGGTCGATACCGGGCGTCACGCTGACCGGCGGGAAATGGTTGAACTATTTCCAGCTCGCGGGCGTCCTGGCCGGCGCCCGACTGGTCATCGGGAACGACAGCGGTCCCACCCATCTGGCTGCCCATCTCGGCCGCCCGACCGTCGCTCTGTTCGGCAGCCATATGGCGGCCCGCCTGACCGGCATCGACCGACCCTGGGTGACGTGCGTCGAAGTTCCGGATCTCGCGGCACTGCCCGTCGGGCAGGTCGAAGATGTCGTGAACGGACGCCTTGAACAGCGCTGAGGGCTTTCTGCCCGCCGACTCCCGGCATTTCGACGGCCGTGCGAGAGAAATAGGTTAGCTTCCATCCGTTACGTGGTATTGTCTTAAAACGAATGGCCTAATACATTAGGGTCGAGCGCCGGCTTTTCGGATGAGCCACCAGGGAGGACCGGTTTGGTGAAGGCTTGCCTGTTCGCTTTCAACGCTGCGGCGACATGGTTCCCGCCATGATGAATCCTGCCAAGACGGAACGTCCCGCCCGTGACTGGAGCCGGGTCAAGCCCGCCGAGAAGCCGGCGGTCGCACCGGCCAAACCGCCTCACGACGATGCCAAGCTGCTGTCCTTGCTTCATTCGGCCAAGCGAGAATTGCAGGGGCTGCGTCTCGTTCACCTTCACCTGTCCCTGCTGAAGGACAAGAACCTGGGAGACATCGCGACGATCCGCCGGGCCGTGCAGGAAATCTCGGAGAACTCGGCCTTCCTCCAGCTGTTCAACCTGTCGAACGAAGACATCATCTTCCTCTACAAGGGAATCAAGTTCTCGACCATCACCGACATCTGCCAGAAGATCGAGCGGCTGATGCTATCGCGGACGCAGATGACGGGGCTCAATCCCTACCGCGAAGACAGTCTATATTCGATCATGGAGCTGTCGCTCAACTTCGTGAACGTGATCCGCTTCATCGAAGGGCTGGACGTCACCGGAGGTCCGGACGGTGCGAAGGTCAGGACCAAGCCGTCGGTCACGCTCGAGGAACTGGCGCGGATCGAGCGCCAGATGCCGATCTTCGACCTGTCGCCCTACATGCTCAACCAGCCGGTGATGGACATCCGGCCGGAGGCCCGGAACCACCGCGAATATTTCGAGCTCTATATCGCGGTCAAGAGCGTGGAAGACCGGCTCAGCCCGGAATTCGACATCACCGCGAACCGATGGTTGTTCAACTATTTCACCTCGAATCTCGATCAGTCCATCCTGAAGACGCTGAACTACGGCATCGATTTCATCCGCGGCCACAAGATCGGCCTCAACATCAATCTGACGACGGTCCTGTCCGCGGCGTTCGTGAAGTTCGATGAGCGGCTCACGGCGGAGCTGCGCGGCAACGTGGTGCTGGAGATCAACAAGGTCGACCTGATCGAGAACGAGAGTCTCTACCGGGAGGTCGTCGATTTCGCCCGGAACCGCGGCTATTCGATCTGCATCGACGGCCTGACGCCGTTCTGGGTCACCCACATGGATCTGGAATACATGGCCTGCGATTATGCCAAGGTGTTCTGGTCGCCGGACATGCTGGAGATGGACCGCAACGAGTACGACAATCTCGAGGAGCGCATCAGAAACCAGGACAATTGCCGGTTCGTCCTGGCCCGGTGCGGCACGGTCTCCGGCCTGCTGTTCGCCGAAAGGATCGGCATCCACCTGGTCCAGGGCCGGATCGTCGACAACATCATCCGCAAGGGCGTCAGCGTTTCCGACGCGATCAATACCGCACGGGTAATGGACGATTGAGCGGCACGGGGACGCCCGTCCCGACCGGGTCCGGTTCGACCAGCCCGGTCACGAAGCGGTCGCCGCGCTGCGCCAGCTGCGCGCCGCTGAGGGCCAGCCCCCGCCTGGAATGCAGCGCCCGGATGGCCGGGTCGGCCAGGTGACGGGCGAATTCGGGCGAGACGCCGGCATAGGTATTGGCGATGCCACGCCGGGTCATGCCCTCGATCAGGTCGACGACCGGGCCGGGTAGCGGCAGCCGCCCGACATAGAGGGGCGCATGGAACCGGAACCGCGACCTCGGGCCGGCCAGCCGATGGTCGCCGGCGGTGAAGATCAGCGTGCAGGACGACATGCATTGCGCGGTGTCGGCGACGCTGGTCGTGACCGTCCAGCCCCCCGTCCGCAATCTTTCATGGATCTGCAAGGCCGCCGAGACGTCGCCGCCCGGGCTGTCCAGGTGCAGCCGCACCGTGGGACCGCTGGCGGCGTTCAGCTGGTCGAGCACCCGGTTGGCCGTCGCCTGGGTGATGATCCCGGAAATCTCGATGTCCCGGAGCCCCTCCGGGGTGCCCTGTCCGCCCGTCCCGTCGATCATCACCAGTCCCCGGGCACAGCCGCAGAGTGCCGCCAGGATCAGGCAATGGAGCAGGACAAGCCGGAAGCGCATGACACGAACCCAAGCCAGCAGCCCCTCTGCGGGACCGGAATGCTTGGATTCGTATCAGATTGGCCGTTTAATTGCGGTTAATGCCGTCTCACCCGCGACGGCAGGAAACCGTCAGGCGGGTTTGAAGCCCATGGCGACGCCGTTCATGCAATAGCGCAGTCCGGTCGGCTTGGGTCCGTCCTCGAACACATGGCCCAGGTGCCCGCCGCAATTGCTGCAATGGACCTCCGTGCGGGTCATGAAGAAGGAACGGTCCTCGGTCGTTTCCACGGCGCCGTCGAGCGGCTGCCAGAAGCTGGGCCAGCCGGTGCCGCTCTCGTACTTCGTGTCCGCCGCGAAGAGATCCTGGCCGCAGCCGGCGCAGACGAAGGTGCCGGAGCGCTTCTCCGCATTGAGCGGGCTTGTTCCGGCGCGCTCGGTGCCGTGCTCGCGAAGGACGTGATACTGCTCCGGCGTCAGCTGCTGGCGCCACTCGGCATCCGCCTTCTGGACGGGAAACTGGGTGGCCGATGCCTGGTTCGTGCCGCCGGTCAGCGACTTGAACAGCCCGCCTGCGCCAAGGATCGCCATGGTGCCTCCAAAAAACTGTCTTCGGTTCAAGGGATCGCTCCTGGGCCGATGATCCGGCCCCTGGGCCTTGATATGGTGTCGGGTGACCTTTCGGAAAAGCCGCTGCTCCGGGGCAGGGGCGACGGGCTCAAGGGCGCCGCTTGATCCGGCGCCACCCATACATCCCGGCCAGGACCACGAGGCCGGCCGCGGCGGCCGCGAACAGGATGATCATCAGAAGGCTGCCCAGCAGGGCGCTCAGCGTGTCCCAGAAGCCGAACATGGCGATCAGGACGACGAGAATCAGGAAGATGATCAAGGGCATGGGAGTTCCTGTCGGACGGCGCGGATGGCTTGAGGACCTTCCTGAAACCGCCTGGGAACTCCGAATGTTCCGGACAGACCCTCCGGTCAGGCCGGCTGCGGGACCGGTCAGGCTTTCATGTTCACCTGGCCGCCCGGCGGAACGGCGGCGCGGGCCTTGCTGCCGGCGGAGGCGGCCGCGTCGGCGCTCTGCTTGGCCTGCTGCTCGATCCGGCCGACGGCGGCCGAGGTCTGCTGGGTCAGGGCCTCGGTCCTCGGCAGTGCCTTCATGGCGTTCTTGGTCTGCTCGACCGCCTGCCGGTAACCCTGGCTGATTGCCGCGGCCTGCGAGGCCAGCGCCTCGGTCTTGGGTATCGGCTTCGCGGCATCGTTGCCCTGCTGCACCGCCTGCTTGTAGCCCTGGGAAATCGCTCCGGCCTGGCTGACCAGAGCTTCGGTCTTGGGCAGCGGCTTGGCCGCCTGCTTGCCTTCCTCGATGGACTGCCGGTAGGCTTGGCTGATGGCGCTGGCCTGGCTGACCAGCGATTGGGTCTTGGGCAGCGGCTTGGACGCCTGCTTGCCTTCCTCGATGGATTGCCGATAACCCTGGCTGATCGCCGCGGCCTGGCTGGCGAGCTGGTCGACCTTGGGAACCGGCTTGGTGGAGTTGTTGGTCTGGTCGATGAGGGCCTGGGATTTCTGGACGTTCTGCTTCATCTGCTGGACCAGTTCCGTCACCTTCGGCGCGGAGCGCATCAGGGAGGTATCGACGGCGGAGACGACCATGGCAGAACCTTCGGACCCTGCGTCACCCGGCCAGGCGACGTCAAATATCTAAAATACGATCGATCTCAGGATACGACCGAAAGTGTACGGTGTCCAACTCCAAATGGACATCCCTCCTTCGGCCGAACGGCGATCGGCGAATCGTCATGACACCGTTGCCTGCAACTCCTCATAGAGGGAGATCGTGCGGTCGACGCACGATCTCCGGCTGAACCCGCTGGCAAGGTCGATCCCGGCGGCGATGCAGGATCTCCCGGGACCGGCCAGGCGAATGTCAACATCGGCCATCATGGCTCACCCCGTTCTGTGCTAGTCCCCCGCAGCGACAATCCCGAAACCGGCCTTCGCGGGTGATCGAAACAAGGACCAAGACACAGCCGATTGCCCGGCATTTTATGGGATCGCGGCCAGTCCGGCGCCGAATGGGGCAATCCGTTTCCGAAAGCCGGATGCGCCTGACCGGACTTCGCGCAGCGGGGGAAAATTCATCCAAAACGAAGAGGGCCCGGAAAACCGTCGTTTTCCAGGCCCTCTGAATTTCCTGAAGTGGCGCGCCCGAAGAGATTCGAACTCCTAGCCTTCTGATCCGTAGTCAGATGCTCCGCCTTGGACAGGCTTGTCCGGGGTGCGACCATCCTTTACGATCCCTTGTTTTTCAACACGGTCACGCCGCCCCGGCGACGCCGACGCCCGCCCCGGTTGGGTATCGCGTGGGTACCCGGTGGGTCCCCAGGGACGGGGAAAGCGGAAGAGGGGGCAGGTGCGGACCAGGATCACGAAGCGGATCGTCGATGCGGCGCGGGCCGAGGGGGGCAGGCGGCTGCACGTCTACGACGACGTGGTGCAGGGATTCGGGCTGCGGGTGACGCCGGCCGGAGCGAAGAGCTACTTCGTGGAATACCGGCCTGGTACCGGCGGCCGGAACGCCCCGAAGCGCCGCATGACCATCGGCACCCACGGCGCTCCCTGGACCCCTGACACGGCCCGGAACGAGGCGGTGCGCATCCTCGGACTGGTCCGGGCGGGCAAGGACCCGGCGGCGGACCGCCAGCGGGACCGTCAGGTCGAGACGCTCACCGTCGCGACCCTGGCCGAACGCTACATCGCCCAGCACTGCAAAATCCGGCAACGCTCGTGGCGCGAAAGGGAGCGCGTGTTCAACCGCGACGTCCTCCCGCTCATTGGCCGCAAGCCAGCCGATCAGGTGAGCCGCGCGGACATCGAGGCCGTCCTCGACTCGATCGGCCCGCAGGCCCCGACGATGAGGCGCCGCACCTTCGCCTATCTCCGCGCCTTCTGGAACTGGGCGGTGAGGAAGGAGCATGTAGCGACGTCGCCCTGCGACAGGATCGACGGCGAGCGCGAGGCGGCGCCGCGCGAGCGGGTCCTGACCGAGCCGGAACTGGTCGAGATCTGGACCGCAGCCGGGACGATCGGGTATCCATGGGGACCGTTTATTAAACTACTGATCCTGACGGCCCAGCGCCGGTCCGAGGTCGCCGGCATGACGTGGGCCGAGGTCCACGACACCGATGACGGACCGATCTGGCGGATTCCTGGCGGGCGCGCCAAAAACGGTAAGCCCCACGCGGTGCCGCTGTCGCCCCAGGCGATGGCGCTTCTGGCAGACATCCCGCGGCAGGGACAACTGGTGTTCACGACGACCGGAAAGACCCCGATCAGCGGCTTCAGCAAGGGCAAGGCAAGACTGGACCGGCTTATTCAGGCGGCCCGTGGAGATGGAGTGGAGCCGATGACCGAATGGACCCTCCACGACCTCCGGCGCACCACCACGACCGGGCTGGCGCGTCTTGGCGTGCGCGCCGAGGTGGCTGACAAGATCCTGAATCACCTGACCGGGACCATAAAGGGCGTCGCCGCAGTTTATCAACGGCATGACTATGTCCGCGAGGCGCGTGCCGCGCTCGAACTATGGGGTTGGCACCTGGAGCGGTTAACAGGATTGAAGTTGTAGATCAGTTGCATTTGATTTGGGCAAGCATGGCAGGAAATCGGCAGTCCGACCGCGTCGGTACTTGTAGTGGTGACAGCCTGCTGGTGATCGGCACGTTGAAGGGGCAGAGCTAAGCATTAACAACCCATCGACGTCTAGTTGTCGAGTGATCTGTTAGAAAGCGGCGACCGACTGGATTTCTACGGTGATTTCAGCGACCAAGGATGAGAAACGGCAGCCGAGATTAGACACAAGCGTTCGATAATGAGGTGGTGCAGCAGCCCGCTCGGACCTTGATTTTAGATTTTGATAGAAACACGATAAGGACACCTGCCGTAACCGCCCTTTCACGGCGGTAACAGGGGTTCGAATCCCCTTGGGGAGGCCAGCAAAATCAATGCTTTAGCTGGCTAGCGTGTACTTGGGGCAAAAGGCCGGGCAGACATGAGGCGCGCTGGGGTTGGTTGTGATCGGCCCTGGTGCCATCTTTCCTGATGTGTCAGCCCCTGAGAAACTTTCACTTTCCGACCTGTCACGCGGCGACCTTGAAGCCCTGACCGAACGCCTGCTGGCAGAGAATGCCGCGCTGAAGCAGGCGATTGCGGATTTGCGGGCGGAGATCGCCACACTCAAAGGCGTGAAGGGTCGGCCCGTGATCCGGCCGAGCGACATGGAGCGGAAGACCGAACCCAAGTCGGAGGGCACCGACAGTCGACGCGGGAGGAAGCGCCGTAAGACCGAGCGGCTGGTCATCCACGAGGACCGGATCATCAAGGCTGACGTGCCGACCGGCTCGCGCTTCAAAGGTTACGAGGACTTCGTCGTCCAGGATCTCGAGCTGCGCCCGCACGTCGTGCGCATCCGCCGTGAACGCTGGCAAACGCCGGACGGTAGGACGGTGACAGCGCCGATGCCGGCCGGGATCACCGGCCACTTTGGGCCGGAGCTGCGCCGTTTCGTGTTGCTGCAATATCATCAGGGCCAGGTAACGATGCCGCGCCTGGTCATTCAGCTCCGGGTATTTGGCATCGACATTTCCAAGCGTCAGGTGATCCGCCTGCTGAACGCCAGCAACGGCGCCTTCCTGGACGAAGCCCGCGCGGTGCTGCGGGCCGGACTCGAAATCGCCCCCTGGATCAGCGTCGATGGGCCGTCAGGCAACGCCGTAGGCGGTAGACAGGTGTGCGGCACAAACACCGGAACGGCTTCTGCACCCGGCTCGGCAACGACCACTTTGCCGCCTTCGCCACCACAGGCTCCAAGAGCCGGCTGAATTTCCTGACGGTGCTGCGCGCCGGATACGGCGACTACGTGATCAACGCCGAGGCGCTGGACTACATGCGTCGGCGCGGACTGGCGGGATCGGTGGTCGCCCGGCTGGAGGCCGATCCCGAGCATCGGTTCGCCGACGAAGCGGCGTGGACCCGGCATCTGGAGCGGCTCGGGATCACGACGCTGACTGTGACGCCCGATCCGGTACTGGTCGCCAGCGAAGGAGCGGTGTGGGGCGCGATCAAGGCCCATGGCCTGTTGCCCGACACCGTGATCCTGTCC
Organism: Skermanella sp. TT6; assembly: GCF_016653635.2. Lineage (NCBI taxonomy): Bacteria > Pseudomonadati > Pseudomonadota > Alphaproteobacteria > Rhodospirillales > Azospirillaceae > Skermanella > Skermanella cutis. The sequence continues at coordinate 143,885 of NZ_CP067420.1, forward strand.
GACGACGCGGGGCAGTTCGCCGTCGGTCGCCACGCCCTGTGCTGGGTCCACGCCGAGCGGCTGATCCACAAGCTCGATACTTTCACCGACAAGCACCTCCAAGCTCAGCAACGCCTGCGCAGCCTGGTCTGGTGGTTCTACGCCGATCTCAAGGCTTATCGTCGCGATCCCGACAAAAGACGGCGCGGACAGCTACGTGTAGCGCATCCGATCTGACGGAGCCCGACAGCGATTAGCGGCTTGACACCAAAAACCCCATACAAGCAGTTACGGTGACGAATACCGCCTTTGTCACTGCACGACCTATGCCGAAGGTGGCTTCAGATCGCGAACGCGAAAGCATAGCTGCCATCGGGAAATCGGAACTGCGGCCACCATGCCTCGTGCGCGCCACTCTTGTTGTCGGTGCGTAGCAGGAACAGCGTCGCCTTGTCCTTCGGCGCTTTCGCCTCCTCGCCGCCAGTCAAGATGCCCTGGGTTTCGTGGCGGTTCTCCTTCAAGCCGCGTCCTCGGTCCACGTAGACGTACGCGGTCTTCTGCTTCCGTATGCCCGCCAACTGGTCGAGCGATTTCAGGATCGCTTCGGTGTCCCAAATCTTCTGCGCGGCCGCCGGATCGGGCGCGGTGGCCTCGATCAGCGCCTTGACGTCGGCAATCGGCAATTCGACGCAGGTCTTGTCCGCGACTTTCGCCAGCATGCCGTCGATACGGGCAGTGGACGCCTTCACCGATGCGTCCCGCAGCACGTTGGCCGGATTGTAACTCTTTCCGGCGGAATAGACGCCAAGCGTCCCGGGCGCCAGGATATTGCGTCTAGTGGGACTAACCCCCCCGTCCAGGTATATGCCCCGGAAATGCTCGGTCGAGGTGCTCGAGATGAGTTTGCGCAGGCCATCCTCCATCTCGTGGATCGCCTTGAACACGAGATGGAGCTGTGGCGGGAGGAACAGCCTCAGCAGCCCAATGTCCGTCCTGCGGTACCCGTACATACGGGCGTGCTGAAGCACAGTGTCGGCCTGCTTTACCTTGGGGTTGCGCCCATAATAGCTGACCAAAAGGTTCTTGATGGTCACACCACGGCCGAGTTTGTTGCCGCCGACAAACAGGTTGTACGGCGATTGGAGCGCGACGTCCTCGTCCGTTTCGCCGTTAACGAGCTTGACCGCGATGCCGGGCGACAGGAATTCGATCTCGTCGACGATTTTCACGAAACTGAAAGCAGCCAGCCCTGTGTCGGTCTTCGCCAGGTCGTCGTAGCCGTTCTTCAGCCGGTTGATCGTCTTTTTGTCCTTCGCCTTGAGCTTGTTGGACAGGTCGACCTTGTACTGTCGGAGCAGTCCCTCGATGTGCTTGTGGTCGGCCTTCCTGGTGCTGACGTGGCAGAGGAACGCGCTCTTCTGCTCGGTATCCTGGAGGCGCTTGTAGGTGGCGGCGACCATGAATGTGTCGAGCGCCCGCAGCAGAGACTTTGGGATCGTCGGATTGGCTGCGGGCTGGTTCCCCGCGGCTATGGCGGTGATGTCCGTGATGTCGAACTCGCGCACGAGGTCGGCCTTGCCGCCGAAGAAGTCCTCCCCCCCGACGTAATCCTTGCCGGGATGGCTTAGTACCGTGAACTGTGGTCGGAAATCGTGTCCAGGGCTCTGGAGGAAAAGGGCCTGCGGGGTCGCAGTGACCTGGAGGTACGTGTTCTTGTCGAAGAACTTCCGGAGCGCCCCGATGTGTCGATTGATCTCGCTCCTTGTCCCGTCGGCCTTGGCCTCCTTGGTGTTCAGGCTCGCCTGGTCGGCCTCGTCGTCGATGATCAGGCTGGTCAGACCTTTGATGTTGCCCTTCTTGAAGTTCTCGATAAGCGTGTCCAGGATGCTAGCGTTCTTCGTTGTAACAATGGCGCAGGTCCCGTGCTTCACGCGTTGGATGAAACTGTTGTAGTCCTTAAAGTCGGGCTTGGCGATGATGTCCATGCCGGGGAATGCTTCCCTGACCCTTGCCAACGTCTGGTCGTAAAGTGGGTCGTTGTCGGAGGTCAGGACGATGACGGCCTTGTACCCCTCGTCGGCGCCGATGGCGCCAGTTACGGTGAGGACGCCCGTCTTGCCGCTCTGGACCAAGCCGTAGATCAACCCGTTGATCTCCTCCTTGCCTCCGCTGAGCGGATCCACCCACTTGCCCATCACCTGCTCGGCGGTGTCCACGATGTCCTTGACCTCGTTTGGATTGCCGATCTGCTTCTCCAGAAGCGCGCGGATTTGCTCGCGGTGTCTCATGTCAAGTTCCTTTCGGGTTCCAAAATCCGCCCCCACAAGGAGGGAGCGACCTTTTTGTCCAAAGCTCCGCCCGGACCGCGGATTTCGTAGTGCTCGCCATGTTTGCGGAAGCACGATATTCCGATGGCGGCCTCGCCTTCTCCAGCGATGGTCCGGAATGCTTCGTAAATCAGCGTCGCCACCCCGTTTTCAGCGCACACCAAGCCGATCACTAGCGGCCCTTCGGCCGCCTTGCCGCGCATCAGGGCCCTGTGGTGGGACATGAACGTAAACTTCCACGGCCCGTTGTGGGTGGCTGTGTACTTCAGGAGGACGGTGACGCTGCCGTTGAACAGGTAGAACGGCGGGTCGTAAACAATGCTCTTGACGTGCCCGGAACGGGCGAGCATCTGGATGGCTGCCCCTTCGTAGAACGCCTCCTTGTAAATCGGCATAGCTGAACGCCCTAATCCGCAGGAAACCCCGGTTGCCACGCCCCTGCGCCGTGCGAACGGCTGCCTGCGGAACATGATCCGGCACCCCCGCCCCCTTTCAATTGCGGCGGCAAGGACACCAAAAACACAAAAGAAATCCAATCGATTCTACCCCGACACTCAATTTAGGCGAGCAAACCTCACTCCACTTCGACGGTCGCCTGGACGGACTTGGCATCGATGATCTTCGGAAGATTGTCGGCCAAGGCCAGGACTGTCGAGGACGCCCCGCGCGCCACCATCTGGCGGAACTGGTCAGCGTATTCGGCGGCAGCGGCGTTCGCTCCCATCGCCTGCATGGCGTTCTCGCAGCCCAGCATCAGGATGAGCATGCCCAAGACGTACTTCTGGGTCACGACCTCCTTGGCTACGTCGCCGCGCGCCTGACGGCGGTAGGTGAGGTGGTAGTAATTGTCGTAGTTGATCTTGTAGAGGACGCCCGACTCACCGAGATCGACAGCGATGCCTCCGTCCTGGTCGGAGAAGCCGTTGGGCCAGGCTTCCGTGACCTCTCCCGCGATGCTCCGACCGTCGTGGGTCATCAGCCTAAAGGGCGGCAGGCCGTGGGTCGGAGCAGGCTTGCCAGAGCCGCTGGCGTTGCTGTCCCCACCCTCGCCAGCCTTCTTGGCCTCGCTGTTGGTGGTCTTCGGCTTGGCGGTACTGGCCTCCTCGTCGACGATGCGGATTTCCATGTCAGCTTCGACAAGTTCCGGCATCCAGTTGTCCTTGAGGCCCATCTTGAACTTGAACGTCTGTCCGACCTCTACTTCGTCCTCGACGGGGCGGAAGTACAGCGTGAGTCGGCCGTCCTGAAGATGCTCCCGGATGCCGAACGACTTGAGCACCTTGTCGTCCAGCAGCAGCTGGCCCGGGTTGTTGGCCCTTTGAAAGTACCCATTCTCAGCGTCGGTGCGCGCCGCCACCAGCCGGGTGCGGTTGATGGGGATGTCAATGACGCCGCTCTTCCGCTTCTCCTCGAGGCGAATGAACGTGGGGCTCGGCTTGCCTTCGAACTTGCCCTTGCCCACTTCGCCGCCGTTCTCGCCGCCTGTGGACAGCAGGTGGACGAACGGCTTAGGCGCCTTCGCGTCGAGCAGATTGGCGAGGTTTTTGTCCACGTCTATCAGCTTCTGGAGGAGCGAGCGCTGCCCAGCAGCGACGGACGCCTCCATCTCCTGGCGGGCGACCTCGTTCTGGAACTTGCTCAGCGCCTCCGACTCGGAGATCGCCTTCTGGACCTCCTCCTTGTAGCGCTGTCCGACCCCGTTCTCCCGGATATTTTCCCGGTCGCCCTTCCAGATGTCGTTATGCGCCTCAAAGTTCAGGTTGCTGGCGTCGACTATAACGGCGGCACGGTCCTTCAGTGCGGGGAAGCCGCAACTCTGACTGATGAAGCCGCGGGTTTGCTTGTACTGTACCTGGCCGTTAACCGCATGGAAGACGCGGTAATTCGTCTTAGCCAGCCACTCAGGCAGCCGGCCGCGCTTCAGGGGGATGAAGCTGATCTCGATGGTGCCCAACTCCGGATCGCGGACGGTGCCGACCGCTTGCCGAGGGTCGCCCGCTGCTTCTGCGGCTTCGTCATCGTCGACGATGTCGGTTTCGGCGTGCTTGCGCAGCAGCAGATACTCCATGCCGTAGAAGCGGCGGACGTCGACGCCCATCGCACGATCGGAGCCGCGCGCCTCCGCCTTGGCCTGGGTCTCCGCCGTTCTAGCCGTCCACCGGAAGTCCAGAATACGAAACGGCAGAATAGTCTCGGTCAGGTTCTCGTTCAGCGCCTCGCGGGAACCTTTCATCGACATGTATTGGTGGCCGATCTCGTAGTCGTAGAGCTTGACGACGGTGCCGGTCTTCAGGATAACCTTGTCGTACTTCTTGCCCGAGGCCGTGGTGAACGGCACAAGCATATCCGCCTTGAACTCGGGTATAGCGCCGCCCGGCAGGACAAAGTAGTCGACGATCGGCATGCCGCCGACGGGCCGCTTGCGCAGCAGGGTCCACCCCCACCCGGTCTCGCCGTCGTACCGGCGGGAAACGATCAGCTTGAACCACCGCTTGCCGCAGTAGGTGAGGACACCAGACGACCCCATGTTGTACTTGCCCTGGACGAAGGGGATATCCTTCTTGTTGCCCTCCGACAGCGACAGGAATGTCCGCTCGAAGTCCTTGGGCGCCTGTCCCTCGCCGTTATCGACAAAGGTGTAGCAGGGCCTGCCGTGCTTAGCGCTCTTGGCCCCCGTCACACCGATGATGAGGTTCTTCTCGGCGAATTTCCGGAGATCTTTCTCGTCGTCGACGTCGACGATGCGCCCGCCTCGCAGGCCGATGAACCCGGCCAACCGGTCAACCGCTTCGTACATGGTCTGCGGCGCGCTTACGGACTTGGGATCGACGCCCTGTTGATAAGCCAGCTTCATGAGGACGGCGTCCACCATGTTGGTCATCAGTTCGGTTAGCGCCTTGCCCCCGGTCGACGCCTGATTGGAGACGATGTTGAAGTTCGTTTCCCGCCCGTTCAACGGCCTCCAGTTCTTCTGGTTGTTCATCTCGGGGACGGAGTCTATGATTCCCTGAACCGCCGCTTCACTGTTCGCCGCGAGTATCTTTAAGCAGATTTCTTTGGAGTCCATGCTCCAGCCCCCCAGTCTTTAGGTTAGTCCAAGGAAAACACCTTTTCCTCACGCCCCTTGCCCGCCAGCTCGAACCGCTTCCGGCAGGCGTTCATTTCGTCCTGTAATGCGCGAAAAATCTTGTTCACATCATCGTCGGTGTAGTCGTAGTTGGACCTATTCGCCAGGTTTCCGATCAGCTGTATGTCCTTCAGCGCTCTAGTTACACGCTTGGAAGCGAGTTCCTTGAACTTTTCTCGGTCCTTTTCACGCATAACCGCACTCCCTACCCGTACATGCACATTTTGTACGTACATCCTGCCCGTTAAGCAACAGTAAAATTCAAAAATTTCACTTGAGGTACGGCGTCAGCGCGCTCGTAGCCTTCCGACGCTGACCGACAATCTACCAGCTCTTGGGCCCGACCATCCCGGACAGCCCCAAACCTATTGCCGTCAGATGGTTAGGGCGCTAGATTGATGCTCCCGGCGATCAGCGGCTTTTCGCGTAGAGTCGGGCGGTCGGCGGGACGGTGCTCCTGCGGCCGCGGGCGGTTGTAGGGAGATGGTGAGATGTCCAAGCGCGCAGGAGAGCAGGCAGTTTTGCCGAAGTTCCTGGCCGTAGATTTCTTTTGCGGCGCGGGCGGAACGACTTGCGGCCTCATAGGGGCCGGAGGTTACGTCATTGCTGGCGTCGACAAGGATGCCCGCTGTGCCCAGACTTATTCTGAGAACAACGTCAACACGTCGGTCGACTACACTGCCTCCCGGTTCCTGCAATTCGACATCTTCCCGAAGTCGGAGGATCATCCGGATGGTCAGCAGGAGGAGCTGCGCGAGGAGCTTGGAAAGCTGATCGCGTACTACCGTAGCAAGGCCCGTGGCATCCCGTTGTTCTTCGCCATCTGCGCTCCGTGTCAACCGTTCACCAGGCTCTCCCGCAAGGAGATGAGCGACAAGCGCAAGGCCCGGCGCGAGAAGGACATTAGCCTGCTGGCCGAAGCCTCCAAGTTCGTGGAGTGGTTCAAGCCGGACATAGTGCTGAGCGAGAACGTGTCCGGCATCCGTGACCCCAAATACGGCGGCGTCTGGGACCAATTTCGCGCACGTCTCGACGAGTTGGACTACGTGACCGGCAACAAGGTGGTCTGCACCAGCGATTTTGGCATCCCGCAGTATCGGCGCCGGAGCATCCTCGCAGCGGCCAAGCGCGAAGTGGTGAAGGCGGACAACTTGGCCGACATAATGGGTCATGAATTGCTGTTGCCCGAGAGCGACCCCGACGCCATGCACCTCTCGGTCGAGCGCGCCATTGGCCACTTCCCGCCACTCGGCGCCGGGCAGGTCCATCCCGATGTCCTGAACCACCGGACACGCGGACTGAGCGAGTTGAACCTGAAGCGCATCGCGTCCGCCGCGCCCGGCCAGTCCAACGCCTATATGGAAAATACTGAGTTCGGCGACCTGTCCCTGGACTGCCACAACAAGGTAAACGGTAAGCTCGGCCAGCGGTGCTTCTCGGACGTCTACACTCGGATGGAACCGCGCCGCCCGTCGCCGACGATCACCACCAAGTGCCACTCCATTTCCAATGGGCGCTTCGGCCATTACGATACCGCCCAGAACCGTGGCATCTCCCTGCGTGAGGCGGCGGCGTTGCAGAGCTTCCCCGACGACTATGTCTTCTACCCGCTCGACCAGATCGAACCGGTGGCGCGGATGATCGGCAACGCTGTACCACCCAAGCTCGCCAGGTTTTACGCCGACTACCTGGCGACCTCGGTTGACCGGGAGCGGCTGGCCGCACGCTGACGGGTACGGGACATCTCCAGCTTTCGCACAAGCAGTTCAGTCGACCGCTTCAACTGGCACCCCCACACCGTCCAGACGCGCCATCCGGCCATGCGCAGCGCTGCAGCGACCTGGGCATCCCGGCGGACGTTGCCGTCGATCTTCGCCTGCCAGAACTCCTCGTTGGTCGCTGGGCGCCGTCCCCGGCGGCATGAATGCCCGTGCCACAGGCATCCGTTCACCCTGACGATAATCCGATAGCGGGGCAGGACGATGTCTGGGCGACCAGGCAGATCGGCGACATGGAGACGATACCGAAATCCCGCCTTGAAAAGGGCTCGACGGACAAAAATTTCTGGCTTCGTGTCGCGCCCGCGGACTCGGGACATGATTTCTGATCTCTTTGCGCTGTCAAATCTGTCCGTCATGGTTGATTCCCGGGCACCTGCACATCGGACCACCAAGTGTTCTGCAACCTGAGTGGCTCTCCGTTGCATACCTTGGTCCATGCGCTGCTCCGCAGTCAACGTGGCGGCCCCGCACATCGGGCACTCGTCACACTCGAGTGCCAGGGCCTAGACCGGTTTGCCAGAAGGTGATTTGGCGTCGATGAAGTTGGACACCGGATTGTCCATATGGAAGAAGCGATGGAAAATCCGAAGAACACCCCCAGCTGCGGTTCTTCCGCACTCATATGAGGAAAAGCCGGTCAAGAGCAGAAATTCCTGACACTCTCGGCATTGCCGCGCAGCACGCCGATTTCGATTTCGACCATATTGAGCCAACTGGCGTGCTTGGGTGTGAAGTGAAACTCGAGGCGGCGCAGGATCCGGCGCGCCTCGCATGCGGGAAATGCCTCGTACAGCGCGCTGGCCGAGTGCGTTGACAAATTATCCAGCACCACCCGGATCTTCTCCGCCTCGGGATGGTGGTCGTCAACCAGATCGCGCATACACTCGGCGAAGTCACGACCGGTGCGTCGGTCGGTGACCTTGATCGCCCGCTAGGGGGCGGTGGGCGTCGAGGAAGACGAACAGGTTGGCGGTACCGTTGCGCCGATACTCGTATTCATTGCGCTCCCGCTGGCCTGGCGCGGCCGGGACTGGCTGGCGCGCCTCGCCGATCAATTGGGTTGGGCTTTCGTCGAAGCAGACCACGGGTCGGACCGGATCGGGCTTTTCGGCATAGAGGTCGAGCACATCCTCCATGCGCGCGACGTACTCGGCATCGACGTGCGGGATGCACCACATGTCCCGGCGTCACGGCTGTAAGTGCCGGGTGAATACTGGTCCATCCGCATTCCCGGTGCACAAGCGGCAAGTGCATTTCCACGTCATATTTTCTCCGATGTCATGCGGCCTCCAGAACCCGATAGCGCAGCAGGTCGAAGCCGGCCCGCCCGCACATGGTACGCTTGATCGTCTTGAGTCGACTGACCTGACCTTCCACCGGGCCGCTGCTCCACGACAGCGACAACCCGGCCCGGACCGCCGCCAAGTCCCGTTTCAAGCCGCCGGCAAACCCGGTCAGCGCCGTTCCCTGCGCTGCCGCGAGCCACGGATCCAATCCGTCGGCCCGCCTCTCTCGGACCATCGCGCGAAACTCCCGCGCCAGCGCGATCACCACGGCCAAGTCCGGCGATCCGGCGAGCAGGGCCTCGACGAACTTCCCTGCGGTCTCGTCGATCTCGTTGGCATCGGCCACCACCAGCCACGCCGCGCGCCGGCCGGAGGGCGCCTTCCAGGCGGTCGTAGACGACTCCAGGTCGGCAGGCCCGGCACCGGTGCCCCGCAGCCGGCGCCGAACCCATTCCTGCACGGTCTTGGGTCGGCCCGAATAGCCCCGGTCGCGGATTTCCCGCCACAGCCGGGCGGTGTTGGTGCAGCCCTCGGCCCAGCGTTGCCGCAGGTACTCGGCATGGCGGTCGATTGTGCTCCCATAAGCCGGTTTGCTCCACGACGGAGGCCGGCCCGCCCGCAACCATGTCCGGATCGTGGCGCGGTCCAGGCCAGTGCTGCGGGAGATAGCACTCTGCGACCAGCCGCGGGCGTGCAGTGCTGCGACTTCCTCGAAACGGGCCTGCCGCGCCGCCCGCTTGTCCAGCGTGCGCTGCTGGCTGCGGGGCAGAGGCCGGGGCTCCGGCGGAGCGTTGGGAACCGGAACCGTCGTCACCGCCGTGGCTGCCTTGGTCGCAGTGCGGATGGCCCGGTGATGCCGGTCGAGAACGCCGGCCAGGGCGTCGCCGAGATTGCGCAGAAGATGCCAACGGTCAGCCACCTGGACCGCGTCCGGAGCTCCGGTCCGGGCGCCGTCGGCATAGGCACCGGCCCGGTCTCGGGCAACGATCTCCACGCCGGGGTGTGCCTTCAGCCAGGCGGCAACTGTTTCTCCGTCGCGATCGGGCAGCAGGTCGATGGGGCGGCTGCGCTCCAGATCGACGATGAGGGTGCCGTAGCGCCGGCCACGCCGCCAAGCCCAATCATCGATGCCGACGACGCGCGGGGTCGGTGCCACCGGGAGGGGAGCCGCCCGGATCAGGCGCAGCAGGGTGTCGCCGCTGACCGGCATGGCGAGGCGGTCCGCTAGGCGGGCGCCCGACTCGCCTCCGGCATGTAGGGCGATGCGGCGTTGCGCCTCGGCGAGGCGGACGGTCCGCCGAACCCTCGGCAGGGCCACCTCCGGCAGGCGCTCGGCGAAGATCCGGCGCGGGCATCTTGGGGCGGAGCAGCGAAAGCGACGGACCTGAAGCTCGAGATGGCCGATCCTCCCCTGCCAGGGGAGATCCCCAAGATGCCGGATGTAGCGGCTGTGGACGCGACGCGAGTGGCGCCGGCACAAGGGACAGGACGCCGTGGCGGCGCGAGCACGAACGGCGACGACAACACGATCAGGGCGGACGACGACCCGCTCAACCGCGAGACCGGCGGGCAGCAGGGACAGCAACGAACTGGACACGGAGAAGACGGCACTCTCGGGGGAAAAGCGTTTCCCCTCATATGGTTATCCTCACCCTCTGGCGCACTCGCCCTGCACCGGGAATGCGGATGGACCTGAATACTCCTCAGATCGGGCGGATGAACTTTCCCCAGGCTGACGCAACGGCACGGCTCCGGAGCAGGCGCCTCGGAACCGTGTAGCCGCCCTTGGCCCATAATCCCCTCAGTCGATTGAGGGAGGGCGTGGGTGGTCACACTTGGGGAACTCGTCATGATTCTCGATCTCGCCCGCCAGGGGTTGAGCGTGTCGGCAATCGCGCGCCGGACCGGCCTGGATCGCAAGACCATCCGCAAGTACATCGCCAATGGGCTGGAGCCGCCCGCCTACACGCCGCGGCCCCCGCGGCAGACCCTTGTCGGCCCCTTTGAACCCTACCTGCGGGAGCGCCTCCAGGCCTTCCCGGAACTCAGCGGCCGACGTCTGCTCCGGGATATCCGCGCGCTCGGCTACCAGGGCGGCTATACCGTGCTGAAGGATTTCCTGCGCACCGTCCGGCCCAGGCCCGAGACACAGTTCGAGCGCCGGTTCGAGACACCGCCCGGCAAGCAGGCCCAGGTCGATTTCGCCTTCTTCAAGACCGTGTTCACCGACCAGCCCGACGTCGAGCGGATCGTCTGGCTGTTCTCGATCGTGCTCGGCCACAGCCGCATGATGTGGGCCCGCTTCGTCGCCCGCCAGGATCTGCCGACCGTGCTCCGGTGCCACATCGCCGCCTTCGAGGCGTTCGGCGGCGTGCCCGAGCAGATCCTGTATGACCGCATGAAGACCGCCGTGCTCGGTGACGTCGAGGACCCCGACCAGCCGGCCAAGGGGATCGCCTACAATGCCAAGCTCCTCGATCTGGCCGCCTGCTACGGTTTCCTGCCGAAGGCCTGCAGGCCCTACCGGGCGCAGACCAAGGGCAAGGTGGAGCGGCCCTTCCGCTATGTCCGGGAGGACTTCTTCCTCGCCCGCACCTTCCGCAATCTGGACGACTTGAATGCCCAGTTCGTCCAGTGGCTGGACCAGGTCGCCAACGTTCGCCTGCACGCCACCACCCAGCGTGTCGTCGTCGAGCATTTCGCCGAGGAGCGCGATCACCTCAAGGCCCTCCCGGCCGGTCCCTTCAACACCGTGCTGGCACTCGAGCGCCGCATCACCCGCGACGGCATGGTCTCCGTTGCCGGCAATCTCTACTCCGTGCCCGACAGCACCCGCCGGCGGACCGTCGAGGTGCAGATTACCGCCGGCGCGGTCAACATCCTGGAGGACGGCATGCTCATCGCCTCCCATCCGGCACAGGAAGGCCGCGGCCAGCGCCGGATCGCTCCCGGCCACCGTACCCAGCCGCCGCCGGCCAACAGCAGGACGGCCCGGGAGGAGACCAGGCCCGAGCCTCCTCGGGGCAGCACGGTGACACCCCGTTCGCTGGCCATCTACGACGCGATCGGCCGCCGTCTCGCCAGCCAGCAGGGTGCCCCATGACCGCAACCACCCTCGATCCGGCGGCCAGCCCCGCCACGCTCGACCGCATCCGCGCTCACCTGGTCGGTCTCAACATGCCGCGCGCGCTCGAAGTGCTGGAGCATATCCTGCGCCGGATCGAACGCGGCGAGATCTCGGCCCTGGAGGCCATCGACACCCTGCTCGGCGAGGAACTGACCCTGCGGGAGGGGCGACGCGTCAGGTCCGCGCTGAAGATGGGCCGGCTGATCAACATCAAGACCCTGGGCGGGTTCGACTTCTCCTTCCAGCCCTCGCTTGACCGCGACCGCATCATGGCGCTGGCCCAGCTCGACTTCGTCGATCGCCACGAGGCGGTCCATTTCCTCGGTCAACCCGGCTGCGGCAAAACCCATCTGGCGCTGGCCCTCGGTGTCGAGGCGGTCAAGTCCGGTCGTTCGGTCTACTTCGCCACCCTGGCCGACATCGTCAGTTCGCTCGCCAAGGCGGAGCGGGAGGGCACCCTGCGCGAACGCCTGCGCTTTCTGTGCCGGCCCCAGCTGCTGATCGTCGATGAGATCGGCTATCTGCCCGTCATCCCGGGGGGCGGCAACCTGTTCTTCCAACTGGTAAATGCCCGCTACGAACGCGGCGCGATGATCCTGACCTCGAACCGCGGCTTTGCCGAATGGGGCGATGTCTTCGGCGGCACCGTCGTCGCCACCGCGCTGCTGGACCGCCTGCTACACCATGCCGTTGTCGTTCAGATCGAGGGAGCCAGCTACCGGCTCCGCCGCCACGCCGACCTGATCCCGGACAACACTCGAACCCGATCCATCACTGCCCCTCAACCTCAACCACGCCGCCGGGGACGACCACCGAAAATGACCTCTGCCCAGCCAGACACCGACCTATAACCTGATAAACCGTCTGGGGATTATTCACCCGCCCGATCCGGGGAAGCTTCATCCGCCCTTTACAACGGCTTCAGGTCGTTCTCGGCCAGTCGGCGGCGCACCGTCTCGCGCGACACGTCATCGTGCCCGGTCAATCGCACGAGGGCGCCCGCCAGCAGGTCCAGCGTCCAGCGCGCGCGACCCTCCGGCGGCTCGGAGCAGGCGGTCGCCACCAGCAGGGCTTCCTCCCTGCCCGACAGCTTGCGCGACGTCCCCAACCGCGGCCGTTCACCCAGCGCTTCGTCCAGGTTGCCCTCGACGAAGCGGCGCCGGGTCCGATGCACCGTGGCCGTGCCGACCGCCACGGTGGCGGCGATCGCCTCGTCGCTGTGGCCCGCATCGGCGGCCAGCAGGATCTGCGCCCGCTTGACCTTACGCACGGCTTGCCGACCTCCGCCAGTCAGGGCATGCAACTCGCTACGCTCGGCTTCGCTCAGGTCCACGCGATAGCGTACAGTCATCCGGGTCTCCTCGATGCTCAAAGCCCCGATAAACCGAAGACCACCGCGATGTCACAGAGCCAGTCCGACCCGCCTTTCACGCCCAAGCAAGGGCAATACCTGGCGTTCATCCACGCCTATACCTGCATCAATGCCCGCCCGCCTGCCGAAGCCGACATGCAGCACTTCTTCGGCGTCACCCCGCCCACCATCCACCAGATGGTCCTCACCCTTGAACGCGCCGGCTTCATCCAGCGAACTCCCGGCGCAGCTCGAAGCATCAAGGTGATCGTCCCGCCCGAGAGCCTGCAGGTCCTTCACAGGCCAGAGGCCGACTCATCATAATCACTGTGCAGAGCCACTAGTCAGAACTTATTGGCTCTGGTATGACTTAGCACTTTTGGTAGGCTGCCAGAACTAGACACCCAACATGCTGTGTCCTCCGACGTTGATCAGCGGCATACGATGTGCTCTTATGTCCATCCGCCAAAGCGGGAAGCAGCAAATCACAAGGTCGGCATATGGTTGGTCAGTTATTCGGAAGGTCTAGCGGCTATTTTTTGCCGCAAATCCGCGGTGTCGGTCATGCTGTAGCCTTCCATCGGCGCTCCCCCGGCGTTGGGCATCTGAAAACTAATCGCCGTTTGGTCTTGGAGGCCGTGACGTGGGTACATTGAAGCAGATGCAGGACGCGGCAAGCATTATGGCCATTGGGGTCGTGGACTTCTTCTGCGGCGCTGGAGGAGTCAGCGCCGGTTTGCGTAGCGTCAAGGGCCATGCACGACTCCATATCGTAGCAGGTATCGACAATGATCCGTACTGCGCTCGTACATACGAGCAGATGATTGGCGTACCCTGCGACAAGACTGATATTCTCGAATTGGCAAGGTCCAAGGAACTGCTCGCCTCGAAGATCGAGTCGTGGGCTCTTGACCGCTTTGACAAGGTACTTTTGGTAGGATGCTCCCCTTGTCAGGGGTTTTCTGCCCATCGAAAGGCCGTCATGGACGGAAGCGATCCCCGCAGAAATCTATTTGAGGCTTTTTGCCAAATCGCCTCGGTAATCAAGCCCGATGCCATTCTAATGGAGAATGTTCCCGACCTTTTTTCCGTCGGGCATTGGTCCCACTTTGAGGCTGGACGCCAGCGCCTTGCTGACGCGGGCTACCAGACTCGAAGCGGCATCTACAACTTTGCGGGATTCGGTCTTCCCCAAGAGCGGTTTCGTGCCGTCGTAATGGCATTTAGGCAGCCATTCGAGCTTCCAAGCGCCCCCCTGACCCCCGATAAATATCGGACTGTTCGTGACGCCATTGGTCATCTTCCTCCTCTTTACGCAGGCGAAGCCGATAAGCGCGACACGATGCACATTTCATCTCGCCACCGGCAGAGTACGCTCGATATTCTTCGGCAAGTGCCTAAGAACGGCGGGAACAGACCCGTAGGTGTCGGCCCTGCCTGCCTCGACCGAACACGTAAGGCTCATGGCGGATACACAGACGTTTACGGTCGCCTCGCTTGGGACAGGCCTTCGGTGACGATCACGGCTAGGTGCCGGACCCCGTCCTGCGGACGCTTCGCACATCCGGAATACGATCGAGGCCTCACGACACGCGAGGCAGCGCTCTTACAAGGCTTCCCGCCAGACTATGTCTTCTGCGGCCCGTTCGACGATGGGTTTAAGCAGGTTGGCAACGCAGTATCGCCCCTTGTCGCTACCAAACTTGGAGAGTTTATAGCTGCCAAGTTGACGGACCAGGAAATCGCTTCGTTCATGAACGGAGTTCGCCCAATCGAGGTTAATGCTCCGGTTGGTCCTGGATTCGCGGTTACGATAAACGGCATCAAGAAACAGCGGGTGCGCCTGAATGCCGCTTGATTTTGAGTCATCGCTTAACGCCAGCGAAGCACCGGCAAAGTCGTCCGCGCAGGCAACCACCATTGATCTTTTCTGCGGTGCTGGCGGACTGTCCCTGGGGCTGTCCAGGGCTGGATTCAGGGTCGTTTCGGCTTTGGACAACGACCCTGTTGCCGCTCGCACATACCGACGCAACCTCGGCGACCATATCAATGTGGCCCAGATCGAGGACGTCTCGGCAGACGACATGCTTGCGCTAACGGGCATCAGGAGGGGCGAGCTTTCGCTCCTAGCTGGAGGACCGCCTTGCCAGGGTTTTTCCTTGCAGCGCCGCGGCGACAGAAAGGATCCTCGGAACGGTTTGGTCCTTGAATTCGTCCGTCTCGTTGAGGAGCTTAGGCCTCAGCTTTTCCTTATGGAGAACGTGGGCGGGTTACTAAGCAAGCACGGCAAGCCTTTTTTGAGGGAGTTGTCCCTCAGGGCATGGCATCTCGGCTACGTCGTTCAGGTGGCGCTCCTGGACGCCGTGGACTACGGGGTTCCGCAGTATCGCCAGCGGGCGTTTCTCGTCGGTGAGCAGTCGAACGATGGGATCGCACGCTTTAAGTTCCCGGATCCAGTTTCCCGCGCCAAGCGTGCGACAGTAAGGGACGCCATTGGCGATCTGCCGAGTCCTCTGGCAGACGGCAGCGTTCATCCCGACTTTCCTAACCATTATCGGGAGGCGCGCCTTTCCGCGCTCAATATTGAGCGGATCAAGCACGTGCCGCCGGGCGGCGGGAGGGAGCATCTACCGGAAGAGCTCCAACTCGCCTGCCATCGCAACAATCCCGGCCATCGCCACATGGACGTCTATGGACGCCTTGCATGGGACGAGCCGTCCGTCACTCTGACGGCCCGGTTCGATAGTTTTACGAGGGGCAGATTTGGGCACCCGGTCGAGCATCGGAGCCTGACAATTAGGGAGGGGGCGCGGATTCAAACCTTTCCCGACACCTTCGTTTTCGAAGGTAATCGGGAAGATGGGGCCCGACAAGTTGGAAACGCCGTGCCCCCTTTGTTCGCTCAACGTCTGGGCGATGCTCTGATGCGGCGACTATATGTTGACACGTCCTGCACAACCATCAACAGTCCAAACGATTTTGGATTGACGATGGAACTGCTGTGACACCTGAACTAGATTTTCCGCAAGCAAACGAAAACGCAACACCAGGGATGGGCGCGCAGGGCGCGGATAATCCCCCTGAAGCACAGGTGCCGGTGGATGAGCCGCTCCCGCCCGAAGCTGCCCCAGACCTGTCACTCACGACTGAAGGAACCGAAGCAGACGACCCTGAAGCCGACGAAGAGGCAGCGCTTGGCGATCGCGGTGGAAGGCCAACTGGACTCCTGCCGAACCGAACTCCAGACGGAGATCTCTGCTGGCCTACTCCTGACAGGGATTCGCTTCAGATCGGGAAATTTGAGGGAAGCTATGAGCCTAGCCGATTTATCGGTGCGCTTCTGCGGATGGATGGGCGCAACGGGCGTTCTGAGATTGAAATTCGGGAAACTATCGGCGAAAGGATAAGCCGACCCCGACGCTGCCACTTGATGGCTGAACGCATGGCCATCCTCCATCCCTTCGGTGGCATCACCAAGCTCGGCCGCCTTGGGCGAATGCTTCGGAATGCGGCTCAACCGGATGGCTTTAAGAAGATGATCGCTGGGGAGGCGCTCGAACTCCTCAAACGCTATCAGTTCAACAATCCGGCGGAAAAGGCTTTACCTCCAGAATGCGACGTACATCCCTACTATGTTGTTCTGAAAGCCACGGCCGCCTTGGATTGGAGAATCCATTGGGATGAAGTAAACCGCGAACTCATGCGAATTATGCGGGATGAGCAACTCGATCAGGCTATCGAAAACATACGTCAAGCGCGCCGTGATCCCAACTACGCTACTTTTATCGGTAGCGGCACAAACGCGTCGGGGCTCCTGAGGGCTAGAACCCATCACGCCTATCCTACTTCTTCTCTGGCCAAGACGCCCATAGGCCAGCTTTGTGACCGCGAGATGACACCGTTCCTAAAGAAGGCTGGGTTTGGAGGCATAATTCTAGAGTCGCCAGGAACCCCGGGAAAAGGTTACTGGAAAGTTCCGGAAAATATGCGCGAACTCGTCCAGCGCGCCGTTGCGGAAGCGCCGATCACTAGGGTGTTCGCATCCAAGGAAGAATGGGTCGACTGGTTCTGCGAGGGCCTTACTGGAGTTCAGGAGGGGCTCCTTGACGGCATCGAGGTCAACGAAGACGAACTTGATGTAGCTGTTCCAGTCTCGGAACTAACGTTGGAAAAGCTGAAAGCGGCCATCAGCCGCCATGATCCCGAACTTGCGTATAAGGACGAACTGCTGGGAGCTATAGCGGAATTTGGGTGACGAGGTGTTCAGGCGGCGCTCTGTGATGTCGGCACGCTGACCTCGATGCCGTCGCGGAATTTGACGCCTTGGATGATCTTGGGCAACTGGTTTTCGCCCTGAAGTCGCCGCCAAGTTCTGGATGCTGCCGAGATCAGCTTGAAGACCATGAGCTTGGCGGTGTCCTGCGAGAGCGCGCCCTTGGTGCGGATCGTCCGGTGCCGGACCGTGGCGAAGACGCTCTCGATCGGATTAGTTGTCCGCACGTGGTCCCAGTGCTCGGCCGGGAAGCTGTAGAACGCCAGCAGGGCATCACGGTCCTTGGTCAGACACTCGACGGCACCGGAGTACTTGGCGCCGTACTTCTTCTCGAAGGTATCAAGGGCGCGCTCCGCCGCCTTGAGGTCGGGCGCCATCCAGATCTCCCGCAGGTCCTGCTTGACCGCGGGCTGGAGCGATTTCGCCACCTTGTTGAGAACATTGGAACTTTTATGAAACCAGCAGCGCTGGTGCCGTGTTCCGGGGAAGACCTCGTCGAGCGCCTTCCAGAAGCCCAGAGCACCATCGGCGACCGCCAGTTCAGGAGCGATCGTGAGCCCACGGGCCTTCAGATCGATCAGCAGTTCGCGCCAGCTCTGGGCGCTCTCGCGAACGCCGACCTGGAAGCCGATCAGCTCCTTTTTACCTTCCGGCGTGGCGCCGATCATCACCAGCATGCACTCGGCGGTGGGTTCCATACGGGCCTGGAGGTAGACGCCGTCGGCCCAGACATAAACATAGCGCCGGGCCGACAGGTCCCGCCGTTGCCAGCGCGCGTAATCTTCCGCCCAGCTCTCCTTCAGCCGGGAAATGACCGCCGGCGACAGATTGGGCGCGTCCTTGCCGAGCAGCACGCTCAGCGCCTCCTGAAAATCACCGGCCGAGACACCGCGCAGGTAGAGGATCGGCAGCAAAGCATCCAGACTTGTCGTCCGGCGCGCCCAGCGCGGTAGCAGCGCCGAACTGAACCGGATCCGCTCGGCAGCCGGACCGGGATCCCGGTCACGGACCTTGACCCGCTGGACCTCGACCGGCCCGATCCCGGTCTGGATCACCCGTTCCGGTCCATGGCCATGCCGGACCAGCCGGTCCCGGCCATCAGCCAGCTTCAGGTCTTTGCCGGCAGCCAGAAAAGCCGCCACCTCGGCTTCGATGGCCTGCTCCAGCAACTGGCGTGCTCCCGATCGGAGAAGGGCCGTCAGGGGATCATCGATCTCGTTGGGCTGGCGAAGCCGGACAATGCTGTTATCTTCCGTCATGGCGTAGCGCTCCCTCGTGGAGGTTCTGGCAGGCGTCAAGCACCTACCTCGTTACGCCACCTTCCTCACCTCGTCATCACCCAGTTTCCGCCATAGCTCAACTGCTGGCATCCGTTGTCGCTGCGCTGCGATCTGGCGATGGGCGTAATTTCGTTATCCTGCGCGGAGTGAGCGGCACTGGTAAGTCCCGTCTTGTTTCCGCCGTGGCCAAGGCTGTATATGATGCAGCGGATGTAAGGCAACCTTGGCTGACCATCATCGAGATCCGGCCGGACTGGAGGGATGGAGCACCTCTTCTCGGCCATTACGACCCAATTGCCAAACAATATGTGAAACGACGTTTTCTCGATGCGCTGTTGGCGGCTAGCAGCGGCGACTCTCCAGTCTTCGTCTGCCTCGACGAGATGAACCTTGCTCGCGTCGAATACTACCTTGCAGACTGTTTAAGTGCCATGGAATCGGGTAATCCCATAGTTCTCGACTCGCGTGGCAACCAGGAAGTGCCAGAGCAAGTCCAATGGCCCCGGAATCTCTATCTGTTCGGCACCGTAAACGTAGACGAATCCACGTTCTCGATCAGCGACAAAGTTCTGGACAGGGCACAAGTTATCGACAGCAGCGACATTGATCTCGAGGGTCCGCTGAACGCTTGGCTGAATGGCGCCAGGTCGCTCAAGCAAACGGACCGCGATAGAGTGAAGTCGATCATAATGGGCATATGGAACATTCTCAGAACCCTCGACGCTCATTTCGGATTCCGCACGGTGAAGGCCATCGTGAACTATGTCGATCAGGCAATTGCGAGTTCGGACGGTTCTCTGAGTGTCGATGCGGCACTTGAGATGCAGGTGCGCCAGAAGATACTGGTCAAGCTCCGGGGAGAAGGGGAGCGGTGGATCGACACACTCTCGGAACTTGAAGAAGTTGTCAACCGACTCGGCACCGGAACTAAATCGTCCGTGATCGTCTCCAGGATGAGTTCCGATTTGGAAAGGTTGGGGAGTTTCCAGTTTTGGAACTGAAGATCCTGATCCGGTTGAGCGGGGAGAGCAAAACCTACGAGCTTTATCCCGTGGCTCGCATCCCTGAGGGTTTCTTCCGCGAACAAGGCAAATACGAGTTCGCCGTCGAGATTGGGGAAGCTATTCGGTCGTCTGTTGTCGAGCTCGCGGTGAACGACGTTCTCTGCGACCGCCGATTAAGCTGCGGCGAAGCGGTTTTCGTCTACGAACCCAAGTTCTATGCGGGTGACATCCGCATCGCCCTGCTCGTCAACGGCCGAGTTCAATCCACATTCGAGACCGTCGTAGACCCGAATTTGAGCAAGCTGACACGGGACGAGTATGCGTCAATGGTTTCGGAGGTGGCCTCGGCAACTCTCGCGATTTTCAGATTTGGGGGCGTGACGATACCGGCCAGCGCCGGAACTGTCGGACAACGTCCTGACATCGTTGCGTTGGAACTCGTCCGGTCGAACATCGAACCTTTTGAGAGGGCGTTGTCCCGGATCGCCGACAGGCCAAACCGTGCGCTGCGATCGTCCTCGGTCAGGTCACACCTTCTTCTCGCGAGGAACGTCGACGATCAGGCAATCTCTGGAGCTTTCTCTCGGGGTAAGGTGCGGGCCGCCGCTGCCGAAGAGAAACGGGCCTTCCCCTCGTTCGTGGACGCGTGCGACGGAAACTGGATAACGGAGGTAATCGAACTCCAGCGAAAAGAGACGCTCGACATCTACGAGCACCGTGCGCTCCTGGGGTTCATTCGCTGGCTTGACGTCACGCTCGGCCTGATCCGGCGCCATCTTGTCGCGAGCCTAGACGACCCTGAGTTCAAAGGTCCAGCGGCCCGCATCTGGATAGGACGCATAGAGAGGTGGCGGACCCGGCTTGGAATGTTATCGCGGCGGTCTCTGTTCGACGGGCTGAAGCTGGACCCGCACCTCAGGGCGACCACCGTCTTCCGGCTACATCCCGACTACGCAACAGCTTTCGCGGCCATGTCGCGGATGCGGGCAGGTCTACGGCTGGAAAGTGGCTCCGCTACACCCGCTATACCCATAGATCGAACATACCAACTGTACGAATATTGGTGCTATATCGGAGTGCTCCGCGCCGTCGCGGCTCGATTTCCCGAGACGCGTGCCCAGGTAGCGCGTTTGGTGCAAGGTCTGCTCAACGCAGGCGAGCTTGGATTCGCACTTTCCAAGGGTGAAATGTCTCACCTTTCTTTTGGCCCAGGTCTACGTCTTTCGTATCAGCGGTCATACGCACCGAGGTCTCAAAATGGACAAGGACGGACCCTTTTGGTCGAAGCAGTGCCTGACGTCGTAATTGAGTCCCTGGACGAACAGGGCCGCGTCGTTGGCATCGTGGTCGCCGATCCCAAGTATCGGAAGGGATCATCACTGCTGGACGGCATACGCGACCTTCATGTCTACCGGGACGCTATTGTGGACGAGGCCGGAAATAGGCTGGTAAAGGGGGCGGTGGCATTTGCGCCCCGCCCCGGAAGCCTTGCTACTGACCGTTTCGCAATTCCGTCAGATGTTCCAGGCGCACTGGCCGTTCGCCCCGGACACGATTCTCACGTATTCGATCGCTTCATTACCGCCGCCGCTGCTATTTTGGGCAAACCATTGGAGACTGAAAGCGGGCTCTTCCCCGAGCCCGCTGACGCCAGTGCGGCCCAAGTCGCCGCTTGATCGACACAGAACAGGGATTTCTGAATGTAGCCATTTTCGCGGCTGTGGTGCATGGAGGTCGCAGAGCACAGACTTCTGCCCTGGTTCGTTGATTTTCAAGCAGCGCGGACAGACTCCGGGCGTCCGAGGTCGAGCATTCGGTTGAGGACGGTGACGGCGATCCGGGTTTCGACCTCCTGGGCCGGGCAGGTGTGCGAGCGCAAGGTGTCGCCGATGATGCGCTTGTATCGACTCATCGCTCCCTCCGCTCCAGCCCTCGCGTTGTAGCCGGAAGTTCGCTGCCAGCCCATCCGGCCCTGCCCGGCAATGGCCTGGATATGGCGATCGCGCTGGGTTGGATCGCTTTCGTTCGATGAACTGAGCACGGCCGTCGAGCGCGGTGGCACGACAACCGCAGCTTCCGCCGAGTGCCCGGCCACAGCATCGTAAACCCGGTCCTGGTCATAGGCGCCACCGGCAACGACCGCGGCGAGCGGCTCGTCGACCTGGTCGAGCAGCGGGCCGAGTTCGGCGGCATTGTCGACCTCCTTGCTGGTCAGGGTCGAGGCGACAATCGTGCCGGTCTTCGCATCCACAGCCAGGTGCAGCTTCCTCCAGGCGCGACGGCGCTGGGTTCCATGCTTCTCGACCAGCCACTCCCCAATAAACCGTAAACCAGCGACGAAGGCATCTTTTCCGCAGGTCTGTTGAGGGCGAGTTTTCCTGGTGACAGGAACTCCATGGAGGCTGCAATGGCCGATGGCGGACACTTGGGGGATCGGGAGCACTTTTGGCGGGAGCACGTGGCCGGCTGGAAGAGCAGCGGCCTGTCGCTGGTTTACGATGGGGCAAAAGCTCTCACGGATACGCCAGCCGTCAAGAAACGGTCCGTCAATATCTGACACATAGGATAGCCCGGCATTCGCCGCCAGGCGCAGTCACGGAGGCATCCTTGGCCTACGGCCAGATCGACAACATCTTCCAGCTCCTGCTGATGATGCAGGGAACGCGCCTGGGCGTGTCGCTGCAGGACATCCAGAAAGAATTCCGCGTCAGCCGGCGCACGGCCGAGCGCATGCGCGACGTCGTGGTCCGGGTCTTCGGCAACCGCGTCGAGGTGGTTTCGTCCGACGAACCGGTGAAGCGTTGGCGCATCGCGCCCGGCACGCTCAGCGAGCTGGTCGCCGTATCCCCCGAGGAGCTGCTCGAGATGGAGGCGGCGGAGCAGGCGCTGCGGCGCGAGGGGCTCGAGGTGCGGGCCGTCATCCTCGGCCGGCTCGCCATCAAGCTGCGGGCGTCGCTGCAGCCCCGGGAACTCGCCCGCATGGAGCCCGACCTCGCGGCCCTCATCGAGGCCGAAGGGCTCGCCGCGCGGCCGGGACCCCGTCCGGCCGTGACGCCGGAGGTGCTCGCCCCGCTCCGCCATGCCTTCAAAGCGATGGAGCGGGTGCGCCTGTACTATTCGCCGCGCGGCGGCGGGAAGGCGGGCTGGCGAACCGTGTCGCCGCTCGGCCTGCTCTACGGCGTCCGCCACTACCTCGTCGCGGTGCCGGACGGCAGGACCCAGCCGCGGCTGTACAGCCTGCCGAACATCGGCAGGGTGGAGCGCCTGGCCGAGACGGCGCATCGCCCGCCAGGCTTCGACCTGCGCCGCTACGCCGCCCAGTCGTTCGGCATCTTCCAGGAGCAACCGGCCGACATCGTGCTGCGCTTCGATCCGGCCCGTGCCGCCGACGCCGCGGCGCACCGGTTCCATGACGACGAAGCCAAGGAGAACGGGCCGGACGGCGCGCTGCTCGTCCGGTTCCGCGCCGGCGGGCTGAAGGAGCTCTGCTGGCACCTGTTCACCTGGGAACCCTATGTCGAGATCATCGAGCCCGCTTCCCTGCGCCGGGACTATGCCCGGATGCTGTCGGATGCATCGGCCCGGCACGGCGCCGTCTAAGGTTGAGCGGCAGATATCATCCCGGCCCTCCACCTCGGTACCGCAACCCAACCGCTGCCAGTTCCCCAGAGCCCAGGCGGCCAACCAGGCCAAGCCCCTGCATCGCCGAAGCGGTGCCTCCGCTATCGCCGTGTGTCCGGTTGTCACGCGGCAACCCCGGACAGCGCCTTGGCACACGATAACCGGAGCAATGGCCTGTCCCGCGGATCCGGGTCGGGAGTGTCCGGGCTTTCCAAGGACTTCCCTGTCATGAAACGGCAGGAATACGGCTCCCACGCGTCACGGAAATGACAACCCTCAGACTCTCCTCCAGGACAGTTCCGGGAACGGGTCTGCACGTCCGGTAACATGAGCCCGGTTCCAGCGGCACCGGCGCAGGTCCATGCACCGGGCCGATGAAGCGACCGGCATGGCGGGCTGCAGCCTGCCAACTGCAGCGGCAAGCCGGGAGCGGCCGGCCACTTGCAAGGAGGAGAGAACGAGCAGCCCGAGACAAAGGGCGGATATCCGCCGGCCTCATGGCTCCTGCCGCCCCTCACGAAGCAAGCCAGGTCCGGTTCGTCAGATAGGCAGCCTGCGCCGCAGTGCTTACCGCTCCCGGGCGCAGCGAACGCAGAAGGCCAAGGGCCTGCCCGGGATCCGTGCCCATCTCGATCAACAGCCGGCCGGCGACGGTGCCGCTGCGCCCCCGGCCGGCGAGGCAGTGGATGGCCACCGCGTCGCCCGCGGCCAGCAGGGACCGGATACTCGGACCGATCGTGCTCCAAGCCTGCTCGAACCGCTCGTCCGGAGGATGGAGATCGCTGATCGGCAGATGATGCCAGCCAATTCCGGCCGCTCGCGCGTGCCGCCCGATGTCGGCCGCCCCGTACCGCCGCAACTCCGCCGCCTCCATCAGGGAAAGCAGAGCCTTGGCTCCCCAGCGTGCCAGCACCTCGACATCAGCCCTGGTGTCGCGCTCGCAAGGGGTGCCGGACCCTGGCCGCGGCTGTTTCCTGCCGGGACAGGGAACGATGCCGATCCGGCCCCTGCCACAGCTCACGGTACAAATCTGCAGCGGGCGGTTGGCGCTGTTCTCGATGAAAAGCACTGCAATCAACTCCTGTGACCAGGCCGCCCTGCAGGACGCCTGTACCTTCGCGATATCAACTGTTTGCCGGCCCCTCCACGGCCAGCCTTGCCGCCGTCACGACGCTATCAGCGGCTTGCCTGATCCTGCGCGTCACGCGGCAGCCTTACCCGCTCTCCCCAGTCCACAGGCTGCCGTCCGTCGGCTGTCAGCACCCATAGCACCGGACAGGGAGGCGGACCCGGTGGAGCCCGCCCGAAGCCGTCGGTGAGTATGATTATGCCGTCCGGTGCGTCGCCGCCGTCCTGCAGGTGGGTGAACATCGGGCGGAAGTCCGTACCGCCTCCACCCTGCAGACGAAGGCCGGCGACGCCGCCGATGTCGCGGCAGGAGAGCACCCTGTCCAGGTGCAGCGCCGCATCGAAGGTCAGGACACGGACCGTCTCGACGGAACCGCTGGCCAGCACCCCGGACAGCTCTGCGAGGAACCGCGGCAGGCAGGAAAGCGTGCTGCCGGAAACGTCGATCGCGACTACCAGGCGACGGGTCGATACGATCCGGCCGGGCATGTACAGGCCGCGCGCGATGAAGCGCCGGTCCGGCCGGTCCCATCGGCGTTCGGCGCGCCGGGACCGGGCGACGAACCGGGCGAGCAGGTCGCGCCAGTTCAGGACCGGTCGCGTCAACCTGTGGATCAGCAGCGCGGCGCTTGCCGGCAGTTTCCCTCCGTTCCGCTCAACCTGCCGTGCGGCCGCCAGTACCCGCACCGGCCAGCTTTCGAAGCCGCCGGCAGCGAACGCGAGGTCGGGGTCGAAAGGCCCGGATACCGCCTGGTCGGGTCGGCCATGGAGGTCGGCCAGAAGTCCGCGCCCGCCGGACCCGTCGCGATCCTGCGCGGCCGGGATCCTCTCGTAGACTTCCTCGGCGCTGCGGCCGTCCCACTCCGGGAAATAAACGGCCCCCGCCGGCACGGCGCTCCCCTCGCTCCGGATCAGCGCATTGGCTTCGTGGTCGATGGCGATGTTCCATCGGCGCGGCTCCCGGCCGCCCTGCCGCGGAAAATGCCCGAGCGCGCAGTGCCAGATCTCATGGGTCAGGACGAACAGCCGGTCCGCCGGCGAAAGCCCGAGCAGGAAGGGCGCGCTGGCGAATACCGAGCGCCCGTCGGTCGCCGCCGTCGAAAGGCGGCTGTCGACCACGGGCACGAGGTCCAGCTGCATCGCCAGGTGGGCCAGCAAGGGCTGCGAGAGCAGGAGTGCCGCCCGGTCACCCTCCCAGAGCGCCAGGGCGCGCCGCTTGAGCTCCGCCGGCCTGATCGCGCCGCTCACTCCGCCGCTCCGGCCAGAGGGAGCCCGGCGGCGGCAAGTGCGGCATCGGCGATGGCCGTGGCGCCGCCGCACAGGCCGGCGGCCACGGCGCCGCCGTGAAGCCGCGACCATGCGGCGAACAGGGGGTGCCCGATGACGGCGAGCATGTCCGCGGCGGGCCGGTCTCGCAGGGCATCGACCATAGCGAGCGCCGCGAAGTCGCTCGGCAGGGCCAGGCCGATGCGCAGGAATGCGCCGACCAGCTGCGGCCAGTCCGTCCTCCGGCGCAGGTGATGGGCCAGGGCGGCGCAGAGGGCATAGCGCTGGTCGGCGCGCCCCGGCACCGTGACCGGAAGCTTTCCCTCGAGCATCGACCCGGCGTCGGGCAGGGGCGCCGCCAGCGTGCGAAAGGCCAGAAACTCGAGCGCGGCACCCTGGCCGACCAGGCCGGCCGCGACGACGGCCAGCAGACGCGCGCGGCTGTCCGGCGGCATAGCACCGCGCTCGAGCAGCGCGAGCTCGGCAGCCACGCGGGCCCAGGAGCGGGGGCTTGGCCAGCCGCGCTCGGTGTCGCCCGTCATGTCGAACAGGCACTGCGGCCGGTAGCGCAGGAAACCGATCACGTCGGGATGGATCCCGGCATGGAGGGCCCACCCGATCCATCCCTCCAGGTCCGCCTCGACCTCGACGTGGCAAAAGCGGTTCGCGAGCGCGCTCGACAGCGAGGTCGCGACCGCGTAGTCACCCACGCGGTTGCCGGCCGCGACGATGTACCACCCGGGAGGCACCGTGTAGAGATCCCCGAGTCGGCGATCGAGGATCAGCTCGTAGGCTGCGGCCTGCAACGTCCGGTCGGCGGCCGTCAGTTCGTCGAACAGGATGATGCCGCGGCTGTCCGGGTCGCGCGGCCACTCGGACGAGAGCAGCCAGGCGACCGAGTCGCCCCGGGGCACGGGGAGACCGCGCAGGTCGACCGGCTCGCGCTGCGAGAGGCGGATATCGACGAAACCGATGCCCCGATCTTGGCACGTGGCCCGGACCACGGCGCTCTTGCCGACACCCGGCGGCCCCCAGAGCATCAGCGGCGGGATGTCACGGGCACGGCCGGGGTTCTCCATCAGCGCGCCGAGATGAAGGTCGAGCAGGGAGCGGATCTCGGGGATGGAGCAGACGACCGCCGGCTTCGTCTCAGGCATGCAGGACCTCATTGTCGGAGAAAATGTCGGCCCGGGCGGGTGCCACCGCCAGGGCCATCGCCAGCGACCGCTCCTCCGTCGCGGCGGCGCCGCCGTCTGCCGCGATGCGCAGCAGATGCTCCCGGGCGTCCGCGGCGCTCAGCAGGTGAAGAGCGCCGAGCAGGTTGACGCGGTCGGCGCCGTCAAGGTTCCGCGCGAGCCAGCGGCAGAAGCCGAGGACCAGGGCAGGCGTACGCGCGTGCGAGCGCAGGGCAGCCAGGGCGTGCACCGTCCGCTGCAGCCGGTCGGTATCCTCGGCAGCCAGACCTTGGCTGTCGTTCCGGCGCCGGTGCCGGCTCCGGCCGAAGCGGCCCGACCCGAAGGCCTGCATCAGCAGGGTCGTCAGGGCTTCCGTCGCCGTTTCGGGCCACTGCTTTCGCAGGGCCGAGGCCAGGGTGACGAGATGGACGGGATGCCACGCCGTCAGGGGCGCCGTGCTGGACGGGCCGGAAGCCTGCCTGTGGAGCCAGAGCCCGAGATCGGCGTCCCATCCGCGCTGATCGAGGTCGCGGGGCAGCGACCACCACCAGTCGCCCGGCTGCAGGCCCCGCCTCGCGGCGCGGTGCTGCAGGCCGCAGCGCACCGACCACAGCGCATCCGCGTCGTGGCCGGCGGAGGCGAGGGACTCCAGGGCGACCAGAGCACCCAGCACGCCGCGCGGCGTCCGCACCCGCCCGCACCAGTGCAGGAGTGCGCCCACGGCACGGGCGTCGCCGGTTCGGGCCGTCCGGAGCAGCTGGCCGACGGCTGCTTCCGCGGTCTCGCCCTGCGGTGCGCCCGGCAGCGAGACATGCTCGACGAACGGAGCCAGGACACCTGCCGGCGCGCTGTCGCGGACCAGAAGCGAGGTCCAGGGACCAGGTACCTCGAGGCCTTCGTGCCGCGCGCTGGAGACGACCGTGAGCGCTTCGCCGAAGCCGTCGATCCGCCTCAGGTTCCCGCACCGGTCGGCCCGGAGCAACGACAGCGGCGCCGAACCGGTGACCGTGCGCAGCCGCGGCAGTCCCTGCATCTCGACATGCATCGGCAGGGATCCGCCGAGGTCGAGATGCTCGAGTTCGTCGATCCCGTTCAGCGCGAGGTCACGCACGGCGCCGTCGGACGGCAGAACCAGGTGCCGCGTCCCGGCCCCCCGCCGGTAAACAGCACCAGGCCGTACCGCGCCAGGGCGTCCGCGTTCACCGTGCCGATGTAGCAGCCGTCGAGCGGCGGGCGCCGCGACCGCCCGCGCGGGGCAGCCGAATGCCCGGACAGCCAGCAGCAATCGACGTCGGCCACGAGCCCGGTGATCCTGAGGCACGGAGCCGCAGGGCCGAAATCCACGTGGATCCGGACGCCGGAACCGGTCGTCGGCAGATGCAGATCCGTCAGGAGCGGGCAGTCGGAGATGGCGATCCAGGAAAGCCCCGGACAGGCGCTGAGGTCGAGTTCGACGAGTTCGGGACACCCGTCGACGGTGAGAAGGCGAAGAGATTTCGAATCGAGAGCAAGCCGGGCGGAGTCGCCGCCGGCTGTCGTTATCCGGGTTCCGCCCTGACCGTCGAGAGGAGGGGCGGGAAGGTGGAGCGTTGCTGGTGTGTCCAAGGATCCTCCATCGGTGATGGAGGCAGGTTACCCGAGGCATCCGTCAGATTCGGACGCAGCCGGTCCGCTGTGGCGCTCCTGCCGGCCCGGATCGTTCATGAGGGCCGATCGGGAGCGGGTTCAGCAGCTGCCGCTCTCAGGGGCGGGCAGGCGGCGATACCAAGTGGACGCCCTCCATCATGACCGCGCCAAGGCGTCGTCATGCGGGTCCGTCTTGTGCCCGGATCGCCCACATGCGATGAGGCGCCGTCGCGTCGCGGCGTTTCCGTTTGCGGCATCGGGAGGTGGAGCGTGCGGATGCAGCTGAAGAGAGGACGCCGGGGGCCTCAGCGCCGGGGATTTTCCCGGCTGAACGAAAGGCGCAGGATACGTCTTTGGAAGGGAAAGCGCTTCTTCGAGCGGATCTGCCTTCATTGCGGGAATGGTATCCCGGGTGAGGGCAACGGGCTGATCCGCCGGTTGTCCATCCTGTCGTGGCGTATTCAGGTCATCAGGCCGATGCACCCGCCGCGCCGGCGGTATCGTGGAGAACCTTGCGAATGCCGGCGATGGCCCTACGAAAACCGCCTTCTCGAGTCGATGCGCAGGAAGCGGAGGCTGATCTGGGACAACACCATGACCGAGTCGTTCCGGGCGGAGATGGCCGCCTTGTGGTGCGCCCTGATGGAGGGTCCTCCGGGAGCAGCCCCGTCCCTGTCGACGCCGAGCCACGCTCCGGGGACTGGTCGAAAAGCCGCTCCCGGACGCCGGACCGAATCCAGCGGATGAAGGTCTGCGCCGCCCATCGCCAAGGCACTGGCCGGCACGCTCCGCCGCTTCGCAGCATCCCGATGCCGCCGGGCAAGCGCTGCGGCCGTGCCGCGCAGGGCGGCTGCCTTGGTCCGGCCCCGTCGCCGGCCCGCATCGGGCAGCTGCCCCAGCCCGCCCCTTGTTCGTCATTCAGGCCGGCAAGTCTGCTTCGCCGCTCATCCTGCAAGGACAGGCACGGCGATCCAGCCATGGCAGGTCCTGGAAGGGAGGCCCCGCCCAAGCGGAAGAAAGCGCCGGCCGTCCGCCCGGAGCGGGTCTGCAACGGCCTCACGTCTCATGGACAAGCAGGAAGCCGTCGACCAGCTCGTACCTCCCGGGCAGTTCCGTCAGGTACTCGTCCACCGTTCCGCCCCAGCGGATCATGTGGCCGCGGACCAGCGCCGCACACTGGGCGTCGCTGAGCGGGAACGGCTTATCGGCAGGCCAGGCCAGCCTGGTGCCTGGCCGGATGTCGCCGGTCGCCAGGTAGATGCCGTGCTCCACCGTCCTTTCCAGCGCATAGTCCTCCCATCCGGGGGGCCGGAAGGTGCCCAGCCCCCCGCGGCCTTTGCTCACCAGCCCGGCGTCCTGCTCGACCAGCCCTTCCGCCATCATTGTCAGGAAAGCGTTGGGTGACACGCCCAGACGCGAGCAGATATCGCCGTAGCCTGTGGCCACGTCATCGCTCACCTCGACGACGAGCCGCACCGCCTCAGGCTCCTGACGGTCGGGATCACCGGTTTCCGGACGCCGGTTCGGCATGACTCCGGCCATTCCGCTCGAGCGCCACATCCGGTCGACCTCGATCAGCCGAGCGAGGATCAGTCCAAGGAGTTCAGCGGATGGGAGGCTCAGCCTCCGGCAGATTTCATCGAGATGGTCGCTGACCTGCCGGGCGAGCGGGATTGAATATGAAGGCATGGAGTTCTCCCCGTCTGGAGTTCGCTGCTGCGTATCGTCCTGCCTGGAGGAACAGGCCTGACCCGGCCGGTCTCCCTGGACTGATCGGGTTCATGCGGCTGTGCCGGCGACAGGCTCCCCCAAGGAGCGGCTTCGTTCAAGGTATGCCCCTCCCGATACATGCCCAAGCTGAGGAAGTCGCCATGACGGCATAACTCAACCAACCGTCCAACGGGAAACCCGGTACGGTTCATCCCAGCGATGGCCGGCGTTTTCCGAGTCACCGGACGCGGTGCCGGCGTGTGGCCTCAAGCCCTTCCGGAGGCTCAGGACGCATCCAGCGGGCTTCCAGCGGACCACGAACTGCCCCGTGCCCGACCTGCCGTATATCCTTTGCGACAACCAGACGTCCGGGCTAGCTCGCCAGCGACGGCTCCAGATGCCGGTCAGGTCGGGTAGCGTGGTGTCGCGAGAGCGAGGGAGGAGACTATGGACGACAACCTCACGACCGGTGCGGAGAACGACGACAAGCCGTCCACCGCCGATCTGCTCCGGATCAGCAGACGGCTCGACACGATGGCGGCGGATCTGCGCCAACTGGTGCTGGAGCGCCGCGAGATGAGCGTCACGCTGATGGGAATGAACCGCGCCATCATGCGCAGGGCACCGGTTGAGCCGTCGCTGAGCGACCGGTTGCGGGAGGAGGCCGCGACCTGGGAGATGTATGCCAATCTGCAGAGACGTATGGACCGGCTGAATCAGCGATTGGACGCGATCGAGCGGAAGCTGGAACCGCCGCTTCCGCCGTTTCCCGAGTTCAAGCCGAAGCCGTGAGCGCCACCGTCTGGTGGGTGACCGGATCGATCTGGGTCGCCGCGATGGCGATAATGACGGCGACGGTCGCGCTTGAACCGGAGGACTTCCGGCCCGCCGTGGCCGATGCCTGCGACGATGCCGTCCATACCCTGATGACGACGAAGGACATGGTCGAGCTGGAACGCTCAAAATATCTGATCGGAAAGCTGCGCTGTCGGGTCCGAACGCGGCTGGAGGACTTGCCGTGAAAGCCGCGCTACGTCCCGGCCGGTGTCTTCGAGGCGCTCGGCACAGTCGACCTCGGTGTGCTGCTGGCCTGAGCGGCGATGGGGATTCTCGGCCCGTGGAGAGTGTTCACCGGGTATCTGTCGATGCTCACCTTGACCGGCGGTCATGTGGGCCGGAGCGTCGAACGGATGCGCTTGACCGCGGTGGACCCTCAAGCCTGGCCCCACGGCGGCTGCGGACCTGACCACCTACCGCGGTCCGGAGGGACAGCGGGTCCCCTCTATCCCAGGCCCCCTGCTCTTGCGACATCCCGCACAGCGATTCTTTCGCCGGGGAGAACCTTCATGACCTGCGTTCCCGATCAGGATTGGGCCGTTCTCGACCTCGAGGCGAGCGCCTTGCCGCCACGAAGCTATCCGATAGAGATCGCCGTCGCATTTCCGGACGCGAGCGTATCAGCCTGGCTCATCCGGCCGGCGCCGGTCTGGCTGCGCGACGGGACGTGGGATCCCGCTGCGGAGGGTCTCCACGGCCTTTCCAGGGCAATGCTGCAGGGTCAAGGCGAGTCGCCCGGCGACGTGGTCGAACAGGTCGCCGCGGCCGTGCGCGGCCGACGGGTGCTATCCGACAACATCGCCGCAGACAGCTACTGGCTCGGCGTCCTCTGCGCGGCTGCCCGCATCCGTCCGCCACCGTTCCACCTGACCGATTTCTGGCAGTGGTCGGAACCGCTCGCGTCTCCCCGGGAGCGCGAACGGGCGCTGGCCGAAGCGTACCGGCGCCATCCGGCGCGGCACCGGGCCGCACCGGATGCGCGGCGGATCGCCTGTGCGATCAGCCTGCTGCTCGACCGGCCGTTCGGCAAGACCGACGCCGCGGCGATGTGACTGGTGCCCACCTTCGGCTCAAGGCCTGCTTGCACGACGCCCGAGGAGCCGAACCGATGCAGGGAGAACGGCAGGGTGCACGATGCTTCCGACCCTCAAGGCGAAGTCCGTCTTTCCATCAAAAATACCAGACCAGGCTGAAGGCCGGCGGCACGAGCCGCTGGAGACGGGGATGGGCGCGCAGCCACGCTTCGACGATCTCCTGCAGATCCGGTGGATCGGCCCCGCGATGCTCCGGTTCAAACAACCA
The DNA here is from genome assembly GCF_016653635.2 of Skermanella sp. TT6. Lineage (NCBI taxonomy): Bacteria > Pseudomonadati > Pseudomonadota > Alphaproteobacteria > Rhodospirillales > Azospirillaceae > Skermanella > Skermanella cutis. The sequence goes on from NZ_CP067420.1 coordinate 176,085, forward strand.
GTCCAGACGGTCAGTCTGCTCGATCACGTCCATGTTCACGGCGACCAATCCTCGTCTCGGCAGAACGATGCGCACGCCCTCGACGCCGGTGGCTGCCATGACCTCGGCGTGGCCCGGCTTTACTCCGCGCCAGCAGATGAGCTGGTCCGGCCGCGCGACGCAGCGGATCGGACCGTCGCCCGGAGGCATTCCGTCAGGGCTGTCCGGATTGCGGATCAGGAGCATCGTGACCGTTCGGTGCTGTCGATGCGCGGATCCGCCGCCGTTCCCGCTCCGGCCGGCCGACCGCCGGGGGTGACGAGAGCCCGATCGTTGCTTGTTCCCGTCACCCCGGCACACCCGACGGTAACCTGTCCCTTGAAGAACGGCGATCGCGCGTGGGTGCCCTGCAGGTGCCGGTCACTTCCGGGAAAGCATCGGCGCGCATTTCCGCCTCCTCTCTCAAACATAGCCGATCCGGCAGGGCGGGTCGTCCCGAAGCGCCAGTTCCTCACCCAGCCACCGGCACAGGGATGGCGCATCCGCTGCGTCTCCTTGGAATTCCATGCGGCGCCGGACGACGGCGTAATCCGCGCAGGTCAGTCCTCCCGAGCCCGCGAGATCGCGCGGCGGCTCAAGGCCGAAGAAAAACCTGAACCGCTGCGCGGGGAGTTCCCGGCCGGGGCACGGCATCGTATCCTGCCCCGTCGCTCCGCTCCCCTCCAGGGACGGCAACCGAAGGCCCGGGATGGTCAAGCGGCGGAGAGGTGCGAAGTGCTCGCCGCCGCCACCGGGGCGACACCCTTGATCGGTCATCTGCCGCCCAGCCAGCGGAGCAGGTCGTCCGGTGTCATCATCGCGATCTGCGCCCTCGAGAGCCGCCGCTTGCCCTTCGGCAGCGTTCCCGCCCGGGGGCGTTCCTCCTGCCCCTGATCGTCCGTCAGGAGCCTGGCGCAGGCCGCGGCACCGCTACTCCGGTCGAAGCGGACCCCGTGTTCCCCCGCCGCGTCCCCATGGGTCCAGGCGAGGAACGCCTCGAACAACAGCTCCGTCCAGAGCGCGTCCCGGTTCGGGAACAGCCGCCCGGGCTCCCGCGCGGCGCTGCGGCAGGCGTAGCCTCCGGGCACCCTGACGGGCTCCGCTTCGAAGATCCTGACGACCTTCCGGCCGGCGCCTGCCGGTTCGGCAAAAACCACGATGGCCGCGCGGGTCAGCACCGCCGACAGGTCCGGCGACGAGGTCGGGAACACCAGGTCGATCCGGCGGTCCGTCCGGCGCGCGATCCCGAGCGGCGCCGGAAACCGGAAGCGGGCCTGTGCGTACCAGGCGAGGAACGCGCGCCGGATCCTGGGACGCACCGCCAAGCGATCATCTCCTCTCCGTCGTGCCGCGTCCGGACTCAGCCGGCGGCGGCCAAAGCCTCTCCACGCAGCGGGTCGGGAAGCGCTGCCCGCCGGCGCGCCTGCGCCGGATCGAGGCCGAGCGACCATTCGTAGGCCCGGCACAGCGTGTTCACCAGGCGCATCTGCTCGATCGTGGCGCACTGGACCTCCAGCAGGCGCGGACTGGCGACGACGACGGCGAGGCTGCGGGCGCGCGACAGCGCGACGTTCAGGCGGTTGCGCGAGAACAGGAACTCGATGTCGCGCGGCAGGTCGTCGCCGCTCGACGTCGTCATCGAGACGATCACCACCTCGGCCTCTTGGCCCTGGAAGCGGTCGACCGTGCCGACCCGGGCGCCGGACGGCAGGATCTCCGCCAGATGGTTGACCTGCACGTTGTAGGGGGCCACCACGAGCACGTTGTCCGGCCCGAAGGCGTGGATGCGGCCGTGGCGGTCGCGGTAGCGCTGCCCCATCAGGCTCGTCCAGACCGACCGCACCAGCTCGGCCTCCTCGGGCGAGCGCTGCGTCCGCCCCTCGTGCGCGGCTGGCACAAAGCGCACGCCCGCAGGCGCCAGGGCAGGGTGGGCGCCGGGTCCGAGTTCCAGGACCTGGAACGCGGTTCCCGGTGCGGCATTCAGCCGGCCGTCGTAGATCGTTTCCGAGACCCAGCCGCACACGGCGGGGTGCATGCGGTGGCTGGCGTCCAGGAAGACGCCGCGGTCGGGCGGCACCGTTGCCCGGCCGCCGAGCAGGTGCTCGAGGACGCCGGCCCCCGATCCTCCCGGATGCGTGCCCTGGACCGGCTGGCTCAGCTGCATCTGGTCGCCGACCAGCACGATGTTGCTCGCACTGGTCCCCATGGCGACGAGGTTGGCGAGCGACACCTGTCCCGCCTCGTCGACGAACAGCGTGTCGATCCTGCCCTCCAGCTCCGGGCGCGCCAGCAGCCACGCCGTGCCGGCGACCAGCCGGGCGCCGGCGTCGATGGCATCATCGACCTCGGCGTTGTTGAAGACGTCCTCGATCAGCCTGCCGTTCAGGGCGGAGCCGTCGTCGGGCGCGGACTTCTTGACGCCGCGGAAAGTGAAGCCGGTGTCGGCCGCGAGCCTCTCGACGGCGGCCAGTAGGTTATTGATCGCCTTGTGCGAATTCGATGACACGCCGACGCGCCGGCCGCGCCGGAGCAGGTCGAGGATGGCGTGGCTCGCCGTGTAGGTCTTGCCGGTGCCGGGCGGGCCCTGGACGACCAGGTAGCTCCCGTCCAGCGCCGCAATGGCCGCGACGCTGCCCTCGAGCAGGCCGGAACCGGCGGCAACCACCGGGGCTCCCGGCGCGCGGCCGGCTAACCGGGGCGGCTCGCGCCGGAGGATCGCCTCCAGCGCCGCGAACCGGCCGTCGCCGGCCGCGACGCTGCCGGCGAAGCGCCGGATCGCGGCGCGCAGCACCGTGTCCTCGACGGGGAGCGGCGGCCCGAGGCAGAGGTCGGACGGCAGCGGCTCCTGCCGGGTTCCGCGCCGGATCACCACCGTGCCGCCGCGGAGATCCAGGCTTTCGATCGTCCCGGCCGGGCGCCCGGTGGCGGCGACCGTCGGCTTGGCGCCGGCGCGCAGCTTCGTGTCCTGCGGCGGAAAGCGGTATGTATAGAGAAGGGAGCGGCCCGCGGGGGCCGGGCGGCCGTCGAGAATGAGTGCGCCCAGGCACTCGGCATCGTCGACCAGTTCGTCCTCGGCGCGCGTCTGGCGGTCGAACAGGGCCCACCAGTCCGGCTTCTGGGCGCGCCGGTGAAACTCCGCGAGGTCGGCGATCAGCCGGCGGACCGGCAGCTCCCCGTCAGGCGCGCCGCCGAGGAGCAGGGCATCCAGCGCCTGCCGCTCGGCCTCCGCCGCCCGCTGCCTTTCCAGCGCCGCCGCGTCCGCACCGTCCGGTTCCGCGTCGAACCACCCAAGCCCTGCCGGACGGATCGACACCAGCCAGTCGCGCAGCCCGGCCGTCGACCGGCAGTCCACCGCGTTGTAGTCCTCGATCCGCCTCAGCAGGGAGTCGTCGCCACCCCGCCGCCACTCCTCGTAGGCCACGATGCTGTCGGCGGCGTTGGCGACGTCGCCGCCGCGCGGCCCCAGATAGAAGCGCTCGATGTTCTTGAGCGAATATCCCGGCTCCGAGGTGCGGATCGCCTCGCGCACCACCGCGTAGAGGTCGACGAAGCGGTGCCGGCGCAGCATCCCGTCGAGCGCCGCCTCGCGGCTGCCGTGGCTCATCGCGAGGCGCTTCAGCGCCGTCACCTCGTAGTGGTTGTAGTGGTAGATGAAGGCGTCCGGGTGACGGGCGAGGTGGTCTTCGGCGAAGTCCATGAACGCCTCGAACGCCCGCTTCTCGCCGGCCCGGTCGTGGCCCCAGAACGCGTGGAACCGTCCGGTCGCGGTGTCGCCGGCCTGGACGCCGAACAGGTATTCGAGGCCGCCGGGATACAGCGGGTCGCCTTCCATGTCGAAGAAGAGGTCGTGCGCGGTCGGCGCCGGCAGGCGGCCGAAGCCGCGCCCGGGGCCTGCCGGCAGCGGTTCCCACCGCCGGTCGTCCCGCCCGCGCACCGAAACCTGCAGGGCGGCCTGCGAGCGCAGCCGCCGCAGCGCCTCTTCCGTCATGCCGGGAACCGCGGCGGTTTCGGGCAATGCCGCGAGTGCCGCCACGGTGCCGATGCCGGCCGCGGACAGCCTGCGGATCTGGGTTCGGCGGATGTTGGCGACCAGGCTCAGGTGGTCGGCGCCGTCCCACGCGTCCAGGCAGGTCCCGCGCCAGTGGCAGACGTCGCACTGGGCGCAGGGCTCGGCCGTGGTGCCGGCCGGCGTCCCGCCGGACAGGAAGTCCTCGAGCCTTGCCCGGGCGTGGCGCACATAGGCCGCGACGTCCAGGAACGGCACCACGGCCTCCTCGCCGCTGCCGAGGCGGACCCGCATCAGCCGGGGAGTTGCACCCGCGACGCGCGCCAGCAGCTCGGTGTAGACCGCGAGCTGGACGACGTGCCGGGGCTTGGCGGTCCTGGCGAGCTTGGTGTCGGCGACCTCGTAGCCGTAGCCGCCCGCCACGCCGTCATCCGTGCGGATCAGGAAGTCGGCGAAGCCGTGCCAGCCGCCGTCGAGCAGGGCGCCCTGGTAGACGACGTCGGCGCCGGAGCGCAGGGCGGCGAGCGTCAGCCGGACACGCTCGGCGAGGTCGGGGCCGGCGGGGATCTCGACCACCCGCAGGCCCCGGCGGACCAAGTCGTCACGGAACGCCCGTTCATGTTCGATCCCGCGCTCCTGGAGGAGTCTCAGCGCGGCGTCGTCGGCGGTGCGCTCGAGATCCTCGTCGAGGGCGCGGCGGTCGAGGGCGCTGGCGTGCCGGCACCCGACGAAGGTCACCAGATCGCCTGCCGAGAGCAGGATGTTTCCCCGGTACCGCCGCATGACCTTCTCCTGTTTCGACGCCGGTGCTGCGTGCCATTGCTTGTGCGTCCCCCGTCCGATGCGGAAGGGGCCGCTCCCGGCATGGTCGGGCAATCGGGTTACCTTTGTGCTAAGGCGCCCGGCAGGACGGCGGCGTCTGGTACCGACGTCCGGATGCCGCCGGGATCCTCCGGCACAGGCGCCGGAACCGCGGGCCCGCGAGCGCCGCCGTGTCCCGGCCGGCATCACCGCGCGGTTGCTGCAGGCGAGCGCCGCGGGCCCGTGAACCCGGCCGTGGGGCACCCCGTCAACCCGGGGTCCGCCCGGCACCGACGCCACCGGCTGCGCCGGCCCGGACCGGGCGCTTCCAGTCTCTCCATCCTGCGCGCTGGAGGATGAGGTTGCCGATCAGGAAGGGGAGGCGCAGGCGTCTCGGCGCGAACATCAGCAGGGCGATCGGCTCGCCGGCGGAGTCGAGTCTGAGCAGCGCGCCCTTCGGCTCGTCGTCCAGCGTATCGCTCATGACCTGCCAGATCTCGATGCCGTCGCGGTCGCGCAGGAGCTTGTACTGGCCGACGCGGACGAAGTCGTCGGCCCCGACCTCGGCCGTGAACTCCCGGTCGTCGTTCTTCAGGTCGACGCTGCCGACACCGGCCGCACTGCCCGAGGTCGTGCCTCCCGGCATCTTCGCCGCGATGCTGGCGCCGAACAGGTGACGCCGGCGCTCCGGGATCAGGGCGGCCAGCAGCCTGCCGTCGGCCGGGTCGAACGTGTCGGGCTCCGCGAAGACGATGCGGTCCAGGACCGCGGCGACCGTCAGCTTGTCCAAGCCTGATCTCCCGTGTTGGCATATCCATATTTCCTTCCGACCGGGGCCGTGCAGGCCGGTCCTGCAGGCTCGACCCGACCGGAAGCGCCGAATGGCTGTCCCACGCCTCATGGCGCCCGCCGCGTGAAGCGCTCGCCCACGTAGATCCGGACCGGGTTGCCGCGTTCCAGCGCGTCGTGGCGGGACCAGCGCCGGTGCCCGGCGACCCGGTCGGCCTCGCGTTCCAGCCCATCCAGCGCCGCCGCCAGCCGTGCCAGCGCCAGCGCGCGGTTGCGGTGCTGGCTGCGCTCCTCGCGGGCGAGCGCCACCGTTCCGGTCGGCAGGTGCGTGATCCGGACCGCCGACTCGGTCGTGTTCACGTGCTGGCCGCCGGGTCCGGACGACCGCATGGTCTCGATCCGGAGGTCCCGGTCGCTGAGATCCGGGGAAGGGGGTGGCGGCGAGAGCCTGGAGACCCCGACGAACCAATTCTTGCGTGCCCAGCCCGGCCGGAGCGGGCTCGGACAGATCCACTGGACGGTGCCCTCCCAGGAGCGCGCCAGGGTCTCGGCGCCGTCTCCCCGCAGCGCGACGAGCGCCGACATCAGGCCGTGCGGCGCCGTCTCCGCCGCGACCAATTCGGCCTCGACGCCGGCCTCGTCGGCCTCGGCGAGCAGGATCCTGGACAGGCCCGCCACCGCCATCCGGCACTCGGCCGGCCCCCGCCCGGCCGTCAGCAGCAGCCAGGTCATCGCCGCCGCCCGGCGTCGCGGGCCTCCCGGCGCTCCCGCTTCCAGCCGCCGCGGTTCCCGCGGGTCTCGTCGCGGGCACCCTGCGAGGTCTTGAACGTGACCACCGGCCGGAACGCGGCGATGACGGAGAGCAGGCCCGCCGCCTCGAGGTCGCCGACCACCGACGAGGCGTCCTTGTAGCATTCCGGCGCCTCCTCCCAGAGCAGCAGCTCGTCGCCGCAGACGACGCGCCCGCCGAACGGGTTGCGCTCCAGGTCCTCGCGCCGGTAGAGGCCCCTGAGCTTGCCTTTCGCCTCGTGGCGGGCAAGCTTGCGGCCCGCCCCGTGCGCCAGCGACCGCAGCGCATCCTCCCGGCCCGGGTCCGGCCGGACCAGGAAGCTGAGGTCGCCGCGCGAGCCCGGGATGACCACCGGCCCCCGGTCCGCCGGGGCGGCTCCCTTGCGATGAAGCCAGCACGCGCAGCCGTCGATCAGCGCCGCCGTCACGCTGTTGTGGCAGACGTCGAGGACGCGGACTCCCCCGGCGCCGATCGCGTCCAGCGCCCGGCGGGCGCACAGGTCGCGGTTCGCCTCGGCCCAGCGGACGGCGCGGTCGTGCGCCGTCAGGTACTCCGCGCCCTCGGGCGAGCCGGGCGCAGCACCCGCCGCCCCGAAGCGGGCGGCATGGCGGCGCAGGACGGCTTCGCCGAGGCCGCGCGAGCCCGAGTGGGCGAGCACGCACAGCCGGTCCTCCGTGAGGCCGAGCGCCGCCAGGGCGTCGCGGTCGCGGGCCTCATGGACCTGCTGGATCTCGATGAAGTGGTTGCCGCGGCCGGGCGTGCCGAGTGCCGCGTCGTGCTCGGTCGGCTCCAGCCCGCGCTCGGCGAGCCAGGCGGCGGTGTCGCCCTCCCAGGGCCGGTCGATGCCGTCGAGCCGGCCGGCCAGGCGCTCCGGCCGGGCCTTGCGGGTGGGCAGGTCGGTCGCCCACAGCGATATGCCGCAGCCGATGTCGGAGCCGACCAGCGACGGGTAGATGGCTCCTTCCGACAGGAACGCGGCCCCGACCGGCGATCCCTTGCCGGGATGGAGGTCGGGCATGCCGACGCTGAGGCGCATGCCGGGGAACTTCGCGACCTCGTCCAGCTGGCGCAGGGCTTCGCCCTCGATCCAGGTGGACGGGGACGCGATCAGGCGGACCGCAGGTCCGCGCTCGGTGATGACTGGATTATTCATGCTTCCCCTCCAGGCAGGGATTGGTGCTGCCGGCGGCCAGGCGCGATGCCCGCTTCGCCGGTGCTGCGGTTGACTATGGCCCCTCTTGCCGGGCTCGATGCGAGGCTACGCAGTTCCGGCTCCGAGCCGGCGGGACAGGCGCCGCGAAGTGCCTGCCCCGGCCGACCGCCCTGGTCCTGCGGCTGCCGCGGCTGAGGGAGTTGGGCCTTCACTGGGGGTGACCAGGGCGCCCGCTCTACCCGGAGCAGCCCGCGCGTCATGATGACAGCCGGGCGTTCCCGGCGTCGGGGAGCGGCCGACGTGAACAGGAGGGGCGAATGACGACGGATGCTGGACGCGACGGCATGCGGGATACCGAGTCCGCTCCCCGGACGCCGGAGATTGCCGGTGATGTGATCCTGCGTCTCGGCGGCGAGGTTCCCGAACCGGTCACCCTGATCAGGACGCTGTCCGGCTGGGGCCTCGGGCTGCGGGCGGCGCATGAAACCGTCGGTCGCCTCAGCCCGGGCGAAACCGTCCCGCTCGGCCTGACAGGTGCGCCGGCCCGCGACGACCAGAGGCGCATCCTGAACGGGCCGGGCATCGGCGCCTCGTTTCCCGAAGCGTCCGCAGGTCCGGGCGGGAACACTCCCTGAAACCGGCAGCGTGCCGCGCGCCCGGTGCCCGGGCGAGGCCTCGGGCCGGCATGTCACGGGCATCCGGGAGGCCGCACCGCGACGGCAAGCGGCATCGGCCGGCCGTCGGAGACGATGTCGTTCGCCCCGGCTCATCACCGGGCGGACCGCAGCACCGGCTGCGGTTCGGAACCGGACCGCCACGGCGTTCCTGAGGCCGGGACCGGAATCGTCGCCGGCGCTTTCCGGGATTGTCTGGCGCATCCGTCCGGCAGCGGGCATGAGGTGTCCAAATGCTCTCCGCCTGTCATCGGTCGACGAACGCCAGCAGCGTCGCTGCCAGCCGGGAGTGCGCGTGGGTGAAGAACTGTGCGGAGCAGGCGACGGAGATGTCCTCGCGACCGGCAACGTCCCCGATGACGTCCCTGACCGATCCGATGGCGGCATCGAGGTGCCGGAGGGTGCAGTCCTCCGTCATGACGGCGCTGATCAGGGCGCGGCTCGTTCTTCCAAGCCCGATGCCGAGTGCTTGCGCCTGCTCCGCGATCAGCCCGCCGGCATCCCCCGCCAGGCCGGGAGCCACGGTGGCGCCGAGCGCGAAGCCGTCCCCTCCCGGGAACACGACGTCATCAAGGTCGGCCATGTCGATCCCGATGCAGCCGACGCCGCGCGCGGGCCCGATGAGGGCGAGCATGGCGGCCGCCAGGGCGGCCTCGTCGCCTCCTGCCTGGCAGGGAACGCAGATCCGGGCAAGCCGGAGCGCCGCCGGCCCCGGCCAGGACAGGCCGCCCCGGTCCGACGCGGCGAAGACGGCGGCACGCGCACCGGCTGCCGCCGCTGCCCGGGCGCGGTCGATGACTTCGGGCAGGGCGTACCAGCCGGTGCTGTCGACCGCGAACACCGCAAGGGCCGGCCGCACCCACTCTTCATCGCGGTCGTCCGGGACAAAGCCCGGAGTATTGCTGATTTCCTCCCACGGGACGGCGAGCGGCGAGACCGCGACGGCGCGGGCGGCACGGGACGCCGCCTCGCCGAAGCCGGACAGCGGGATGCGCTGCAGCCATTCGGTCGCCTCCAGGAAGTGACGGTCCCCAGGGAATGGCCGGGGCAGGGTGCCCGCACCAAGGCTGGCAGCACCGCCGCCCGCCGCAAGCCATCCAAGGACTGTCCGGCGGCCGAGTTCAGTCATCAATCGCACCCGATGCGCCTATGGTATCGCGGAGGATCGGCCTGGGCACGAGGTTGTACAGCTCGATCACCTCCTCCGTGACGACGTGGCGGCAGCGCATGAGGTCGAGGAACTCCGTCCCGGTCTCGCCGACGATGGCCTGGGCGTCGAACTCGAGGTGAAGCGTGTGCCTCAGGTCGTTGAAGCCGCGGATGCCGATGCCGGTGAGCGGCCTATCCGGCTTCCCGCCGGCGCCGTCCGCCAGTTGCTTCATGCCATGCATCAGGACGGCCAGATCCTCCTCGTCCATGTCGGCGTCCGGACGCCCCAACGCGTCATGGCGCCGGTAGGTTTCCGGGCCGACCTTGACGTAGCGGCGCGCCTTGACCTGCAGATAGACGAAACCCACTCTTCTCCTCCTCAAAGCCGCGGGTCGACCGGCTCGCTCTCCAGCGCGAGCACGCCGAAGACGCATTCATGGACGCGCGCGGGCGGGTCGCCCGCGACGAAGCGCTCCAGTCCCTCGACGCCCAGCGCGAACTCCCGCAGCGCTAGCGAGCGCTTGGCGCCCAGGCCGCGGGCGCGCAGCCGCTCCAGGTTTTCCGGGAAGTCGTATTCCGGCCCGTAGATCAGGCGCAGGTACTCGCGGCCCCGGCATTTCAGCGCCGGCTGCACCGGCCCCTGCGCACCCGCGGCGACGAAGGCGGCGGGCTTGACCACCATGCCCTCGCCGCCGGCGGCCGTCAGCGCCTCCCACCAGGACACCGCGGCGGCGCAGGACGCCGCGTCATCGAGGTCAACCGAACGCCAGGCGGTCGGCGCGAACGGCGTCCCAGTCGCGGCGATGTCGCCGAGCGTCTCCATGTGCCAGGCATGGTCCCGGTCGACATGGGTTCGGCCCTCGGTCGCCAGCAGGTGGAAGGGCGCCAGCCGGAGATCCTCCACCGACCCGACCGGCCAGCAGTAGCGGCGATAGGCGTCGGTGAAGGCCCGCGCCGCCGCCGCCCGCCGTCCGGTCCGGTCGGCCAGCGCCGCGACGTCGACGCCGCGGGCCGCCGTCCGGGCGAGCAGCGCTTCGGCCTCCCTGAGGCCGGCCCGGGCGGCGGCGCCGACCGGGGCGTACTGCCCGGCGAGCAGCGCCTGCGCCTTGGCGGACCACGGCATCAGCTCGGCATCCAGGCACACCCAGTCGGTCCCGAACCGGTCCCAGAACCTGGTACGCCCGAGGGCTGCGCGCACCCGGTCGAGCAGCGCCTCCTGGAGGGACGCATCGGCGAAGAACGGCCGGCCGGTGCGGGTGTGGACGATTCCCGTACCGCCGCCGGCGCCGAACCGCCGCCGCGCGGCATCGGCGTCGCGGCAGGCGATCACGACGGCGCGCGAGCCCATGTGCTTCTCCTCGCAGACCACGCGGCCGATGCCGGTACTTCGGTAGTACGCGAAGGCCTCGGCCGGGTGCTCGAGCAGCGCCGTGTCCCGCGAGGTCTCGGAGGGCGACATGGTCGGCGGCAGGTAGATCAGCCACCGGGGATCGGCCGCGAACCGGCTCATGGTCTCCAGCGCCGCCGCGGCGTTGTCCTCGCGGATCGTGACGGTCCGGTGCAGGCGGGTTTCGATGATGCGCTTGCCCAGCACGTCGCCGATGTCGAGCGTGCCGCCGTCGGCATCGCCGCGGTCGAGCGGCCGGACGGGCTCGCACCAGGTCCGGGCCGCCGGCACCGAGACCAGCTGGCGCTCGGGCCAGCGCAGCGCCGTCAGGCGGCCGCCGAAGACGCAGCCGGTGTCGATGCAGATCGTGCGGTTGACCCAGCGCGCCTCCGCCACGGGGGTGTGGCCGTAGACCACCGATGCCGCACCCCGGTAGTCCCGCGCCCAGTCGTGGCGCACCGGCAGGCCGAACTCGTCGCTCTCGCCGCTGGTCTCGCCGAACAGGGCGAAGGCGCGGACGGCGCCCGACGCCCGGTTCTGCATCGACTCCTTCATCCCGGCATGGGCGACCACCAGCCGGCCGCCGTCGAGCACGTAGTGGCTGACCAGGCCGTCGATGAAGGCCGCGGCCCGCCTCGCGAACTCCGGCGGCTCCGCCTCGAACTGCGCCAGGGTCTCGGCCAGCCCGTGGGTCGGCTTGACGGTGCCGCCTTTGAGCGCGCGCAGCAGCTTGGCCTCGTGGTTGCCGGGCACGCACAGCGCGTCGCCGGCCCCGACCATGCCCATCACGAGGCGCAGCACCGCGGGTGCCGCGGGGCCGCGGTCGACGAGGTCGCCGAGGAACACGGCCTTGCGCCCGGACGGCGGCACCACTCGGGGCTCGGGGCCGTCCTCGACCGCGTAGCCGAGGTCGCGCAGCAGCCGGACCAGTTCGTCGTGGCAGCCGTGGACGTCGCCGATGATGTCGAAGGGCCCGGTCTCGGAGCGCCGGTCGGTCCACAGCGGCCGGCGCTCGATTTCGGCCGCGTCGGCCTCCTGCGCGGAAGCCAGCCGGTGGACGAAGCGGAATCCTTCCCGTCCAAGGCCCTTGAGCGACCGGCGCAGCGCCGCCGCCTGGTTGCGCACGACGTGCGGGCCGAACCGGCGGTCGGGGCGGTCGCGGTTGCGCGCATGGCAGACCTCTTCGCCGACGTCGAACACGATCGCGACGGCGAGCGCGTGGTGGGCCCTGGCCAGCTCGACCAGGCCCCGCCGGTCCTCGGCCCGGACATTGGTGGCGTCGATCACGGTCAGGCGGCGCGCCTCGAGGCGCTTGGCCGCGATCAGGCGGAGAACCTCGAACGCGGCGGGCGTGGCCGCCTGGTCGGTCTCGTCGTCGGCGACCAGGGCGCGGCAGGCGTCGGAGGAGACGACCTCGGTCGTGGCGAAGCAGCGGCGCGCGAAGGTCGACTTGCCCGAGCCCGACGGCCCGACCAGGAGCACCAGGGAGAAGTCCGGGATACTCAGCTGCATCGGGTGAAGACTCCCATCTGGGTCGGCGGCCCGAGCACCGGATCGGGCTCGCCGACCGGACTGAGGCGCACGGTGTAGCCGAAGCGGGCGCAAACCCCGTCCGTCCAGGCGCGGAACTCGTCCCGGCTCCACTCGAAGCGGTGGTCCGGGTGCCGCATCGTGCCGGCGGCCAGGGTCGCGAACCGGCCGTTGTAGTCCCGGTTCGGCGTCGTCAGGACGACCGTGCCGGGGCGGGCGGTCCGGAAGACGGCCTCCTCGAACGCGGGCAGCCTCTCCGGGTCGATGTGCTCGACGACCTCGACCACCGCCGCCGCGTCGAAGCCGGCGAGGCGGCGGTCCCGGTAAGTCAGCGCGCCCTGCTGGAGCCTGACCCCGGTCCGCGCGCCGAGCCTTCGGCCGGCGCGCTCGAGGGCGACCGGCGAGGCGTCGACGCCGACGAGCGAGGCATACCGGCCCTGGTCCGCGAGACGCTGGAGCAGCCGGCCCTCGCCGCAGCCGAGGTCGAGCACGGTGGCGGCGCCGCAGGCCGCCAGTTCGGCGGCCACGGCATCCAGGCGCAGGTCGTTGAGGCGGATCGGCGCCTCGAGCGCGTCCTCGCCGTCGCCGGCCCGGACCGGCGCCTCGTCCGCGTCGAGCCGCAGCAGGGCGGCCGCAGCGAGGCCGTGCTGGTGGCGCAGGTAGCGCCGCGCGATCAGGTCCCGCTCCGGGTGGCCGGCCAGCCAGCCCTCGCCCCGGCGCAGCAGCTTGTCGACCTCGTCGGCGCCGACATAGTAGTGCTTGGCGTCGTCGAGCACCGGGACCAGGACCGCCAAGTGGGTGAGCAGGTCGGCCAGCCGGCAGTCTGCCCTCAGGGTCACGGCGTAAAGGCAGCCCGGACCCCACTCCGGGTGGACCGGGTCGAGGGGCAGCGGCTCGGCCCCGACGTCGTAGCCGAGCGGCTCGAACAGCCGGCGGACGATATCGGCGCCGCCGCGGCACGATAGCGGCACGATCCGCGCCTCCAACGGCAGGGTCGAGGCCGCGAGGCCGGGCCTGTGGGCGCAGCGCCCGCCCAGCGCCGTGCCCAGGGTCCGGGACAGGGCGACGCTGAGGAACGAGGATGCGACGTAGGGCCGGTCGCTGACATACTGGTCGAGCGGCCCGGCGCCGTCGCGGCCGCGCACCAGCGCCACCGGATCGACCTCCAGCAGCAGGGCGAAGGTGCAGCGCTCCTCGCCGGCATCCGGGTAGAACAGGTGCGCCGTGCCGAAGCTCAGGCTTTCCTGCTGCGCCCTGTCGGGGTGCTTGTGCAGCAGGAATCCCAGGTCGGTCGCCGGCCGGTGGGTCGTGCTCAGGGTCAGCAGCATGCGCTCAGCTCCCCGCCGCGCCGGTCGCGTTCCGGCTCCTGCCTGGACGGTTCAGGGCGCGCGATCGGGAAAACCCGGTTTCGATGATGCTCGGTGCGCAGGGGCTTGCGTGTGTCAGGATGGGCTCCGGAACGGCGGGATCGATTCTCCGGCGGGCGCCGCACTTGCCCGCCGTCGATCCCATGCTGTCACGATCGCTGCGGCCGTCAAGCGGCCGGGCGTCAGGATCTGACGTAAGGGGCGGGGTGCCTCGGGCGGAAAGCGGGGGGAGCCCCTTGCCGGCCGCGGCCGGGACCGCGATCATCCGGCACCGGTCCGGCACCGGTCCGGCACCGGTCCGGCACGCCCGGCCGCGTGTCGGTTTGCGAGGGATCGCCGTGATGGAGGGACGGGAAGCGTTACACGATCCGGCCGGGCCGGAATCGCCTCAGGGAGCAGGGGCTGCGTCCCGTCACAACGGGGGCGCCGGATGTGCGGGCTCCGGGGTTCGCGGCGGAAGCGCGGCGCCAGTCGCCGCCGGTTTCCCGAAGTCCCGCACGACGACGAGGACCGGGCCTTCATGGATGCCGTCCCGGCGGATTACGGGGGCGGATGAGGATTGAGAGCAGGGGACTGTAGTCGTGCGTCGCCGGCACACTGCCGACCATCGAGAGATCCTTCTTGAACGGCATCATGGTGCAGAGCGGGAGGATGCAGCCCGGCAGGGTCTTGGAGGGATCGTAAAGGACGACGAAGGTCCGCACGCGGCCAGGGGTTACGCTCAGGGCGAGACCGTCGAGATGCTGCATGCCCTTCAGGAGAATGGCGGAGCAGTCGACAGAATCGATGTAGCGGCGGATATCGGCCATAACGGAACTCCTCAGCCGGTATTTGGCCCACGCTCCCGGTACATTCCCTCCGAGAGGGTGAAATCCTTGTTCCGACCCTTGTTCTCGATGAAGCCGAGCATCCTATAGAACCGGACGAGACGCGACCGTGACGAAGTGCTGTGCCCAATGTCCCGCTGGCCTGGCGACAGGACGATCCGGTGGTCATGATGGTCGATGAACTGGCACAGTTCCTCTATTGCAATCGTGCCAATCTCCTGCTTCTTCTCCCGAGTGATGACCTGGTACAGCTTGCTGTAACCAGTGGGTATGAGGCCGACCTCGAAGGTCCTGAGAGCCCGTTTGGTAATTCAGATTGGGCTTGATACCCGGTGACAGGCGGGAGACCATCTCCGTCCCAGCGGATCGGAGAACGCCATGACTGACGGCATCGACACGCCCGACAACCCGAGCAATCCGGAAAGTCCGTATTTTCTTGACTGTACCAACGGAGATTACCTGGCCCATCCGGAACTCTTCCCCCTGACGATCAGCATCCACGGTGACCCGAACCCCATTGCCTGGGCCGCCGGCCTCGACATCGAGCTGCCGATCTACTACAGCGATGACAAGGAGTATTGGGAACGCATTCGACGCGAGGGCTGGAAGCCTCGCCTCCGGGGTAAGATCGTCAGCACTTGGGAGCCCAATGGCGATTGGGACTACGCGTTTCTCAAACGGGTGCCGGGCGGCGAGTTATGGTACGACATCGAGGAAGGGATCAAGATCTTCACGACACTGGGAGATCTCAAACTGGCCCTCGGCTATCTCCAGGAACTCCGCCGCAACGGAGCGGCCCTGACCTGGATCGAACCGGGCGACCCCGACGACGGCGTCTCCATGGTCTGGATCACCCAGCGGATCGGCATCGACTCCCCCGACCCGACACCGATCTACGAAGAGGCCGGCTTGGTGCCGCACCGCAGGTTCAAGGGCATGGTCTACGAGTTACCGCCGCACATGCGGTGATCGAGTACGAGTCTGAAATGCCCGATTGAGATCACTCAGGCGTCCTGGCTCCAGCCGTTCTTGCTGCCCGTCTGACCTCAAACTCCCTGATGCATCGTTTCAGATAGGGTCGAAACGGCTCCAACTTCGTATTCGGTGGCATCGGAGGATTGGCCGGATCAATGCCGGTCGGCTTCGTGAACATGTGCAGTGCTGAACAGTTCCGGCACCCTGAACGGTGGCGACGAGTGGGGCTTTTCGCCGCCCAAGAACATGCCGTCGCCGGACGTCGCCAAATTTTTCCTTAACTACGTAGAGATCCACACCTTCGCCAGGGGGCGGGTGAGCCGGATGGATCTGGTCCACCCCAAGGTGAGGTAGTGCGCGCCGCCTGAGCGATCCCGTGCGTCCGCCATCATATCGGCGTCGTCGACCTGACCGTCCGCTCAGCGGAGTGCTCCGCTTCCGCCCTGTTGCCGCGGACTTCGACCGGCGGAAAAGGGGCCGGTCAGGATGCCGGACGGGAGGCCGCTTCAGCAATCAGGGGCACCGGAGCCGGCGCGCCCAGGATCTTGGCGCCTGCAAGATCCGGCGCCGAGGCGCCCGCGCGGTAGGGCACCCGCACGGAGGGGACGTGAGCGGCGGCGGGGCCGGCGTGATGGTCCTGGTCGTCGAAGAAGATATGCGGCCTGAGGACCGCCAGGAAGGAGCTCTTCTCGAGGCCGCCGAGCATGAACATCTGGTCGACCCGGACGTCCCAGGCGTCCAGCGTGTGCAGCACCCGCTCATGGGCCGGCGCGTTGCGCGCCGTCACCAGCGCTACCCGGATCGGCGGATCGTGCGCCGGGATCAGCTTCTGCAGGCTGGAGATCGTTTTGAGCAGCCGGCCGAACGGGCCGGCGCCCATGGGCGTCCTGGCCAACAGCGACTCGTTGGCCTGGAACGCCTCGAGGCCCTGCTCCCGATAGATCCTCTCGCTCTCGCCGTCGAACAGCACGGCGTCGCCGTCGAAGGCGAAGGTGATCGCATCCGACACCTCGTAGGCACGGGCCGCCGGGTAGACCACGCCCGCGGCGATTCCGGCCTCGAGCGCCTGCTCGACGGCGTCCGCCTCGCGGGACAGGAACATGTCGGCCTGGAAGGCCCGCAGGTACCGGCCGACGGATTCGCCGCTGGTGAACGCCCAGCGGCTGATGGCGATCCCGTGGAAAGCGGCGGCGCGCGTCAGCCGGTGGCCGAGATCCGGCGAGTTCCGCGACACCAGCGTGACGGTCACGACCTCGCGCCCGATGGTCGCGTTGAGGCCGAGCAGGGCCTTGATCAGCGGGAACGCCGTCCCCGGCCCGGGAGGCGCGTCGAAGCGCGCCTTCTGGTAAGCGCGGTAGGCGTCGACGCCGTTGCGTTCGAAGAACAGGTGATCCTCTTCCAGGTCGAAGAGCGCGCGGGCGGACACCGCGACGGACAGCATGTTCGAGAGATCGGCCGGCATGCGGGAAGCCTCCTGCGAAGAGACCGAGCATAGATCCCCTGCGTTTATCAGGACGTTAACGGGCGGTTTGCTCCGGGCCGCGCCATACCCGGCGGGATCCGCCCGCCTGTCTCACGGACCGCGGGTTTCCTCATCGGCGTCCTTGCCGCTCCGGACCTGGTCGAACACAACATCGAAGTGGGGCGTCATCTTCAAGGCCAGGCCGTCCAGCGCCTCCAGGACGGCGGTTCCGTCCGCCGATCCGACATGCAGCGTCACATCGAAGCCGCCGGCGGTCGCTCGGTTGCCGGCGGTCCACCACTCCACCGGCGGGTGGGACGGCGATGCCAGCCATGCCGTCAAGGCCGCATTGTCTTGCCGAGGCAGGCGGAACCGGATGACCATGTCGCCGCCGTCGTTCGCGGCGACATGGGGAGTCGTCCTGCCGATCCTGCCTCCATCGTTCGCGCAAGGCTCCGTGTCCTCAGCCTCTTCCTGCATGGCAAGCGTTTCGCCGGGGCCGATCTGACCGTAGCTGACCTCGCCGTGGCTTTTCATGTTCAGGCCGAGACTGTTCAGGGGGCGGACCGCTTCCCTGACGTTGTTCCGGACGACAAAGAACATTACGTCAACGTCGTGGGACGTTTCGCACTCGCTGAAGGACGTCCAGTCGACATGGAAGGGACACAGTCGCCCCGGGCTATCCAGACCAGGAGTGCCGCGTATCCTTTGCGGGTGAGGCTGAACCGGAGCTCTTTTTCGTTGCTGCACTCCCGCTGGCGGATGTGAAGCGTGAAAAAGCTCACGAGCCGTCGTCCCAGTCATCATCGTCCAGGCCGCCGTCGTCAGGAAGGTCGGCTATCGGTTTGCGGATGCCCGCGGCGATCTCCGCCCGAACCGCGCGCAGGCTGGGGTTATATCCGCCGACCGCCTCGATCTCGCCGATGCACCCCCAGCAGTCGCCGCCGCAGTCGGGGGAGAGTGGGTCGGACGGCTGATCCAGCAGGCGCCCACACATTCTGCATGCGTTTTCGATCATGGAAACGGCAACTCCGCTCTGATGTTGTTTCGGAATATTCTCCCGGCGGGACCCGATCCCGCCGGGCGGGCCGCGACGCCGGATGCACCCCGGCGAGCCGGGTCCCCCGCTCAAACGTCCGAAACGTTTCGCGAACCCGGGGCCGCGGCAGCCCCGGCCGGCAGTGTGGCAGGTATCGGAGCGCGGTCAAGTCCAGCCCGGAGCCTCGCGGAGCAGACGGTCCGTGACGCAGACGGTCCGTGGCGCAGAGGGATATCAGGTCGCGCCGGATCCGCGGCAGGTCGGGTGCTGGCGGGGCGCAGCCGCCGGACTTGTGCGGCGCTGCCCATGCTGGGGCTGCACCGGCTGCCGGTGCCGGTTACCACGGCGGTGACGATGGTCCGGCTCATGGTGTCGGAGAGCCTTTGCGCGATGTTGGCAGCCTGTGTGGGATCCTCCGTGCTCGATGACCGGGCTGCGGCATGAGGGCGGGTCGGCCGTCCGGAAGAGGTCGCGCCGCATCGCTGTCGGGAACGTGGTCCGGCAGGGTGGATCGTCTGTCCTGCCGCGGATGCGGCGAGGGGGCTCGGTCGTTGCATCGGAGGGCTCCTCTCGGTGCCGCAGGTGTCCATGCTGCCACGGAGGCTACGGACGTCAACCGACGGTGCGCCAGGATCTGACGCAGTGTCCGTGCCGCCGGGCTCCCGCTCTCGAGCAAAGCGTGCTATCTCGGTGCTGCGCTTTCCTGTCGAAGCGTGAATCCTGGGTTCAACCGGATCACCGGCATCAGGCCGGAAAAGCAATGCACCACATCTTCCCCGATCATGCGGTTGTTCGCCGCGAGTGCGACATCCTTTTAGCCGTCATCGGTTGGTCGGCACGCCTGGAGGCTTTCAACCACTGGATTGCCGATGCTCATCCCGAAGCCGGTGTCGAGATGACCCGATTCGACTATCTGCCGTTCGGTCCGCTGGCAGAAATCGTATTTGACAATTATGACGTGATCCTCCGGATCCGCTTCCCGACGGAAGACGGAGCGTTGAAATTTGAGGCGCTCTGGCCGACGCGTGGCCTCGCGGCCGGGCCCTATGCATCATTGTGGCCCGACCGCGGCCCGACACCGCCGGCGCTGGTGCCGTTCCGGCCGGAACTTCTGCGCCGCATCGCGGAAATGGAGAGGCGACGGAAGAAGGCCTCCGATGACAGTGATCCCGCCTGAGGCAGGAATCGGCCGCTCCGGATATCACGAGCTTCCGTGCGGCTGAAATCCGCACTTGCCTTCATGACATCGGCGCTTCCGGCATCGTTCCAGCCATGCCGGGGCATGGCTTCGGCGGCCTCCGCTCTTTCCGGTGCACCGCCGGGGAGAGCGTCAGGGAAGCGGAAACGGATGCCGGATTGACCGCCCTTTCCATGTCGGCCCATCGCGGGTGCGCCACCGGATCGGAGGCCAGAGCAGAAATCGCCGGGAGGGCTGGCCCTTTGACCGGGTGAATGCTGGTCTACGTCTCGGACCTCATCGTGGCCTTGTCGCTGTGGAGGAACGCGAGACCGCTGGCAGGGTCGAATTCTCGCGACGCACGCCTTCTCGGCCATGAATTTGACAACCCTGATCGTTCTGAAATGATCGATGACGTCGCAATCATCTTCACGCCTGGGAATCTAACGAAACATCAAAAGGTGATAAACCGATGGATATAGATTACCGATCTCTTGTGGTCCTGTTCATCGCCTTGCCGGCCGATGAACAGTGTCAGCTCGCCGACGAAGTTCTCCATCAGGCTGATGAATTCCTTGTCGATGGCAAGGCAGTAGTGGATTACCGGGTGCGTCGCACTCCAGCGGGATACTCGATTCGAGTCAGCACGTCAGAACCTTTCGTGGATGATGATGAATGACCATCACTGGATTCTCAGGCCACAAGCTGCTTACGACATCAGCATCGAGGAAATCGCGATGATCGATGTCTCGGCAATCTTTCTGGCTTGGCTCGAACGCACTCGGTTGCCGCTGAAGGTCGCCGACATCGATCCCAACCAGGTCAGATTCAGTATCGAGGGTTGGGACTGCCTTCGATGCTCTCTCAACCACCGCGGAATCGAAATCTATGCCGTGCGTGGTGGAGAGTGCTGGGACATCATCTGGGACTCCGACATTTCACTGCAGGAGTTCGACAACGGCTGGGGTTGCGGCTTGTGCATCGATGCCTGGCAACAGGGACTTTACCCCAAACCGGCGTCCTATGCGTCGCCCGAAGCCGTGTGGATCGGACACACGTTGGAACCCTTCCGCGACTGGTTGGAGAAGCTTGCGGCGTCGGCCGGCATTGCCTTCATCGACTATGACGGAGCGACAGAGGCTCGGTTGGTGCAGGAAGGCGAACACATACCTCAACTAAAGGTTGAGATCTTGAAAAAGTCATTGCAGAGGATCCCGGCATGACCCTGGCTGCACCCGTTCCCGAACTGTCGATCGTCAGGGTATTCGATCAGCAGGGGACGACAGTCCACATCCACGGCAATGGCGAGGCGTACGCGGTCGAGTTCAGCGATCCGCCGCGGGTCGATACTGTCATGGCGCGCGAGATCCAGGCCGTGGTCTGGGTTCCTCCTGATGACGCTGGTTCAGTTGGATTTGGAGTGTCAGGCGGGGATTTCGATGATCGATCCGATCGATGATGTGGAGACTTGGTAAGAACTCTAAAGGGTCGAGGGTGATCAATGAAAGTCGGCGTCGCTGTCGAAAATGCTCTCCTCATATAAGACGCCTGACACGCCATGGCAGCACTCCCGGCAGACCGCCGGCTTGATCCAATCACTCAACCATGAAACGTGCATACAAAAGAACGAAGGACCCAACTTCGCACGCCGAACAACTTTCCGGCTTACAAACTCCGCATCCCCGAATACAGGCTGCTGTCCGCGCCGGCACCAGGGCCCCGATGTCGGGTTGCACGACGACCTCGCGCCGCCGCATCGGCTATCCCATGGGCCAAGCCCCGCCGGCCGGTCCGTCATCGAACCTCAGGCTGCTGTCCCCACCGTTTCGGGACAAGGCGCCTTCGTCATGCAGGGCGTCTGCGCTCGATTGCAGCGCGGGGCCTGCCGGCATCGCCGGGCCGGCCGCTTCGGTGCGTCTTTCAGGGGCGCCGGGCCATGGCGGCGGCTGCCTGGGCCCAGATCGCCGTCAGGAGACACCCGCACTCCAGGCTGAGGCTTCCTGACGCTCCCCGAACCGGCGCGGCAGGTTCGAAGCGCGGCTGGAGACCCAGTGCGCAATCCTGCACGCGGGCGCAGACCGCGCTCCGGACGAGACCGCGCAGCATGCGCTCCAGGGCCCTGACCTCGTTGCCGTGCGTGCGCGCTGCCGGCGGCACCTCGCGGCTCGAGCCGAAAATCCGTCGCCGCCGCGTTTCCGGCAGGAGGAAGGCAGTCTTGTCCGCAGGCCCCCTCAGCAGTCTCCGATGGTCTTCCTCGGACAGGAGCCAGCTGAAGGTGTCCCCTCCGATTTCGACGAACTGCCGCATGGCCCCGACATCCCGTGCGCGGAGGACCGCATCGATTTCCAGGCACAGGCGCAGCGCGAAAACTTCGTCCCGCCAAAGCGACACCGGCTCGCCGTAGACCAGCGCTCCGCGGCCGGTTCCCCGCACGTCCACAGCCCTGTCCGCCTCGGCTGAAACGATCGGGGTGCCGCCGGCGTCCACGGCGACGATCAACTCGTCGAACGCCAGCCGTCCTCTCCTGCCGGCGAACGCGCGCACCGCCTCGGCTGTCGGGGTCAGGGCGGCGAACTCCCTGTAGAGGTCGGGATCGTCCAAGGGTGCATACTCATCCACGGGTTCGATCGGGCGCGCGGTGCCGAAGGCTGACAGGATGACCAGGCGATCGTCGGATGACTTCCCCGCCCAGCACTTGCGCACAGCGTCCTCGAACCTGGCGGTTTCGGCCGGATCTTCATTCGGGTCGGGTACGGGACATCCCAGTTCGGCCAGCGGGATGCCGAAGCCGAGCGCGGGCTGGGGAACTGCTTGCCCATCGTCATCGGCAGCGGCCGGTCTCCACCACCGGAATCCAAGATCCTTCAGGTCCAGCAGCATGGCGGTATTCCCCAGGGTGGCTCCGGGTTCCTGCAGACGGCCGGATCCTGTCGATGCCCGTGCCTTTGCCGGAAACTCGGCGGCAGGCGTGCCGGAGGTTCCTGTCGATGCCCGTGCCTTTGCCGGAAACTCGGCGGCAGGCGTGCCGGAGGTTCCGGCCGGCACCCTGCGGACCGCCGTGGGCCTGTCCCGACGGTCGGGTTCGGCCGGTCCATCATCGCCTGCCGAGCCGTCAGAAACTGACGGGCCGGCCAACGCGAAGGCGCGGAAACCCGCCGGATGAGGCCGTCCGGGCGCCGAGTTCCCCCGGGAGGCCCCGGAAGCCGGAATGGTCAGGCCGCCGCTCGGATCCTGTCAGGCTCGCCGGGCAAACCCTCCACCGATCCAGGGTCATGGCGCTCGGGTTCGTCGCGGCGGAGCCGGGTCCTGCCGGCCGGCGGGCAAGGAACAGGGGCGCCGTGATCGGTTCCGACGCTTTCCGGGTTCGGGACCGGAGTTCAGGTGTGGGTCCAGGGCGCAGGCCGGCGGCGAGACAGGCGCCCGACCGGTGCCGCGGCCGAGTCGATCAGGGACAGGTGGCCCGCGACGCCGGATGCTCCCGGAAGACCGGGCCCCCCGCTTCAACGCCCGAAGCGTTTCGCGGACCGGCACCGATGATGTCGCGATCGGATCTCCGCGACTTGCCGGAAGGAACAACGATGTTTACAGCGGCGGTCGCACCGGTGAGGATGGCTCGGCCAAGCAGGGAACCGTGGCGCGGCCGATGGCGGCCGGCCCTGACAGGCAGGATCCTGCCCAGCAGCCGGCTGTCGGCCGGTAAGACGATGCACCATGTCTTTCGCGATCATGCTCTCGTCCGCCTCGGGAGCGACGTCTTCCTCGCCGTGCTCGGCTGGTCGCGAAGCCTCGAGGCATTCGACCGCTGGATGGCGGACACCCATCCCGGGGCCCGTGTCGGCATCACCGAGTTCGATTACCTGACGTTCGGGCCTCTCGCCGGGATCGTTTTCGATCACTACGACGTGATCTTAAGCGTTCGCTTCGCGTCGGAGGCCGAGGCGCGGGACTTCGAGGCGCGCTGGCCGACGATCGGGCCCGCCGCCCGGTCGTTTGCCGAGCTGTGGCCGGATCCCGGACCGACACCGCGCCGATACGAGCTCTACGAGCCGCACTTCCGGCGCAGGAGGGCCGACTTGAAGCTCCGGCGGGCCGCGCGCGGCGAAGCCGCCGATCCCGGCGAAGCCGGGCTGGAGCCGTCGCCCGGATCATGAAGCGTCGGGCGCCCGGTGCATCCGACACAGGGCATGGCCGGCGGAGTCCCGCGGCCCCTTCTCCCGCAGGGCACCCCTGCTTCTTCCGGCGCGGGAGCCGGCGGCGTTCTTCGATGCGATGAACCTGGCTGGCGGCCGGTGACGCCGAACCCGGCGAAGGGCTCGACGCCGCAGGGTGCCGTCGGTCCGTCCTGTCGCCGGAGTGGGTCGCGGCTGCTCTCCCTTCCGCATCGGACAGGGCGGCGTACCCGAAGACGGCGTGATGGCCGCGTCGCCGTGGCCGGGCCGGTGACGTGATCGTCGACCGGCGGACTGCAGGGGTCGTTCCCGGCTCTTTGCCTGGACCGCGGGGTATCGCCGCGTCCGGTTCTGACGCGGCGCCGACGATAAGCTCGGCGAAACTTCGGAAGGGGAGCGCGTGATGGATCACGTTCGGCGAACGGAACCGGCCCGGGCGGGCCCCGCGGCCGATCCGGGGGCGGACGAGGACGGACCGCCGGAGGGAACGGGCGGGACCATTGCTCATGCGCACCGGCGGGACGCGGCGCATAAGGCGGAGTTCACCCGACCGAGCCCAGTCGTCGCCACCGCCGCCGTGGAATTTACGCGGCCGCAGGACGCCGCCGGCTCCGGTCGCGCGCGGATCAAGGCCGCCGGCGAACGGCGGGGCTGTATCCTCGATCCCGACGACACCAGCCTGACCGGCGGCGTGCGGGTGACACCCGCCGATCTCCTCCGGGCCGCCAGGGAACCGCGGGTGGCTTGCTACACGATCACCGACGACATAACGGAGGATGATATCCACCGGATGTTGTTTGAGGAGGAGTGAACTCCGCGGCCCGAGCCTTGTGCGGGCGGGAAGTGATGCGCAGGCATGATGCCGGCGGGCTGATCGGCCCGGGTGCGGTTCGGGACAGCTTTCCATCCCGTCGGCCGGATGACGCCGCCGCGGGAGAAGCCCCCTGACGCTGCCGACAGGCGTCCGCCGACCTGACCGACCCGGGTGTTCTCGGGGGGACGTCGGCGTTCTAGCTTTCGACGGCAGGATGGTAGGCTCCCGCCGTCCTCCCGAACGTCGCGGCGACCGCCTCGTGCGCCGTCGCGACGTGTGGCGGAACGGCGAGCCAGTAGCGCCGCCGGGAGCCGTCCGGGAGAATGGCGGGATCCTCCACCTCGACGAAAACGCTGGGGTCCTCCCTCCGGCCGAGGACGTGGAGCCGTCCGAAGCGGTCCTGCTGCACCGGGCGGGAGCGGAGCACCTCGAAGAACCGCGCCGTCCCGAAGGCCTTGATGGCTCCCGTGCGGCGGGGCGCATCGGGTATCCGGGTCAGGTAGCGCGCGAGCAGCCGGTCGCCGGCCCGGGCCGGCAGGAGACGCAGGACCACCGCGAGGACTCCCCGGTATCCGAGCCAGTCGAACACGGCGCCGCGGGCATGGCGGCCGGGCCCCGGCGCGCCGTGCTCCGTCGGGAACGTCAGCGGCGCATTGGCGGGAAGCACCACCGCGATGCCGTCGAGCACGCACAGGGCGTCCGCCGTCCGGTCGATCATGACGGCGGCGTTCAGGACCTCGGGCAGTTCGACCTCCGCCCTGTTCTCAACGCCGAGCCGGGCGACCTCCCAGCCCGGCCCGAACCGGGCCACGGCGCGACCCAGCACGGGGCGGACATCGTGCCAGAACTCGGCGGCACGGGTTCCCTCGCGCTGGATGAGGTGGGCGGCCTCCGCGCGCCTGGTGGGGGCGAGCGCTTCCGGGCCGGCACGCCGCGGCGGCGGAGCGGCAGTGTCGACGGAGACCAGGGCCGAGGCCAGCCGATGCTCCACCATGCCGAGAACCGGCTCGCCGCCGCGCAGCGGCACCGGAGCGCCGAGATCGGCGGCGATCTCGCGACGGCGCCAGCACGGCCAGAGCACGATGCCGAGGAGAACCACGATCACGATCGCCTGGCTTGCCATGGCGGCGACCGCCAGGGCCGCGGTGACCGGCCCCGGCACGAAGGCGAGCGACGGCGGCACGGTCGCACCGAGGCAGAGGAGCAGGGCGGCAAGGCGCCAGGCGATGCCGGGCGTCGCTTCGGTCCTCCTGTGTTCGGTCTGCACCGGCATCAGGGCGATGAAGATCAGCATCGGCAGGGACATCAGGAGAGTGCCGCCATCGAGAACATGGCCGATCCTCTCCTCCGGGCCGGAGAAAGCCGTCGCCGCGAGGGCGGCCGTGACCGCGAACATGAAGCACAGCGCGAACAGATGAACGATCGCCAGGCTTCGCCGCGGACCGGTGCGCGCGGTCGCGGCGGCGCAGACCACGCTGAACTCGGCGGCGTTGCGGGCGGTCACGACGACGGGAGGCTTCAGGTGGCATGCCGCGTAAAGGCGCCGAACCGCGTCGTCAGGCGCTCCGGCCGCCGATCGGGTGCCGTCCATCAGGAGTGCCAAGGCCGTTCAGTCCAGCACGGGACGGACGGCAGCGAGGCCCGGGTCGAACTCGCGCTGACGCACGACCCGGTAGGTTCCCTGCGGAAGATCGATGGGCGCGTGCTCCTCGTGGACGAGGCGCGCGCCGTGGAGCCCGACCACGAGATAATCCGGGGTTTCGTCCGGCACGGCGGCGAGGCTCCAGGCGGCGACATCGGAACCCGGGGCCAGGACGTGCGACCGGGTTCCACCGCGGCCGGGTGCCACGAGCAGCGGCCGCCCGGCCGGCGACCTTTTTGGCATGGCGTTCGCCGGCACGGCATCGACGCGTTCAAGAAGCACGTCACCCTGTCGGAACTGCATGCGGCATCCTTTCCCGGAGTCCTGGCCGATCATCCTACCGCCGGCCGTCCGATCGCCGCGAGGTATCGATCGTATAGGCGGGCCGGAGCAGGCCGGGCCGGCACGGCAGTTGGAACCTGGTGTCGATGTCCCGTGACCAGCCGGCCGGATGGCTGACCGGTCAGGTGCGGCGGGCGACTCGGGGACGGCGGCGTTCCGCTGGGGACGGCGAATCCGATATTCGGGGAACGGAAGCCTGTGGGCAAGGGGAGAGCGGCAGGCGTCGCAGGACAGCCGGACGGGACGTGAGAGCGCCGGCTCGGCGCAGACCCCGCCGGCTTGCCCTGGACGGCGCGGGTTCAACCAAGTATTCATGCTCCATATGCGATGTTCGGTCGTGTATTGGTTGCTGGTTGAACGACGGCCGGATGCATCCGGCCCGTGAGCCGGCACAGAGAGGAGCGCTGCCATGACCCCGGCCGAAATGGCCGCCGCCCTGGAGGACACCGGCCGCTACCGCGTCTTCGACGTCTACCGGCAGACGGACGGGTACGGCGACCTGCCGCCGGATGCGACGGTCTGCCGGCTGCTCTACATCGACACGGAGACGACCGGCCTCGAGCACGACGCCGAGATCATCGAACTGGCGGCCGTGCAGGTGGAATACGACCCGTCGACCGGCAGGCTCGGCAGGATCCTGGCCGCCCGTTCGTGGCTGGAGCAGCCGGCCGGCGGCGCCGAAGTGCCGGCGGAAGTGACCGCGCTGACCGGCATCACCACGGACATGGTCGCCGGGCAGCGGATCGACGACGCGGCCGTGCTGGACCTGCTGGCCGCGTCGAACCTGGTGGTCTCGCACAACGCGTCCTTCGACCGCCCGAAGCTCGAGGCGCGGCTGCCGGCTTTCGCGGCGAAGCCCTGGGCCTGCACGGCGGCCGAGATCGACTGGAAGGCCGAAGGCATCGGCTCGGCGAAACTCGATTATGTCGCCTTCCGCATGGGCTTCATCTTCGCCGGGGCCCACCGCGGCGAGGTCGACTGCCTGGCGGGCGTCGAGGTTCTGAGCCGGACGCTGGCGGTGACGGGAACGCTCGCGATGGCGAGCCTGCTGGCGCGGGCACGGACGCCGACCTCAAGGGTGTGGGCGATCGGCAGCCCGTTCGACGCCAAGGATGCGCTGAAGCGGCGCGGATACCGGTGGAACGACGGATCGATCCCGGGCAGCGCCAGGACATGGTTCCGCGACCTGCAGGAGGATGGTGCGGATGCCGAACTGGAGTGGCTGAGAGCGAATGCCGGCTGCACAGGCGTTCCGGTCCGGCTGACGGCGCGGGACCGCCATGCCGCGAGGGCGATGCTGATCCCCTGATCGAGGAGGCAATCGAGCGCGGCGCAATGGTCCCAGCCTGCCGGCGGGCGGAAGCGGCCAATCCTCTTTCTTGTCGGTGCACCCGCCCGGCCACGCCGGCCGGATGAATGGGGGCCGCTTGAACCACTTCGACAGCGAGCCTGGATCCATCGGCGGAGCCTCTCCACCCCGGACGTTCGAAGGAAGTCTAGGACCCGGTTCCTGGTCAAGCCATTAACTTCGACTCAACTATTTCTCAGCCATGGTGTCCGTAATGCGTCGTGATACCCAAGATGGCCGCGTCCAAGCTGGGGAAACATATGCTTCAGGTACAAAACTATTCCTGGACCGATCTCTTCGATCTGGTAGAAAAGAAGCCCTGGCCCGGCAACCCCTCGCCGTTCGATTCGGTTATCCGGTTCAAGCACCTTGATGATACTGCCTCGTTTGCGGGTCCCGGCATCTATGCTTTGTTCTTCGATGAGGGCCTGATCTATATCGGGAAGTATCGTGGGAGGAAAAACAATCCCTTTTCCGGCGATGTGTCGCGGTTCCGGTGGGACAAGCATCTTGGTACCTTCACGATGCGCGGCCGCAACGTATCATTGCCGCCGACCGTGCTCGAGCGGGTACTGGCCACCTTCAGTGGTGACCTGATCGATCAGATCGGCCGGGGCGCCCCCGAGACGATCGAGCGGGATCGCGGTATGGTGGCGGGGTTCAAGCGGGTGCGCTTCGCACTCGAAAACTGGCAGGCGTTTTCCCGGTTGGGCAAAGAGACGCTTGCCCGGTTTACGGCCGTCTATGTGCGGGTGCTTCCGAGCCCCGACCTGTCGGCTGGAAACACGGAGGAGATCCGTGCGGCTGTGTCCGCTGCGGAAACGACGCTCATCCGGGAATTTCTTCCGGTTTGTAACAATGAGAGCGACAGAACCTATCCATATGAAGCCATTCCGGCCAGTCTTGTAGCCGGTCGCATTCAGGAGGTTTTGCGGAAAGCACTTCTCAGGGGTGAAGATCCGGAGTCCGCGGGACGGTTGAGGCCGGAAGGCGGTCGAGACGGCGGCAATCATCCGTCCTCGGAGGGGATGAGTATCAGTCCTGACGATTTTGACCGCAATGAGGAGCGTTTCCTTGACGTTCTTGATCCGTGGGCCAGAGGGTTCGTTGGTCAACTGCGCGAGTGTTGCGATACCCGGTCGGATGATTTGGAGGTCTACTTCACGGCGGCGGGAGGAGCCGATTTGCGGATCAGGTACAGCGTGCCGGACCGCAGGGCACGGACGCTGTTGACCATGAAATGGCAGCCGCGGAGCCAGCGGCTGAGGTGCGAGGTTCTTGCCGATGTCGCGGCATGCCGGCAGTGCGGCTTCGGCCCCGACCAGATTGCCTCCTCGACGGACTCGGTAATGCTCAGCCGGCTCGATCTTCATTCCGGTCGCGATCAACTGGATGAGCTGATGGCATTGCTTGACCGAGCCGCACGGGCGCTGACGGTTCCCGTCCTCTGAGCGCCATCAGCGATTTGGCTCATCAACAGGTGCGTCGCCGGCTCTTAACCCGGCATCGTCACGTTAACGGACTGAGGTGGCATTTGATGTTCGGGTGGGGCACGGTGGCGGAATGAAACGCGTCCTTGATCCTCATCATCGTCACCGCTTCCCAGCCGAAATCATCAGTCACGCCGTTTGGCTGTACCACACGTTCTGTCTCAGCTTCCGGGACATCGAGCTGATGCTGGCGGAGCGGGGCGTAGTAGTCTCCTACGAAACGATCCGGCGCTGGTGTCGGAAGTTCGCCCGGACTTTCGCCGACCGACTGCGGCGGCGCCGACCAAGGCCGGGCGATCACTGGCATTCGGATGAGGTGTTCATCCGGATCAACGGCGTCCAGCACTACCTCTGGCGTGCCGTCGATCAGGACGGCGTGGCGCCCGACGTGCTGGTGCAGAGCCGGCGCAACACCAGGGCGGCCAAGCGCTTCTTCAAGAAGCTGCTGAGGGCTTGCGCTATGTGCCGCGGGTGGTGGTCACCGATCAGCTGAAAAGCGACGCCGCGGCCAAGCGCCAGGTCATCCCACACGTTGAACACCGGCAAAGCCGCTACCTGAACAATCGCGCCGAGAACTCGCATCAGCTGACCCGCCAGCGCGAACGGCGGATGAAGCGGTTCAAGTCACCCCGGCAGGCCCAGCAATTCCTGTCCGCCCACGGTCCCATTCACCAGCACAGCCATCCCCGTCGGCATCTTATGAGTGCTGCCGAGTACCGCGCCTACCGTACCAACGCGTTCGAGGTCTGGAAGCAGGAAACCTGCGTCCGGATGACGGCATAAAGGCCGACTTACCGACCGCTGACGTCTTCGCACGGCAAATCCGAGTTAACGTGACAATGCCATTTCGGTGTCCCCAGCTGCTGGTGCGTGTCCCTAACGTGGGGTAGACTTCAGCGGAACAGTAGTCTGTTTCGCGAGGGGGTGGAAGTGGCTTTCAAGGTGCCATTGGCGAAGGCCAAGGATGCGCTGATCGAGCAGTGGCTCAGGTCGGCGCCGAAGGCCGGCGGGTCGTCGGCGGGTCGGGTTTACCTGCCCGGCCTTGGGAAACCGAAGGCCGAGCATCGCGGGAAGGTGCAGCTGGGTGGGGATACCGGTGCCGCCGCGTGAGATCAGCATCGTTCTCGCGCAGCACGTGCTGATGGACGAGTTCAGGACCGGGGAGATAAGCGGAAATGCCCCAACGCGGCGAGAGAGATGTCGGTATCCATTTTGGGCGGATCTCGCCGGCCTGCTGGGAGCGGATAAAGGATCAGCCGGGGGCCATCGTGGAAAAGGCGATTCCGATGCTGGTCGAAGCACGAAGCGCCGGCCGGGACATCCATTACCGGCCGACGCTGAAGGTGGGGGTATCCAAGAAGCTGTGGCTGACGCCGGAAACGGTTGAAGCGATCGACCGGATCAGCGCCGTGACCGGACTACGGCGAACGCCGATAATCCTGGCAGCCCTCGACCTGTATTTCGGCGGCGCTCCAGCAGGGCTGGGCCAAGCAGATGGCTGACTGCCCGTTTCGAAAGTAAGGCGCAGGTCTGCGAGCGTCGGCGATGGGGTTGCGGTACGACTGTTCACGAGGGCAATCCTGATGGTGGAGGCTGCCGATGTGGACGCCCGAAGATCGCGCGCTGGTTGGGGATTTTGGCTCCGGCCAAGCCTTGAGCTGTGACCAGTATCGCCTGCTTGAGGCGTTCATTCCGCCTGCGAAGCCGGGCGGGCGGCCTCGAACGATGACATGCGGCAGTTACTGGACGGCCTGTTCTACGTCGTGCGGACCGGCTGCCAGTGGCGGCATCGGCCGCCGCCCAGTTTTCCGCCATGGCCTACGGTGTATCTCTAGTTTCCGCGCTTTCCTGCAGGCCGGCGTCTGGGAGACCATGCGCCATCATCTGCTGACACTGCCGCGGGAGGAGGGGCGGGAGCCAAGCTCGGCGGTGCCCATCCTCGATACACGAACCGTCAGGACGACGGAAAAGGGGGGCCGCGCGGCTACGATGCGGCCAAGAGGATCAAGGGATGGATCGTTGAAGCCCCGCGATCGATGCGTCACGTCGCGGTCGATACCTCCGGCTTCCTGCTCGGTGTTCTCGTCCATGCCGCCAATATCCAGGATGCCGACAACGCCGGCGATCTGCTGACGCGGATCAAGGGTCAGTACCGTTGGCTCAAGGCGATCTTCGCCCACAGCATCTACAACCGACTGCCGGTTCTGCTCGCCTGCTTCCTGCTCGACCTGACACTGATCATCGTCCGCCGGATCGCCGGCACCTCGGGTTTGTCAGGCGTCATGGGAAACTGGGTTCTTCGTTCTTTTGTGTGCACGTCCTGGAGTTGTATCAACGGCTTAAGCCAGCGAACTAGCAGGGGCTGATGCCATGGTGCACTGGCCGTCTTATATGAAGATGGCACTCTCAACAATGACGCTGTTTTCTGTTGATTACCCTCGACTTTTCCGAGTTCTTTCCAAGCCTCCACATCATCGATCGGATCGATCCTCACCGCCCCCGAATGACGCTCCGGGTGCAACTGGACCATGTGGACGCCGCCTGTCCGGCATGTGGCGCCCGGTCGGCGCGGAACCACAGCCATTACTGGCGCAGTCTCGCCGACGTCCCCTGTTTCGGACGTCCGCTCATTCTGCTGGTGCGCATCCGCCGCTTCCGCTGCGTCAACGCCGCCTGCCGCTAACAGACGTTCGCCGAGCGTCTGGCGGTGATTGCCCGCCCCAGGGCTCGCCACACTGATCGCCTGCGTGCCCTGCACTATGCCGTCGCCCTGGCGCTGGGCGGCAATGCCGGAGCGCGCATGACGGGTACGATGGCGATCCCCGTCGGCGCCACGACGCTGCTGCGCCGCATCCGCGAGGCGGTTCCCGATCCGGCGCCGGAAGTCCGTGTTCTCGGCGTCGATGACTGGGCTTGGCGCAAAGGCCAGAGCTACGGCACGATCCTGTGCGATCTGGAACGGAGCCGCGTCATCGACCTGCTGCCTGACCGCAAGGCGGTGACCCTGGCGGCTTGGCTGCGGCGCCACCCCGGCGTCGAGATCATCGTGCGCGACCGCGCCGGCGCCTATGCCGACGGGGCTCGTCAAGGAGCGCCTCGGGCCGTTCAGGTTGCGGACCGGTGGCATCTCCTGCGCAACAGCGGTGATGCTCTGCGCGGAGTGCTCGATCACCATCACCGTCATCTGACCGAAGCCGCCCGCGTCGCGGCAATGTCGGCTCCGGTCGAGACGGTCGCCAACGACAATTGTGCCGATGGCGCGGATGGAGTCGGGATGTCGTCTCCCAACAAAGCTGAACGTCGGTCACTGGAGGCGCGTGGCCGGCGAGAGGCCCGCTTCGAGGAAGCGGTTCGGCTGCGCGCGCAGGGGATGTCGATCAAGGCGGTGGCCAGAATGCTCGGCGTCGAGCGCAAGACGGTCCGGCGCTGGCTGCGCGCCGGGCGGGCTCCGACCTGGCTCCACGCCGACCGGGGCCGGAGCATTCTCGACCCGTTCCGGGATTACTTGGAGACGCGCTGGGATGCCGGATACCGCAACGGCGCCGGGCTATGGCGGGAGATCCGCGATCGGGG
The DNA here is from genome assembly GCF_016653635.2 of Skermanella sp. TT6. Taxonomy (NCBI): domain Bacteria; kingdom Pseudomonadati; phylum Pseudomonadota; class Alphaproteobacteria; order Rhodospirillales; family Azospirillaceae; genus Skermanella; species Skermanella cutis. Next base: position 208,607 of record NZ_CP067420.1, read on the forward strand.
CTTCGCCGGACAGGACGGTGTCGTCAAGCAATGGGCCGCCCGGCGCCGCCGGGAGGATCAGCTTGCCAAACGGACTTCTCCCGCCAAGTCCTCGGCGAAGCCGGCACCGCCGCCCACGACGCGCAAAGCCGCGCGGATGCTGATGAGCGAACCGGACAAGCTGGATGCGGAGGAGCGCCGGTTCACGACGGCGCTGCTTGAGCTGTCGCCGCCGATCGCCCAGGCGGTCGATCTGGCGAAGGCATTCTCGACTATGATCAAGCAGGGTCTGGCCGGCCAGCTCGACGGCTGGATCAGCGCCGCCGAAGAAGGCGGCTTCAAAGGCTTTGCCCGGAGCCTCCGTCAGGATGTCGAAGCCGTCCACGCCGCCTTGACGCTACCCTGGAGCACCGGAGGGCCAGATCAACCGGCTGAAAGTCGTAAAGCGCACCATGTACGGCCGCGCCAGTTTCGATCTCCTACGCAGCCGCGTCATGGCAGCTGCTTAGGTGAAAATATACCCTGGACTTCCTCCATAGGCTGTGCACACAAAAGAACGAAGAACCCAGTTTTCCATGACGCCTGACACATGGCGCACCCTGGAGGCCGTCGAGTTCGCCACCCTGGAATGGGTCGACTGGTTCAACCACCGGCGCCTGCTCGAGCCCATTGGCAATATCCCGCCCGCCGAGGCCGAAGCGCGCTACTATGCTCAAACCGAGGACGTCGCCATGGCGGCGTGACTCAACCAACCCGGCCTCCGGTAAACCCGGCGCGGTTCACTATAGCAGTGCCCTCGATCAAAGCGTGATAGCCGGCAGGGAGTTGCACAAGCGACTGGCGCCGCTTGAGGAACTCGCGGAGACCAAGGGTCCTTTCGTATAGGTTAGGTCTGGGTGCTGCGGGACCGGGGATTGGTATAGCCCGGACTGACGCCGATGCCCGGTCACGCTTCCGGAGACCCGAACAGCCCGACCTCGGCAATGCGCCGGGCGACGACCGGCACCCAGCGGTTCAGGTCGTGGCGGTCCGCGGGGGTGAGGCCGGGATCGCGCCGCAGCGCCGCCCGAAACCAGGTCTGCCGCACACCCGGTCCTGCCCGCTCCAGCGCCGCGATGCACTCCGGCAGCGATCCTGGTCCGGCCCGGGCGCGCAGCCTGGCGTCCAGCGTCGTCAGCAGGTCGTAGCGTCGGCGCCGCCGCTCGATCGCGTCGCCGAGAGGGCCGCGGAAATCGCCGACGGTCGGCATCCGCCGCCACGCCCAGCGCTCCCAGATCGTCCGGTACGCCCGCATCCACAGGTCGCGCGGCCACGCCGCCATGACCTCGGCGTCCAGTTCCAGCGCGCGCCGGTCCAGCAGATCGAGCCGGTGGCGGTCAGCCAGGGTCACCAGGGCATCCACGATCTCGGCCGGGCGGCCCGGCTCCAGGTCCCGGCGCGCCTCCGCCACGGCCACCCCGAGTGCTTCCCGGAACGTCTCCGGGATCGCCACGGTGTCGAGCCAGAACGGTTCCCGCGCGGTCCGCGCGGCGAACGCGTCCACGTCCTCCGCCGGTGGTGCGCCGGCATCGCCGGCCGGCGCCGTGCCAGGGGCAAGGGGGATCACATCGCCCACCGCGTCAGCCCTCCATCCAGCCATCCACGGCGTCGCCCCGGCGCGCCATCATGCTGGCCAGCACCTCGCGGCCGAGCGAAGCGTTGCGCTCCCGCTGCTCCGCGTAGTAGCCGCGCGGCGCCGACCGCAGCGGCGGCGCCCGGGTTTCGCGGGGCGGCACGGCCGAGGCGACTGGACGGCGGCCCGGCGCGCGCTCGGCCAGCGCCCAGCGGCGCCACGCCGCCGAGGGATCGGCATAACGCAGGCCCCGCGCCCGCGATCCGCAGACGAACACCTCGGTCATGTACCGGGCGTCCAGGTCGGGCCGGTGCGCCGCCAGCCATGTGAGGTCGCCGTCGCCCGGCTGCCAGTCGGCCGGCACCGGACAGTTCCGGTCGTCGCCGCCGTTCGGCACCGTGACGCTGCCCGGTGTCCGCTCCCGGCAGTGACAGCCCGCGCACCGCAAGTTGGCGTCGCTGGAGGAATCCTTGTTCAGGAGAGTCTGTTCCCGGTGTGTGTCCTCCGTCACACCGGCTGGTGTCGGAACGATCACAGCCGCCGGTGCGGGCTTAATCGGCCCGGTCACTTCAGGCGCCGCGGGTTCCGCCGGCGGGGGCCCGGGCGGTGGCGGATCGTCCGCCACGGCCGCGTCCTGGCCGCCATCGCGCGCAGCACCCCGCGCGCCGCCGGTGGAGGGACCGGGACTCGGCTCGCCGGAGATATCGGCTGCACCGTCCTCCAAGGCGGCGAGGTCGGGCAGGCGGTAGCGGCAGGCCAGGTTCCAGCCGTCGCGGTCGGCCCGGTACTCCTTCTCGACCGGCCCGCCGGGCCCGCACAGCCGGGCGAGCACGCGGCACACCCACTCGCGCGAGCGCCGGAGCAGGCCGGCCAGCGTGCGCTGGCGCACGACGCACACGCCGTCCGGGCCGGCATGCACGGCGAGGACTGTCAGCACCGCCAGTTCGTCGACGCCGACGCCGGGGTCCTCGAGCCACCGTGCGGGCACCCGGGCGAAACGTCCGGCAGCGGCCGGGGCGGAGATGTCGGCGTGGTCGGTCGGCATGGTGACCTCCGTGCGGTTCGGGGACTGCCGCGCGGGATCCGGGCGGGCGCGCGGTGGGGAACTCATCGCCGGGCGCCGGACGCCGGCCGGGCGGCGAAATAGCGGCAGGCCGGCGAGCCGGGATCGATCGGGCTGCCCTTGCGCCCGGTCAGCGCCCTGTACTTCGCGCAGACGAAGCGGGACCCGTCGGGAGACCGGTGGGCGCAGCCGGAACAGCGGGCGCCCTGCGGGCCGGTGCCGGGGAACGCCGCGTAGCAGCCCATCCGGGCCTTGCCGCCGACGTTCAGCAGGGGATACATGTTCTCCATCGTCGTCACTCCGCGGCGGCGTGAACGGCGGCGACATGCCGCCGGAAAGCGCGCAGGCGGTCCCTGACCCGGTTCTTCCAGGCCGGATCGCCGTCCAGGATGTCGATGCCGAGCCGGTCCAGCATGGTGGTGTAGGGATGCCAGTCCGGTCCCCCGATCCCGGGCTGGGCGAACGGCGCGTGCGCCACGACCAGCGCCGCCGCCTGGATCTCGTCGCCGGTCGCCAGCTCCAACTCGACATCGTTGGCCAGCGCGCACGCCTCCTCGATGGACAGGGGAAAGGTGCCGGCCGCTCCCGGCGAGCGGGGGTGGTAGTCCCGGCCGAAGTGGTTCGCGGCCGCGGTCACGAACCGGCTGAAGGAGAACCCGAGGATGGTGGTGGAGCGGGCCCGGAGCACGAGACAGTGCCGGCCCGCGACCGGGCAGGTCAGCAGCCAGCCGACCAGCCCGGCACGCACGCCGTCGGCCAGGAGGCGGCGCTGCGCGCAAGTCAGGCGATGTGCCATGGCGAATCCTCCGGCCAGGACGTCCCGTCGGCGACGAAATCGCGGACGCCGGATTTCCACATGTCGCGGTCCTTGCATTTCCGGCAGATGCGGTTGGCGGGGCCGGTACTGGCGAACGGATGGCCGCACGAGAGACAGCGTCGCTCTCCCTGCCCCTGGCGGCCGGACCCTGCCGATGCCGGCACGGTCGTGCCGAAGTCGGGTCGGACCATGGGTCACCCCTCCCTGGAATGGAGGATCACGGGCAGGGGAGGGGCCTTTCGAACCGCGGGCATCGGAGCGGGGCGGACATCGAAACCTGCGGCGCGCAGGTCAGCGGCGACCTCGTCCCAGCGGCTGCCGGGTGCGACGGGGACGTAGACGACACTGAGGGCCGGAGGATCGGCGGCGGTCCCCGTGAGGCTGCCGCCGGGCGGGCGGCACGGCCTGGACAGGAACGGGCGTGTGCGGTACCTGGGAGTGTTCATCGCGTTGAGCACGTGGGGAACTCCGGTTGGAAGACCGGAGCGGGGTGTGTTCGCAGCACATCCCGCACCGGCCGGTCGATCATGCGGCTGGGACGCGGGGTGCCGTGCGGGCGGTGTCGATGGCCTCCTCTCCGGCGACCCGGACCTCATGAGCCGAACGGACGGTTTGCTCCGAAACCGCGGCGATCCTCTCACCCCGCCGGCCCGCGGGCGGCGCGACGCCGTTCCCGCGGGCAATGGGAGAACCGATGGATGTATCGAAGCTGCCTGTACTGTCGATGCCGTTCATTGTCATCTCCATGCAGGACCCGCCACCATAGTTGAGGATCTGCATCATGACAAAACTCAGAAAAGTACTTTCTGGAACGTCATGCATGAGGTTAGCCGGGCGTACATAGGCGTATTTATTTGTACTCATCTTCGTGATCTTTGTGAATACTAGTCTCTTTGATTGACTCTGCCAATACGGTTTCTCCGCGGGGGGCGGCGTCGGTGCCCTGTCCAGCCTGCCGAAACCATTGGCCGCCCCCACCGAGAGCCTCCCTCAGGCCTGCGCCCGAGATCGGTTGGGAACATCGCCTCCAGTGGCGTCGGGTCCGCCCACACGTCGCCGGCCTCGGGCAGGCGCGTCGGACCGGTGGCGATCAAGCGCATGACCAGGGCTTTGGCCCGTTGGCGCTCCTCACTGTCCGCGATGTCGACGCCGATGACGGACGCCTTGCCAAGCAACGGCACTTGCATGGCCGTGTCCTCGTGGGCGGACAGGGCTTCGGTACGGGCCGCGCCGTCCGATGTCGCTTCCATCACCCCGAGTTGATTCCGGGCCCGGCTTGGCCGGCGCGCCAAGTGGTCGATCAAGGGGGCTTCGAAGGCCAGCGCCGCCGAGTGCCCCGGTGAGGGCGGGAGAGCACGGTCGTCAGCCGGCATGTCGCGGGATCCCGATACCGGCTTTCAGCCTCAACGTTCGCGGCAGGCTATGGGGGAAGCCGGTTCAGGAGTCGGTCCAGTTCAGCGCGAGCCGCCTTGATGTATCGCCGGTCTGCGTCGCCGGGGTCGAGGCGGCCGTCGTCGGGTGCAGCACGGGCCAAAGGCGGCCGGAGCTTCCCGGCAGCAGCCGTGCGCTCGATGGCCGCGGCGTGTCCCGGATCGGCCTCCCGGACCTGTCGCAGTTCCGCCCCGTGGCAGGCAAGCCAACACTCGCGCGCCTCCGCCGTCGGCAAGGCCGTCAGTTCGGCGACGGCCAACCGGGTCCAGGCACCGATCAGCGGGTGGCCATCGGCATCGGCAACCATCGCCAGCCGGGTCTCCGCAGCGGCACCATCGACCGAGTCCTCACGCGGTGTCGACGGGGAGGTTGCCACGGTGGCCTTGAAGGGTGCGGCGACGATCCGTCGGGGCGCAAGGCCTGGCTCAGTCCCGAATGCCCGCGCGTCCTCCATCGGCAGCACACCAATACGGTACAGGACGCGCCGATGCAACGTGTCAGGGCCGCGCTCCAAGTCGAAGCCGGAGGCTGGACGCAACGACTTCCTGCCGCCAGGGTCGCCCGGTTCGGCCGCCTCCACATTCCCCGCCTTAATCATTCCGGCTTCACTGTATAGGGGACCTGTTGCGGTCACGACGGCGTCGATGCCGGCCAACCGGTAGCCGGCAACCGCATTGGGTTGGGAACTGTATTGCAATCTTACCCAGGCGGTGATCTCGAAGATGGCACTGGCGATTGTGGGCGGCAGTCCGGATGGGCCGATACCCGCCGGTCCAGAGGTTGCCTCCTCCAGGACCGTTGGTGCTCCTGTCCTCGCTGTTGCGCCGACGCTGCCCAGGCGATAGATGATGTCATGTTCCTTGCGGGTCATCGCGGGAACTCCGGTGTCAGGCGAAAGCCGGGAGAGTGCTTGACCCACTCCCCGGTGCCGGGTTCGATGGTTCAGGCGGCGGCGGTGAGGGAGGCCGACATCAGGCGACGGAGAGCATTTTCGACACCCTCGGCGAAACGGCCGTCGGCGTGGCTGCCGATGTTCATTTCGGCGAGGAAACCGACGGCGTCGCGCTCCATGTCAACCGCGAAGTCGATGGCGTCCTCGGGATCGACGACCTTGCGGTCGATCTCCTCGTAGCCGTAACGGCCGGTATCGGGTGAGTAATCGTTGTAAACGGCGCGGAGTTCGACCAGGCCGGAGTTTAGCATGTGGAAATCGAAGGCCACGTATCGGTTGTCTTCACCAATGGAAGCCAGCGGAGCATCGATGGGCTCTGCTTCGAGGTTGACGATGTGCTGCACATTGCCTTCCTTTGCAAACGATGAAACGCCGCGAGATGATGTAGCCATTATACAGCATCTGTCAGCATCTTATAGCATCTATAAGCATCTCGGAGGATATATGCCAAAAGCATCGGCGCCGAAGGGGCCGGGAATTACACTCAGGCTTTCACAGGAAGTTCGCGACGCTCTTGAAAAAGCATCCGCTGATGATGGACGGCCAATGGCTCATTACGTCGAGCGGGTCCTGCTGGCCGATCTTAAAGAAAAGGGCTACCTTCCTAAATAGGCTCTCGGCTTACGGATTTTTCTTTCTGAAGCTGCAAATGTGCTGGCTGAGATCTTATTGGTTTCTACCCTGTAGCTATGGGCCATCACGACCAACGTGTCGGTCAATGTTTGGGAGCCGCGCCCGGTCCATCGAGCCAGAGCGGCACGAGGCAGGCGTTTCGACCATTGCTGACCCAGAGCGCTGCACCGCGGCATTTCTCCAAAGCGGCTTTCACGTCATTGTTCCGCATCAGGGGGAGCCACGCCTTCGCCGCGTCCGCGTCATTGCGCAGGATCACCGAAATCTCCGCCCCAAGAGCCGCCGTTTCGCCCCGCCCCGCCCAGTACCCGCCGGCGAAGGCGAGCAGCGCACAGATCACCAGCAGTCCGGCCGCCCCGAGCACCATGCCAAGGTCGAGGCGCCGGACGATCCGGCCGGCCTCGGCGGCGGTGCTCGCCGCCGAGGCCTCGCAGACCCGGCGGATCAGTTCGGCCTCGCCCTCCGGCGTCAGCCCGCGCGCCCCGCCGACCGCCTCCCGCGCCGCTTCCGCCGTCCGCGTCGCGGTCAGCAGCGCCAGGCGGAGCGGGCTGTCCGGCCGCATTCCCGCCCGGGCGCAATACTCCTCGACGTGCCCGACGGCGCCGCCGGTCACGGCAGCCAGGCCGAGGCGCCCACCCGGGCGCGCTTGGCCTCCAGGTCGGCCAGCCAGTCCTCGACCATGAACTGCTCGACCGGATCGATCTCGATCCCGTCGCCCGCCGCCGCCCGGTAGAAGCCGGCGCCGAGCGTCCTCAGCGCGTCCATGCACGCCAGCCGGGTCATCAGCAGCGGCACGGCGCCGGCGCCGACCATCGCCTTGAAGCCGGGATCGCCGACCGTCCGCTCGAACGCGCCCGCCACCGTCCGGCCTTCCCGGATCACGCCCTCGTTCAGCACCAGCAGACACCGCGCGGGACGGAAGTAGCCCGCCTCCCAGATCGACAGGACGTGCCGCAGATCCTCCTCCTCCGGCCCCAGGAAATACAGCGCCAGCGGCTCGATGCCGCGCCGGGCGCAGAACTCGACCAGCCGCAGGTCGCGCCCGTACTCCTGCAGAACCCGGTCGCCGCCGCCGAGATCGAGCACGGCCGAGCGCTTTTCGCGGATCATCCGGTTCAGCATCCGGGTCAGCCAGGCCTTGATGTCGGGCAGTTCCCCGGTGGGCGGGGCCAGCGCCTCGTCCGGGAACAGGCCGGCCAGCGTCCTCGACCGCACGTCGCCGTCGGCCACGATCACGTCGCGGCCCTGATGCCGCGCGCGCCAGACCAGCTCGGCGAGCCCGGTGGACTTGCCGCCGAACCCGCGGCCCAGACCCACCGCGAGGACCGGGACGGGAGTGGGGGCGGTTCCCTGATCATCGCCGTTCGCCATTCAGTTCCTCCTTCCGCTCCGCTCGTTCATTTCGGCCACCAGCCGTGCCAGGACGTCACCGGCATCGGATGCCGCCGGAGAACCCCGCGCCTCCGCGCGCGGCGCGGGCCGTCCCTGCGCCGTCGCCCGCCGGACGCGCCACCAGGTCTGGCGCGCGGTCTGCGGCCGGGGCGGCTTGCCGCTTCCGTCGGTCAAACCCATGCGGGTGAATGCGTCGGCCAGCCTCCGCCAGTTGGGCCGGACCTCCTGCAGAAGCACCGACATGTCGTCGTGGTTCTCGCGCATCCACTGATGGAGTGACGACCGGGTCCCCGGCGCCCCGGAAAGCGCCGCGCGCAGTTCGGCCATGGCATCGTCGCGCCGGGGCATCGGTCACCTGTCTCGCCAGCGTCGAAACAGTGTAGAGGCACGTGTCCGGGAACCGTCAGGGACTCATCAGACATACGCCATACGGCTGCATCGCACCTGTCGAGGTTGCGTCACGGGATCGTGTCGCGAGCGCTACAGCACTCCCTATCCGCAAGAGAATGCTCGTCAGTCTTCCACCGCGTCCAGGAGATCCCGGAAACCGGCACTGACCGGCCTGAACCCCAACGGCCTCTCCCGTCCGAACCGGTGTCGGCCGCCACCCAGCTCCGCGCCGTCGTCGCTGAAGGACCCGTTGCCACCGGCGCCTCCAGGGTACTCGGGTGACGGCACGGACTGGTGACAGGCAATCCCGCCATCAGCGGAATCTGGAACAGGTTTCAGTGCCAGGACACAGTGTCGGTGATACTCATCGAACGCGGGTTCAGAGTTCGGCGTCGAGAACGGAGACCAGAAGCGGATGACGCTGATCTCCCACAGTCCCCGTCGGTCAGCGCGGCGATCCGATCCGTGAGGACCAGTGCCACCGCCACCAGTCCCAGCCACGTGACCACGGCCGTCCCAGACCCCGGTTTCAAAGTCGCTTCTATGTTGGGTCAGTCCGCGCGCTCGTAGACCAGATGCAGGGCGCTCTTTGCCCTGGTCTCGCACTTGACGAGCCGAAGTTTCAGCTCGCCGGTGCCCTGCGGAAAGAGCGGAATGCCGTTTCCCAGAATGACGGGGATCACAGCCATCTCGAGCACGTCAATCCTGCCGATCCCGATCACGGACCGAACGACCTGGCCGTCGCCTTCGATCCAGACGCGGCGATAGCCCCAGGCCTCCAACTCGGCGGCGACGGCGGCTATGTCACCGGAGCGGGTTTCAACGCCGGCCGGTAGCGGGTCGTCCAGCGGCCGTGTCGTCAGGACAACTGCGGGCTTGCCGGGGTACGGCCAGCCCCGAAGCGACGGAGGGCGCCGTACGTTCCACGGCCCATCAGGATCGCGTCGACGCCAGCGAGAAAGGCGTCGAAACCGAAGTGCTCAGCCGGGTAATCCGCCGCCAGCCAGTCGTCGACAGACCCATCGGGGCGGGCGATCTTGCCGTCCAGGGAGATGGCGATGTGGCAATGCCAGATCGTGCGATCCATGAAACTGCCCTCCATTGCACATCCACTTGAAGACTCCAGGGCGAATCTGGCGGGGAGCTCCCATGACGCGTCATGTGCTGACCGACTGCGAATGGACCCGCATCGAGCCGCTCTTGCCGAAGCGGCGCACGGCCGGCAACCGAGAAAAACCCGGATCATCCTGCCTCAGTCCGCTGACCCGTTCCAGGTCCAGCGTGAGGAGTGCAGCTTCGACGGTGCCCAGGGTTTGCCGGCGAGTGTCCAGCAGAGATGCCATCTGCAAGATGCCAGGGTTGTTTCGGGAACCCTCTGCAGGGAAATGGCTGCATCACACCAAGGACAGTGCGCGCGCATGCCGGTCGCGATGCGGGAGGGCGGCGGACGGCGCAGCGGGGTGAGCGACTCGCACGCTCCATGCAGCGTGGAAATGGCTCTCTGGTAGACGGCCAGCGCCTCGGGAAGCTTGCCAAGATCGCACGCCGGCAGGATGCCGTGCGGCGCGAAAACGGTATGCGCCGGAAAATTGACGAGGGCCACGACCAGATCAATGTCGCGGCAGCATTTCCAGCATACCGATGGCACGGTCGCTACCGATGGAGCACCGGCCCGGGAAGGTGGTCCCTTGAAGCGGACGCGCCCGGTCAGCAGTTTCTCAGTGAACGTCGCCAGATCAGTTCGTGCTGGTGCCCTATCCGGCGCGGACTCGATCACCGCCGGTGCGAGGCGCTCGGCCTGCTTCACCTCCAGGCGGAACAGAGGAAGGTCGCGCCGGGCCCCAAGCCTGGCGATGTCGTAGCCGACCAGCCACGCGCCGCGAATACCGGCTTCCCGGTAACGCTCCTGGCGATCCTCAATGGCCGCCAACGGAATGCGGGAGAGTTGGGCTTCGAGAGCCACCGTCCAATCCGGATGCCGCACGAGCACATCGGCGACCCAGGTTCCGTCGTCCGCACGCGCCTCCGTGGTGACGTCCAGACCGAGCCGGGCTGCCGCACGCGCCATGATCGATTTGCAGGCGATGTGCGCCAAGCTCTCGCGAATGGTGCAGACCGTGTTCGGCTTATGGCGGAAGAATTGCCAGCCGGTCGGTGAGCGGACGGGGATGACTGCCGCCCCGCAGCATGGGGTAGTGAGCCCCAGATCCCGATAGCTGGCCTTCAATTCCTCCCAAGCAGAGGGCGACATTGCCCAAGCGTGATAAGCGGCTTCGTCAACTCCATAAGCAAGCAGCGGCATGACATCAGGCGGGTAAATGATTTCCGGTAGGCATCAGGGTTACTGGCACGGCATGCGATGACTTTGCCGTCGGCCACACTACCATGCCGACGGTGGCTTGGGGCACGGATACTGCGATCGCCCTCGGAAAGGATGCGGGATAGAGGGCGGGTCCCGTGCTGATCAACCGCCTGCCCATGCCGCACACGTACACTGCCGACCGCCGCCACCGGGTCCCGAAGCGCCGCTACATGGTTCCCGACTGGCAAGCTCATGAAGGGCGGGCTCTGGCAGCTCTCAGCGGAGCTTCGCTCCGCCTGACGCTGTCAGCGCAAACGTTGTTTACGTGGCAGCGCGGCTCGCTGACGATCCGGTTCACCGAGGACACCATCGCTGCGTGGCGGGCGGCCCCCCGGACCCCCTAAGTACACCAGGTTATAAATTTTAACTATTTATTAACCATATGCACCGTATGTTCCCCAGCTTCTTCGTGATCAAGGAACATGATGTACCTGGCTGAGGATCCCCTGGCGATGTCGTCCACCGCAGGCAGCTCACGCATTCTGCTTTGTCAGGATGACGCGGTAGTTGCCCTGCACTTCCAGGCAGTCCTGGAGACCAGCGGCTACGTCGTTGTCGGGCCTGTCTGTACCGGCACGGAAGCTTTGGTGGAAGCGGATCACCATCCACCCGATCTGGCGCTTGTCGACATCGGTCTTCGGGGAGCGATCGACGGCATATCGGTCGCGGCCGAACTCGCATCGCGGGCAGTGCCCGTGATTTTCCTGACGGGCGATTACCAGCGGGCCTGCCTTGACGGCAGGGAGTTCGCGGCGGACATCCTGATCAAGCCTGTTTCCGATGGAGTCATCCTGGAAGCCGTGGCTTCCGTCCTGCAGCCAGGACGACAATGCTGACCGCTTCTGTCGTCGCTTCAGCGCTGCGAGGACTGATGCGGAGGCGCCATACCTGGCCGGTGATGGTCATGGCCATGGGGAGCCTCGCCACGGCTGTCGCGGCAGCTGGATCCTGGCGCGCGATGGACCTCGAGGGCCAGGATCGCTTTCTCCAGGAGGTTGAGCAAACCCACGCCGCCATCCAAGACCGCATGGAAACCTACGTTGCGGTCCTTCGGGCCACGGCTGCCCTGTTCGCGGCGAGCGACGACGTGACCCGGACCGAGTTCGCTGCCTTCGCGACGCGGCTGAACCTTCCGGAGCGCTACCCCGGAATTCAGGGCCTCGGCTTCAGTGCGCATGTGTCGCCGGATGAAGTCGAGCGTCTGGAAGCGGATATGCAGCGGCAGGGGCTTGAGGGGTTTCGCATCTGGCCTGCCGCTCCGCGGAGCGAGATCCACTCGATCGTGTTCCTGGAGCCGCTCGACAGCCGGAACAAGGCGGCCACCGGCTTTGACATGGCGACCGATCCGGTGCGCCGTGCGGCCATGGAACTGGCACGCGACTCCGGTGAACCCGCCGCCTCCGGCAAGGTCCGGCTGGTACAGGAGATCGGGCAGCATGCCCAGGCAGGTTTCCTGATCTATGTGCCGGTGTACCGGGGACGCGATGTCCCGGACACCGTCGAGGAGCGCCGGCGCCTTCTCCTCGGGCATGCCTATGCTCCGTTTCGGGCCGACGACCTGCTCGGCAAACTCCTTGGCGGGGTACAGCCCAGCGTCGCCTTGGAGATCCACGACGGCGATCCGGCCGCGGGAGCCGTGATGCACCGTTCCGAAGGCTGGAGCGTTGATGGCGGGGCGCAGTATCGGACAGAGCGCCCGCTGGAAGTCGCGGGCCGGCACTGGACCGTGGCTTACGCGGCAGGGGATGGCCTGGACGGCACCTCGGGACGTGAGCTGGTGTGGGTCGTCGCGGCCGGCGGTCTTCTCGCGACCGGCATGGTATCCGCCGCCGCCTGGGCCCAGGCGCGGGCGCGCGTGGATGCGGAGCGCGCCTCGGCAGCCGAGCGGCTGCGGGCCCAGGAGCTTGAGACCATCAACACCGTCGGGACCGAGGTTTCGGCGCAACTGGATCTGGACCAACTGGTTCAGTCCGTCACCGACGGTGCCACCCGCTTGGCCGGCGCCCAGATCGGAGCCTTCTTCTACAACGTGGTCGGCGAGCGTGGTGAGGCCTACACCCTGCACGCCCTGTCAGGCCCAGGTACCGCCATGTTCGCCGGGTACCCCATGCCCCGCAAAACAGCCTTGTTCACCCCGACCTTCCGGGGCGAGACGACCGTCCGATCCGACGACATCACCCAGGACCCGCGATACGGGCGCAATGCGCCGCATCGTGGCATGCCCCCTGGTCACCCCCCGGTCCGCAGTTACCTGGCGGTACCCGTGATCTCCCGGTCGGGAGAGACGCTGGGCGGCGTCATCCTCGGACACGGCGAGCCCGGTGTCTTCACGGCCCGCGTCGAGCGGCTGGTTGTCGGTCTTGCGGCCCAGGCGGCCGTGGCGGTTGACAATGCCCGGCTGTTCGGCACGGTGCAGAAGCAGGCCGAGCACCGCAAGCTGCTGATCAACGAGCTCAACCACCGGGTCAAGAACACCCTGGCCGCGGTACAGTCGATCGCCCGGCAGACCTCGCGGTCGTGCTCCACGCCAGCAGCGTTCGTCCAGTCCTTCGAGGGGCGGTTGCTGGCCCTGTCGAATGCCCATAACCTGCTCACGCGCGGCAACTGGGAGGGTGCGCCGCTGGTCGAACTCGCCCAGGCCGAACTGGCGCCCTATGGCCGTAGCCGTGCCGTAATCGACGGCCCCGCCGTGTGGTTGCCGCCCCAGGATGCGGTTGCCCTGGGCATGGCCTTCCATGAACTGGCGACCAATGCCGCCAAGTACGGAGCCTTATCCGTACCGGACGGGCAGGTGCGGCTCGGATGGTCGATCGTCGATGAAACGGGAGAATGCCGTCTCAGGGTCAGGTGGGAGGAGGTTGGCGGACCTCCGGTCACGCCGCCGGCGCGGCGAGGGTTCGGATCGCAGCTCATCGGGGATGGGTTGGCCAATCAGTTGGACGGCAACGTCATTCTGGATTTCCCACCCACGGGCGCCAGGTGCGTGATCGATTTCCCTTTCGTGGGGAACACAACGGGATGACCGCAGTGCAGAGCCTGCAGGCGCTCAGGGTCCTTGTCGTCGAGGACGAGGTACTGGTCGCCATGGCCGTCAAGGAAACACTGGAACGCTTCGGGTGTGTCGTGGTCGGACCGGTCGGGCGGGTGCGGCGTGCCATGGAGCTGGTAGGAGCGGAACTCGATGCGGCCGTGCTCGACGTCAACATTGCAGGCGAGCGCGTGTTTCCCGTGGCCGAGGCGTTGACGTCCCGAGGCGTGCCGGTCGTGTTCACGACCGGATATGGCATGGGCGGAATCGACGGTGTCTTTCCCTTGAGCACCGTTCTTCAGAAGCCGTATCTGGATGCTACCCTCGCAGCAGCACTGGCGAATGCGGTCGGACGAGCTTCCTGAACGAGCAGATACTCATCAGGTCGTCCGGTAAGCGACGAAGGTGAAGATCATGTCGACCGTCTCGCCGTCGTCGGCCAGCGGGAGATGGATACCGGAGACGCTCTGAACCGTATTGTCGCCTACTGCATAGGCCGGCGCCGTCATCCTGGCAGCGCCTATCTCAACTACGGCGGATCTGTCCGTCCAGACCGGGCCGGTGCGCGTGATCTGGGAAAGCTTGGACAAGCATCGTCCGGTGTAGTTTCTGCTGGATCTAGCGGTGATCCCGTTCCCGATCACACGGTATCTGTGGACAGCCTGGCTGGCGGTGCGGCAGTCCGGACACGACGCACCGGATCACGTTCCCTGAACGGCAACGCAAAGGTCAGCCGGGCCAGCCTGCCTCACCTTGTCGATGCGGCAGTCCGGGATTGGGAGGAGCTCATGCATGTACCACTATATGTTGCTCCTCCCGAAGGAACTCCAGCCCCACTTCAGGGCCTTCCACGCAAACCGCGGGAGAACCAGAAGCGTAGACACGTCGTCGTAGTGCGCGCGCATCCACTGGTGGAGTGACGACCGGATCCCCGGCGCCGCGGGAAGCGCCGCCCGCAGTTCGGCCATGGCATCCTCGCGCCGCGGCATCGGTCACCTGTCTCGCCAGCGTCGAAACAATGTAGAAGGACGTGTCCGGGAACCGTCAGGGACTCATCAGACATACGCCATACGGCTGCATCGCACCTGCTAAGGTCGGATTTCTGGAGCGTGTCGCGAGCTCTACGCCGCCATGCCCGAGGGGACAGGCTTGTCAGATCCGCAGAGTTCGGAACAGGCTTCAGCACCCGGGCACGGTGTCTGTGAAACCCATGGAACGCCGGTTCAGAGTTCGGCGTCGAGAACGGCGAGCAGAAGCGGATGGCGCTGCGCGGAGAAGGGATCGGTGACCGTGACGCCGCGCCACGTGAAGCCGTCGTGCAGGTCCTCCGACAGCAGCAGGCGGCAGCCAGCGTCCGCGGCGACCGCCAGGATCACGGCATCCCACGCGGCAACGCCGTGGTCCGCCGCCAGATCCATGGCCGACGCCAGCGCCGCCGCCGTGGTGTCGTGCGTCGCGAAACCGTTCCGCCACGCCAGCACCGACGCCCGCGCCTCGATGGCCGGACGCCTGGCCTTGCGGGTCAGCACCCGGAACAGTTCGCCCAGAACCTGCACGGGAACGACGACGTTGACCAGCGGCAGCGCCGCGACCAGGGCGGCGGCCCGTGCCTGGGCTTCCGATCCGTCGACACCCTCGGCGTAGGCCAGGGTCGGTGTCCAGGGCCAGCTTCACGCTTCGGTCCCGCCGGGAGGCGCCGCGCCTTCGTCATCGTCGTCATAGAGTTCGTCCCGGTTCCAGCGGCCGATGTCGGTTGCCGGCTGCCCCCGCGGACGGGCCAGCAGGGCGTCGCGCGCCCGCATCCTCGTCCGCAACTCGCCATCCGCCGGTGCCAGCGTCGCGACCGGCGCGCCATGCGAGGTCACGAGATAGGATGTCCCGTCGCGGACTTCGCGGAGCAGATGGGAAAACCGGCGGTTCGCCTCCGCCGCGGTGATCGTCTTCATGCCGGCCTCGAAAGTGTAGATGATTACACTACATCAAGGCCTGCGCCTTGGAGAGGGAAGCGCGTTCGGGGAGCGGGACTTCGTCCCGATGCGGGAAATGGCAAGGTCCTGGGGCCGGCCACCCTGATCCCCACCAAACCAGTTCCCATCCGCCCGCTGCCAGCGATCAAGTCGCGGAAGCGCTACAGTAATGCGACACGCAGCGTCGCCACAGCGTCACGAAGGCGTGGCACAGACGCGACAAGGGCGTGACACAGACGCGACGGTGCCGTCGAACCTACGTCCAGGATGCGGCCACATGGCGCCCGATCGGTCCGCGATGCCCGGCCCGGGGCCGGCGAGATCTCCGGCCAGCCAAAGCGCCGGCATGCCGAGCCCGGGGAACGGCGATGCGGAATCGCGGTCCAGATCCGTTCCATGGCCGACAAGAAAGTTGCGGCCGGCGGCGCAGGGCCGATAATCCGACCAGGACGTTCCGTGCCGGGCACGCCAGGCGGTCCGGTGGCCGCGCCGGAACGGGGCAGGGCGCGGCGGCCGGCGGGCCGGAACCGTCGAGCGGGGACCTGGAACCCGGGGGGCATGAGGGAGCATAAGCAAGAAGGAAAGCCAATCCGGACCAAACAGCAGGAAACCGTGCGATCACGCGGGTGATCGCCTGTGTGACGGCGGGCCGTCCAGAAAAAATCCGTACACTGATCCGGATGGGTTCCAGATATGACAGGGGAGGTCTTGAGGTGCCGATGAGCCGAAGGTCGCGATACTTCTTCAAGCGTGACGAGGACGGGATCGAGCCTCGCATGCATATGCGAAAGCCGGTCGATGGAGCGATGGAGGCGAGTGCCAGCCGGCTGAAAGCCCCGACGATCATGGGACGCGGGCGGTGGGCCTATGTCCGGCCGGCGGCAGCTTCCCAGCAGCGCGTGACGGTCAAGACGAAGATCCAGCCGGCGGCGAAGGCGGCGGCCCATGCCCGGTACCTCGAGAAGCGAGCGGCGGGCCTTGACGGCCAGGACGCGCGCGGCTTCACGGCGACCGGGGATGATGTCGACCCGAAGGGCCTGGCCGAGGAGTGGTCGGAAGATCGGCATCATTTCCAAACGATCATCTCGCCGGAACGGGGCGACCGGCTCGATATGCGGCGCTACGTCCGCGACGTGATGGCCCGGTACGAGCGGGATCTGGGCTCCAGACTAACATGGTGCGCTGTGATACATTATGACACCGGACGCCCCCATGCTCATGTCCTGATCCGCGGGCGGGATGATCGGGGCGGTGATCTGGTAATCGACCGGGAGTACATCCGGCACGGCATGAGGACGCGGGCGATGGAGGTCGCGACGAAGGAGCTGGGCTTGCGGTCAGCGCAGGAAATCGCCGCGTCTTCGGAGAAGCGCCGGCGCGCTCCGGAGGCCGGTATCGGGCAGGCGGAGGGGCTTGGGAAGGCGGCCGGCTGGCAGCTTCACCTGAACGTCCCGGCTGAGCGGTGGCATCCGACGACCCAGGCCGTCCTGGCCGATCTGGCCGACCGTGGCTTGCCGTACCAGATGCACTTCGCGGCGGACAAGGCGAAGCGCCTGACGGTCAGCGTCGGCCCATACGACGACGCGGTCAGGGTGGCGCGCGAGCTGGATGCGGCCTTCGGCGAGCGGCTCCGCGACCCGACAGGGAAGATCGCCCGCGACGACGTGCGTCTGTCCGGGCCCGTGTGGGGCGCCTTCGAGCCGCAGGGGGACCGGGACTTCACCCACTGGACGGTGAAGGGCCTGCCGCTGGAGCGGAACGCGGCGCGGGACCTGCGCGGGTTGCGGGGAGCGGAGCGGGTCGCCCTGCGTGATGGATTGCGCGCGGCGGCGGACGCGAAGCTGATGGAGCGGTACGGCGCGTTCTACGCCGGATCGGAACGGGTCCGGGCGCTGGAGAAGCTTCGGGAGCTGCAGCGGGGGATGGGCCACAGATACTGAAGAGGAGTGATATAAAATGACACTGAGGGACAAGCTTGTCGGCACGGCCAGCGTGCTGGGGATCGCCGCGGCTACCTGGGGGCCGACATACTGGCTGGCGTCGCGGTTCGGTTTCCATTCGGCGCTGGGCGGCTGGAAGCCGTTCGGGGTGCCGGTGTACTGGCCCGGGCAGTTGGTGGCCTGGGCCGGCCAGTGGGGCCAGGTCCACCAGACGCCCTTCGCGATAGCCGGCGGGACGATGCTGGCCGGGCTGACGCTCAGTCTGCTGCTGGCCCGCCTGGGAAGGGCGGGTGGTTGCGCATCACAGCCGCCGGAATTCGGCGCCGGCACCTGGGGCACGCTGAAGGATGCGAAGCGTGCCGGGCTCCTCGATGACAGGGGCGTGGTCCTGGGCAAGCTGGACGGCCGACTGCTGACCCATCACGGGGCGGAAGCGGTGCTGGTGTCGGGCGCCACCCGGTCGGGCAAGGGGCGCGGCACGGTGGTTCCGACCCTGCTGTCGCACCCGGGGTCGGCGTTCATCCTGGACACCAAGGAGGAGCTGTTCTTCGGGACGGAGAACGAGGAGTACAGGTTCGAGGGCACCAGCGGCTGGCGCAAGTCCTTCTCCCACTGCATCTACTTCAATCCCCTGGACAGGCGGTCGGCGCGGTTCAACCCGCTGTTCGAAGTCCGCAAGGGTGAGGACGAGGTCGGGGATGCCCAGGCCATCGCGGCGATCCTGACCGATCCTGCCGGGGTTCGCGACGAGCCGGACATCTGGGACCGGGCAACCCGGGAATTCTATACCGGCCTGATCCTGCATCAGCTCTACGCCGCCCCGGACCCGGAGAAGACCCTGGCGGGCGTCCGCCGGCAGCTCGTCCGGCCGATGGAGCACCTGTCCTGGGAGATGCGGAATACCCGGCACCTGGGCGATCGTCCGCATCCCGTCGTCGAGCGGGCGGCACAGGCGCTGCTGGAGCGGGCGAAGGGGAATGATCGCTACCTCTCGTCGGTCCTGGCGACCGCGGACTCGCACCTGAGCCTGTTCGACAACCCCGTCGTGGAATGGACCACCCAGACGTCGCAGTGGTCCATGGGCGACGTCATGTGCAGTGATCACCCGGTCTCGGTCTACCTGTCCATGCCGGCTTCGGACGAGGAGACATTGATCGTCCTGCTTCGGGTCATGATGAAGCAGTTCCTGACCGTGAACATGCGCCATCTCAGCCGGGACAACCGGGGGCGCAAGAAGAAGCACGACTGCCTGATCGTCGCGGACGAGTTCCCGGCGCTGAAGAGGATGAAAAGCTACGAGCTGCTGATGAAACGGTTCGCCCAGTACGGGGTGAAGTCGTTCAAGACTGTCCAGAGCTTCAACGACATCGACGCTGCCTATACCCGCTACAACACGATCCGGGAGAACTGCCACGTCACCGTGATCTTCGCCTCCGCCGATCCGACGACGCAGAAGCAGCTGTCGGGGATGCTGGGGAAGGACACCGAGTACCGGCAGATGGAGAACCTCCAGGGGAGCCGGTTCGGGGTGATGCTCGGCAACAAGTCCATCGTCACCAACGAGGTCCATCGGGACATCGTGTCTCCCGGCGATGTGCGCGAGCTGGAGCCGGGAGACGAGTACCTGCTGGTCACCGGCTATCCGAAGTTCAGGGCGAAGAAGGTGCGGTACGACGAGGAGCCGGTGTTCCGGGACCGCCTGCTGCCGGCGGCCGAAGTGGGCGACGGCGCGGGCAACTACCCCGACCTCCCCGGGAAGGTCGGGATCGGATGGCTTGGCATGCAGGCGTCCTGCCCGCCGATGCCCAGGAAGGCCGATCCGAAGAAGCCGCCGGAGGATGCACCGACAAGGAAGCGGCCGGGGACGAAGGAGCCCCGGGCGGCGCCCCGGGATCTCCCGGACCCGCAGGACGGGGCGGCGGAACCCGGAGCGCCGCCGGCTGAAACCGTCGTGCCGGTGACCAGGCCGCGGCGGAAGAGAATCCTGGCGATCAAGGGAGACGGCGCATGAAACGGCAGAAGGCGGGCACTCCCAAAGCCCGGTTTGATCTTCGGCTGCCGGCCGACCTGGACACGAAGGTGCAGAAGATCGCCACCAGGGCCGGCACGACCCGGACCGCCGTACTGGTCGCCGCGGTCGAGCGCTTCATCTACGCCGAAGACACCCAGGCCGGCGTCGAGACGATCCATGAGCGGGTCGCGGCCCTGACTGTCGGACAGGACCGGATGATGTGGGAGCTGCTGGAGGTCCGGGCTTACCTGGATACCTTGGCGCAGACGATATGCGGCAGCCAGGGGAAGTTCGACGCGTTCCTGGCCGCCGTCGACAAGGTGAAATCCGAACTGGCGGAGGACGCGGGATGAGGAACGAGATCGCGTCCGGCCGGACGCTGGCGGCCTACCGGCGCGCGCTGGGTGGCACGATCCGCGGCGCCATGGATGACCCCAACGTGGTCGAGGTCATGCTGAACCCGGATGGAAGGATCTGGGTGGACCGGTTGACCGGCGGCAGGGCGTGCACGGGCGAGACGATGGACCCGGAGGACGCGCTCCAGGTGATCGACCTGGTGGCCGACCATGTCGGCGAGACCGGGATCGGCTGGAACCGGCCGCTCTTGTCGGCCGACCTTCCCGAGACGGGAGAGCGTTTCCAGGCCATTCTGCCGCCGGTCTCGCGGGCGCCGATGTTCACCATCCGGAAGAAGCCGCCGGTCGTGTTCACGCTGGCCGACTACGTGCGGGACGGCATCATGACCCGGCGGCAGGCCGATGTCCTGGAAGATGCCGTCGACCGGCGCATCAACATCATCGTCGGGGGGTCGACCGGCAGCGGGAAGACGACGCTGCTGAACGCGCTGCTGGCGCTTCCCGGGTTCACCCGGCACCGCATCCTGATCGGCCAGGACCGGGACGAGCTCCAGTGCTCGGCGCCGGACATGGCATCCCTGCTGGCGCGCGAGATGGATCCCGTCGTCACCGTGCACGACATCATCAAGGCCAAGATGCGCCTGCGCCCGGACCGGATCGTGATCGGGGAAGTCCGGGAAGGGGCACCCTGCCTGGCCATGCTGAAGGCTTGGAACACCGGCCACCCCGGCGGCCTGGGATCCATCCATGCTGACAGCGCCGCGGAGATCTTCAACCGGCTGGAGGAGCTTGTCGGAGAAGTCACCGCCTGTCCCCAGCACCGCCTGATCATGCGATCCGTCAAGGTGGCCGTGTTCATCGAGCGGACAGAGGAAGGCGTGCGGCGGGTGACCGAGATCCGAAAGCCGACCGGGTATAAGGACGGGGAATTCCAGACCGAGCTCATCTCCTGAGGGCTGGATGGGACTGCCCGTTTGTGATACTTTATGACACTATGTCACTATATGGCACAGCGGCAAGACAGGAGATGGACATGGGCTTTCGCGAAATCGCTCTCACCGCCAGGACCTTCGCGCTGTCGGGACTGGCTTCGATGGCCTCGGCTCCCGCCCGGGCCGCTGGCGGCGGCATGCCCTGGGAAGACCCGCTGTCGCAGGTCGCGAACTCCATCACCGGTCCGGTCGCGGGGTCGATCATCGCCATCGCCATCGTGGCATCGGGTCTGACGATGGCGTTCGCCGCGGGCCAGGGCATGCGGACCTTCGCCGGCATCATCTTCGCCGGATCGATCGTCGGGGTCGGCCTGCTGTTCTTCATGGGCCTGTTCGGCCTGACCGCCGGGATGGTGTTCTGAGATGGCGGGCGACGACGTTCCGGGGTTCCGGATCACCCTCCATCAGAGCCTGCTGGAGCCGGTGACGATCAAGGGGGTGGCGCGCGTTCCCGCCATCCTGATCGGGACCGTGGGGGCCCTGCTGGTCTTCTCGCTTCACAAGGTGACCGGCGGCGTGCTGCTGACCGTCGGGCTCTGGACCGTCGCCCGCCACCTCACCGGGATCGACCCGCACATGTTCGACTTCATCACGCGGCGGGCCCGGGCGCGCCTGCCGTTCCTGGGGGGTTAGATCATGCTCAATCTGAAAGAGTACCGCGAGCAGCCCAGGTCCCTGGCGGATTATCTGCCCTACGCGGCGCTGCCGTTCGGGCAATACCCGTTCGTGATGGCGCAGAAGGACGGCAGCCTGCTCGCCCTGATCCGCTATCGCGGGCCGGACCTGGAAAGCACGACCACCTCAGTCCTGGTGACCTACTACGCCGGCCTGGGCACGATGCTGAAGCACCTGGGGGACCGCTGGGCGGTTCACCTGATCGCGGATCGCTTCTACACGTCGGAATACCCGGATGCCGACTGGCCCTGCCACGCGGCGGCCCTGTTCGACCTGGAGCGTCGAAACCTTGTCCAGGGCAGCGGCCGGCAGCTTGAGTCCGACTACGTCCTGGCCCTGACCTACCTGCCGCCGGGCGATGCGTCCAGCCGGCTGGAAGGCCTGCTGATCGAGGGGGAAGACGGCGAGCGCGAAGGCTCCGGCATCGAACAGGTCGACTACTTCGCCCATCGCGTCACCGAGATCGGCGACATGCTGCGCGCCTTCATGCCCCTCGCGCGTCTCCTTAATGGCGATGATCTGCTGACCTTCCTGCACCATCCCCTGGGGCTGGAGCGGCACCAGGTGGCGATGCCCGAGGTCCCGATGTTCCTGGACTCGCTCCTGGCGGAACAGCCGGTGTGGCCCGGCATGCGGGTCGGGATCGGCTACACCGAGGACGCCAACGGCACGTCCCGGCCGGAACGGTACCTGGTCACCGTGGGGGTTCGGGGATACCCATCCTCGACCCACGCCGGGATGCTCGATGACCTGAACAGCCTGGGCTTCGAGTACCGGTGGAGCACGCGCGCGATCACACTCGGTTCTCAGCAGTCGCTGCGGGCCGTTCAGACGCGGGTGAACCGGTGGGGCAGCCAGCGCAGGGGCTTCATGACCCTGATCGCCGAACACGTCCTCAGGGAGCCCAGCGAGCGGGTGAACCACGAGGCGGTCGCCAAGCACGCCGACGCCCTAGCGGCGTTGCAGGAGGTCGCGGAAGGGCTGGTGTCGATGGCCTACGTCACCCCGACGATCACGGTGTGGCACGAGAACCTGGGCCAGGCCCTGGACAACGCCAAGAAGGTGGTCGGCCTGCTGACGGCGAAGCACTTCATAGCCAGGGTCGAGACGTTCAACGCCTTCGAGGCGTGGCTCGGCAGCCTGCCCGGGAGTTGCTACGCCAACGTGCGCCAGCCGCTGGTCAACACCATGAACCTCGCCCACTTGGCCCCACTGTCGGCGGTGTGGGCCGGCGAGTCCTGGAACGGCGAGCTGAACGGCCCGGCGCTGATGCGGGTGATCACCGAAGGCAACACGCCGTTCCACTTCAACTTCCACCACGACGACGTCGGGCACTCGGTCATCTACGGCCCTACCGGCGCCGGAAAGTCGGTGCTGCTGTCCTCGGTGGCGTTGCAGTGCCTGCGTTATCCGGGGGCGCGGGTCTACGCCTTCGACAAGGACAGGTCCATCCGGCTGACGACGCTGTGTGCCGGCGGCCGGTTCCACGATATCGGCGCCCAGGGCGGGACGCCGGGGTTTCAGCCGCTCGCCTATATCGACGCGCCCGCCGAACTGACCTGGGCCACGGAGTGGCTGTACGACCTGTTCGGCAAAGCCGGACTGGAGCTGACCCCGGAGCAGAAGAACCACGTCGCCGAGAAGCTGGCGAGCCTGGCGACCAGTCCCGTCGGGGAGCGCAGCCTGACCGTGCTCCGGGCGCGGCTGGGCGACCGGGACCTGAAGGATGCCCTGAAGCCCTTCTGCGTGGGCGGAGCGTTCGGACATCTCCTCGACGGGGACCGCGATACCCTGCACCTGGGCCGCTGGCAGGCGTTCGAGATGGGCTCGCTGCTCAAGCAGCCGAGTGCCGCGGTGCCGGTGATGACCTACCTGTTCCACCGGATCGAGGAGTCCCTGGACGGGTCTCCGACCCTGCTGATCATCGACGAGGGGTGGCGGTTCCTGGACGACACGACCTTCGCGAAGAAGATCGAGGACTGGCTGCTGACCTTGAGGAAGAAGAAGGTCGCGGTCATCTTCACGACGCAGACGATCTCCAGCATCGCCAGCAGCAAGGTCGCCCCGATCATCTGGGACAATTGCCTGACCCGGATCTACCTGCCCAACGCCGCGGCGAACGACCCCCAGACCAGAGGCTACTACTCGGCGCAGGGCCTGAACGACCGGCAGGTCGACCTGATCGCGAGTGCCCGGCGCAAGCGCCAATACTACTACGCGTCGGCCGCGGGAAACCGGCTGTTCGAACTGGGGCTCGGCGAGCTCGGCCTGGCGCTGGTCGGGTCGAGCGATCCCGACGACCACAAGCTCGCGGACAGCCTGCTCGCGTCTGGCGGCGCGGATGTCTTCCTGCCGGCGTTCCTGCGCGCCAAGGGCCTGGACTGGGCGGCCGACATGGTCGACCCCGACGGCGTGACCCGGCACCTCATCTCCCAGGCGGCGGAGTAACGGATATGAAGCTGCTCTCCACGGTCCTGCTGGCCGGCACCGTCCTCACGACGCCTGCCCTTGCCGAGACGATCACGCTGTCGCCGGGGGATAGCGTCCAGGCCGCCATCGACCGCGCCCGCCCCGGCGACACCATAGCCCTGCGCGCCGGCACCTATAACCAGTCCCTCGACTTCTCGAACAAGCACGGTGCTGCCGGCGCCCCGATCCGTCTCGTGTCGGCCGATGGCAAGGGCGCTGCCCGGGTCGTGGCCCAGGGCAACCGGGCGGCCATCCAGGGCAACCGGCTTTCGCACATCACCGTGGACGGGCTGAACATCGTCTCGACCAGCCGGAGCGGCGACACGGGCGGGATCAAGTTCTGGGGGTCATACCAGAAACTGCACGACGTGACGATCACCAACAACCTGGTCACCGGGGTCGGCCAGGACGGCATCAAGATCTTCAACATGGCGCCCGGCGACGGGCGCGTGGTGGTCGCCGGGAACACCATCGACGGCAACTGGCGGCAGGAAGGGATCGACAACGTGTCGGTCGTGGACGTGACCTATCAGGGAAACACGATCAAGGGCCGGGCGGGCTTCGCAGGGATCACCTGGAAGGCCGGCAGCGACGGCGTCAGGTTCATCAACAACACGGTGGACATCGCCGCGGACACGGCGGTCTCGGTCGGCGGCTACGGCGATTCGCGCCTGGGTCGGCTGGGGAGCTTCCCCGACGAGTTCCAGGACAACGAAGCGGAGAACAGCGTCGTCACCGGCAACGACATCCGGGGCGACGTGCGGGTCATCTCGGCCGAGAACAACAGGATCGAAGGCAACAGCATCTCCGGGAGCATCAGCAACGGCCGGAACAGCGACATGCCGGGCAGCATCGCCAGCCGGAACAACGCCATCGCCGACAACCGGGTGACAGGGGGCACGGGGACGGCTGCCTGGAACGGCACTACGGACAGTCAGTTCGATAGGAACGTGGACGGTCTTCAGCGAAACGTCCTCGACACGGACGAGCAGTTCTGGCGGGCCGTGGAACGGGGCGAGACGGGAGCGCTGCGCCGACTGAACGACCTGGTCTCCGGCGGCATCGTCGCACGCGAGGGCAACCGGATCATCAACCGTGCCACCGGTCAGATGATCAGCACGGTGAACAGCACCATCGGAGAGGCCGTCGATACGGTACTGCAGCCGGTCGAGGACACGGTCTCCGGCGTGGTCGAGGCGGTGAAGTGCAACATCGGCGGCAGCATCATGGGGGGTGGGGCCAGCATCGTCAGCGGGATCTTCGGCGGCGGGCGCGCGACCCTCCCGGCGCAGATCGCCCAGCAGATGACGATGATCGCGGGCAATCTGTGCCTCAGCAGGCAGCTCGCCGTGCAGCAGAGGCAGCTTCAGGCGCAGCTCAAGCACTTGCAGCCGTCGCAGGTGGATACCGGCGCGGATATCCAGGGCGCCATGATGCGGCAGCGCTCCCTTATTGGAGAAACGGAAGTCTACGACACGGACGAGGCGCCGGGGATATACCAGGACCTGTACCCGGACGACATGGATGGCCTGTCGACCGAGGAGCTGTTCGCCAAGCCTGAGCAGTGGCGCAACGCGGCGCACCGGGCGACGGAGGAATCCTGGCGCGTCCAGTCAGGAGCGGTAGAGGCGCAGTCGGCATCCCAGGTTCGCGTCGGCCGGCAGCTCGGTGCCGTCCGGTCAGCGCCCGGCATGCTGGCAGCCCAGCAGGGAACGGCGCAGCTCATCGGCAGCCTGATCGGCGAGACCCAGACCTTGCAGTCCGTTTCGATCTCCCACTTCCGTGCAGTCGAGCACTCGATGGCCCAGGAGCAGGCAAAGGCAAAAAGAGCCGAAGAGCTTCACCGGAGGGCGATGCAGGGACTGAGTGGGAATGATGCCGTAAATGTACGCAGCCCATTCTAGGAGGATGTAATGTTGATTTCGACTCTTACGCCCAAGGCGATCCTGATTGTCTTCATCTTCGGCATCCTCCTCTTGGTCGACCGTGGATGCTCACAGATTGACCGTCACGACGCAGCGATGAAGGATCTCGGAGAAAACGACTATGTCCCGGTGCGCAGCCCGTGGGCGATTGAGGGAGAAGGACAGAAATGAATACCTCGGTCGCTGACAGGCTGCTCGACGCCTACATCGCCATCGGGGATGCTGCGGTCCAGGCGATCCGTCCCGACGTGATGTTCGTCCTGATCACCCTGGCGGTGATCGGCCTGACGTGGGCGCATCTGCGCAATGCCCTGACCCTGCGGGAGAGCCCGATCAACCTGCTGATCATGCAGTTCATGACGGTCGGTTTCTTCGTTTGGCTGCTGGAGAACTGGTCCGGCCTGATGAGGGCGCTGATGGGCGGCATGGTCCAGCTCGGCCTGAAGGCCGGCGGCAACGCCATGACGCCCGACCAGTTCCTCCATCCGAGCGAGATCGCATCCGCGGGCATCCGCATCGCCGCCCCTCTGATCGATGCCGTGGGCTTCTGGGGGTGGCTGACCGGGACCAACGTCCTCCTGGCCGTGAGCATGATCATCGTGGTCTTCGCCTTCTTCATCATGTCGCTGCAGGTCCTGGTCGCGATCATCGAGTTCAAGCTCGGCGTCGTGTGGTGCTTCTTCATGGTGGCGCTGGGGATCTTCAAGGGCACGGCGTTCGCCAGCGAGAAGGCGCTGGGATACGTTTTCGCCTCCGGGATCAAGCTGTTCGCCCTGGCCACCGTCGTATCGGTCGGATCGGTCCTGATGACGACGATGGGCACGGTCGCCGACCCGACCGCCCCGACCTATAACGAGGCCCTGGGCATGGCGTTCGGATCGCTGGTGCTGGCTGCCCTGGCGTGGTTCATCCCCTCCAAGGTGGCGGGTGTGATCGGCGGGGGACCCTCCCTGGGTGCCGGAGCCGCGATAGGCACGATGGCGGCGATCGGGGCGACCGCCGCGGTGGCCGCGGTCGGAGGTGCCGCCGTCGCCAAAGCCGCTTCGGGAACCGGTGCGCTGCGCGCTGCCACGACCGGAGGGGCGACACGCGGCGGATTGCCTCCGATGGGTGGCGTTGCCCCTGGAGGCGACGGTGGGGGTTCTCCCGGCGGTAATCGTGGTGGTCTGTCCTGGCAGATGAGGGCAAACCCCGTGATGGCGTCCTCCGCCCTCGAGACCATCGACCGCACGGAGCGGGCGCATGCCGCGACCCTGGGGAAGATCAACGGCGGCGTGAGCTTCAAGGCGCCGGAAACCGCGGAGCACGAACGGGCACAGGCTTACCGCGGTCTGGCCTGGGACATCGGCAGCCAGATGCAGGAGAGCGATCCGGAGCTGTCCCAGAGGATCGAGGGCGAACTGGACCGGATCGAGGCGATGAAGATGGATCTCGCCAGGGCCGGTGTCTCTCCTGCCGTGAACAGCGCCACCCTGGCGGAGGAGTACCGCAACGTCACGATGCGGGCGCTGAACCTGGACGGCGGCGGCGGTTTCGACACCCCGTCGCTCTCGACCTCGCTGACGCCCGAGGGACGGTCCCGGAATGCCGCCCTGGCGTCCAGCCTGGGCGTCGGAAACCTCATCCGGGCGGAGGCGGCGAAGGGCAGGACGACGCGCCAGATCGCCGAGGGATTGGGCGACCGCCTGTCCCCGGTGAACAGGATGGCGGAGCGGATCGGCCAGGGCAGCGACGCCAACCTGCACCGCATGGCCGTGGTCCAGGCGTACAAGGATGAGCACGGCATCCCCAACCCGACCGATGCCGGCTTCAAGTCCTGGGCAGCCTTGGAAAAGAAGAATTGGGGTGCTGCGGCGGCGCAAGCTCCCGCACAGCCGGCACGGTCCGATGCTCCCTCCTGGGCCAGGAACCCGGGTCATGGTGCTTCATCGAACCTCCTGAAGATCCCGGCCAGCCTCAACGCGATCGTCCCGCGGGGCGCCGAGAGAAGCGCCGGGATGACTGCCAGCAACACAGGAGTACGGGAATGATGTCCAACCCGTTCAAGGCGGCGTCCGACGCGGCGGGAAAGGCCATGGGAGGCCATGAGTTCCGGTCCGACAAGGTCGAGGACCATGGCGCCGGATATCCTGTCCTGACGCCGTTCCAGCGGGCCCGCCAGGAATGGGATGACCGGATCGGAGCGCCGGTCGTGCGGGCGAAGAACTGGAGGTTGGCGGCTTTCGGCTCGACCGCCGTCAGCCTGGTCCTCGCCGGTGCGCTGATCTACAAGCTGTTCGTCGCCCCGCTCGACCTGTGGGCGATCCCCGTGGACGAGAGCGGCATCGTCGCCGGCCCGGCACAGCGTTTCGCGGTCCAGCGCTACGAGCCGACGCGTGCCCAGGTCGCGGCCGACCTTGCCCAGTGGATCGAGTGGGTGCGGACACGCCCCGCGGACGGCGTGAAGCTGAGGGCCGACATCGAGAAAGCCTACGATTTCATGGACGATACCGCGAAGCGGAAGCTCAACGAGTACAATGCCCGGTTCGACCCGTTCGCGACCTACAACACCCCGGACAGGATGTCGAAGAAGACGGTCACCATGTCGTTCCCGAAAGTCCTGCCCATGGAAGGGAGCAGCTACCACGCGACCTGGACCGAGACCGTCTGGGAACACGGCCAGCCGCGCCCGTCCTACACCATGACGGCGACCTTCACGGCGACCGCGACGGGACAGACCGACAGTACCCTGCTCAACATCAATCCCGCTGGCACGACGATCCACGATTTCGATTGGCGCAGCGACACCGCGCCCTGACACGAAGGTTGGCTTGTGATACTATATGACACGTGGGGCGGGAGAGTTTGAGCAATGAAAAGGCTTGCCGCCATCGTCTCGCCCGCCCTCCTGGCGGCTTGTGCAACGGCACGGGGAGGGCCGGCACTCCATCCGGTGCCGGTGCTGCCGGAACCGCCTGTCCGGGTGGTCGAGAAGGTCGTGCCTGTGCTGATGCCTCCCGCCCCGGTGATCAGGGAAAAGCCCCGGAAGCAGGACCCTGTCGCCGCGACACGCAGGGCCAACGCCAAGGCCATGGAGATGCCTCGGGCCGAGCGCTTCATCGGCGCTACCCTGGTCTATCCCATCGTTCCGGGGGCGGTTTACAACGTGCTGACGGCGGTGGATCACCTGACATCCATCGAGATCCCGCCGGGGTGCCGGATGGTGAAGAAAGCGCCGATGCTCGGAGATCCCTCCCATGAGGCGGACGGCCAGCAACAAGCCACGGCTGAGGATAAGGAGCCGGCTAACTGGACGATCGCCAAGACGTTCCACGGCACGCCGCGCGATCCGGTCTCGAAGGTCGTGGTTCGGCCCAACAAGCCGGGGCTGAGGACCGACCTGATGATCGACAGCGATTGCGGGGCCTTCACCTACAAGCTGATTTCGACCGAGTCTTCCGCGAACGTCACCGTGAAGTTCCGCCAGGAGGAACCGAACCTCGGCCTGCCCGAACCGCCCTATGCCGACGAGCGGGAAAAGACCCGCCCGGCGGTGCTGTCCTGCACCGACACGCCGGTCTCCCAGGTCCAGTACGGCTACACGGTTTCGGGCGACAAGCCCGCCTGGAGACCGGCCGACCGGGACGTGTTCCACAACGGCTCGAAGCTCTGCATCGGCATGCCGGGTGGTCCGGGCAACCTGGAGACCCCGTCGATCTCCCGGCCTGCCGGCGGTGACGCGATGACCGTCCATTACCGCACGTCCGGCCGGTTCATCGAAATCGATCAGGTCGTCCCGGTGCTGAACCTGACGCTGGGCGACGACACCGTCCGCCTGACCCTGAAGCGTTAAGGAAACCTGACATGCTTCCCAAGACCAAGGCGCCCGGCACCTTGCGGCCGCGATCACCGAAACCGAGAGGATTGAACCGCAAGGTGACGATCGGGCTGGCCGGTGCCGGCGCTGCGGCAGTCATCGCCGTCTTCGTATTCGATCCGGGGTTCGGCACGGTCCGCCGGAAGCCGCCCGAGACACTGCCGTTGCTGAGCAACGTCAAGCCCGACCTGTCCATGCTGCCGTCCGACTACCGGGAAACGCAGACGGCATCCGTCGCTGTTCCCCCGGAGCCGCCGCTTCTCCCGGCGGTCGATCTTCCTCCGGGGGCTGAATCCCGGCTCGTGCCTGCTGTCCAGCACCCGGGAGCTTCGCCGGGACGCAAACCCGTGAGGCGCGGCATTTCGGTCGGCGGCGACGATGGCCTGGGCGATGCGGAACAGGCAGGCGTTCGGATGGTGGCTGACAGGCATGCCGGTGCTCCGGGACAGCCTCGCACGCTCGCCCAGGACTTTCGGCACCGGAACGGTGCCGGCGGTGACATGTATCTTCCCCGGTCGGTCCAGGCGCCGCTGGGCGAGCGGGAGATCTGGCCCGGAACGATCATCCCGGCGAAGCTGGCTGGCGCCACCAACAGCGAGCTGGGCGGCAACGTCGTGGCCCGGGTCTCCGCCGACATCTACGATAACCGGACGGGCCAGTGCGTGCTGATCCCGCGCGACTCCACGGTGTTCGGCAAGCTCTCCGACGAGGTCCAGTACGGCCAGCGCCGGCAGCAGGCGGTCTGGACGATGCTGATCCTGCCCGACGGGAAGAAACTGGACCTGATGGGGATGGACGCGACGGATGGAGCCGGCCGGGCCGGGATCACCGCCAACGTCAACAACCACTATGGCCGCCTGGCCGGTGCGGCGATCGCCGCGACCGCGCTCGATGTCCTCGGTGGACTGGCCCGCGGCGGCAGGAACAGCGGGACACAGATTAACATCGGGGGCGCTGCCGCCGATAACGCCGCATCGATCGGCGAGCGGATCATCCAGCGCGAGCTGCAGGTGCCGCCGACGCTGGAGCAGATCATCGGACATCCGGTGAGCCTGATGGTCGACCGCACCATCGCGATGGCGTGCTACGATGATTGAGGCCGTTACCACATATTTGCCTCGTTTGGCGGCAGCCGCTAATGTGTCACAAATTGACACTGGCAAGGCTGGCGACATGGTCGATCGGGAAGGTTTTACGAGCGTTTCATTCACCTCCGTCCCGCCAAGGGGCTTCGACCAGCTCAAAGACATCGCACGCGCCCAGGGGATATTCCCCCGCGACCTTTTCAGCCAGGCGATCCGGCAACTGCTGGAGGACCGGAAAGCCGGGACGATGATCGATTATCCGGCATCCCGCAAAGGAGGTGTCCGGCGGTCACTGTGGCTGGAGGACGACCTTGTCGAGCAGATGAACGAAGCGGCAACGGCGGACAACGTCAGCAAAACGGTGCTGTTCCTGACTGCGCTGAAGCGCTACGCGGAACGGGAGGGCATCGATGTCGAGGTGTAGCGTGATCCCGCCGGCCGGCACGGCGGCGCCACTCTGCGCCTGTGCCCAGCCGGGGCAGGTCCGTCCGGTGGCGGCTCATCCAGCCCGGCAGTTCCGCTGACCCGTCCAGCGGCAGGGCCCGATCCGTGACACCTCCCGGGAGCTCTGTTCCGCCACCCGGGTCCTGCGGCGGATCCAGAGCCTCACAGGCCCGGTCGATCGCTTCGAAGCTGGTTCCTCATACGGTTCTGCTGCTGATCCTGGGCGTGGTTCTCGCTGCGCCGAAGGTCACGCTGTTCACCTGGAACGGCACGCCGTCGATGCCGGAAGGTTTATATCTCCGCGCTGTTTGGGAAAAGCCGGCGGTTGGGAAGATAATCGCCTTCACCGCCCCTCCTGCCGTGGTGGACTATGCCCGGCGCCGCGGCCATGCCGGCGGCCTGCCGTTGCTGATCAAGCCGCTGGCGGCCGGTCCCGGCGACCACGTCTGCGCGACCGATCACCTCGCCATCAACGGACGTCGGGTCGCTCCGGTTCTGGAGGCCGGGCCGGACGGCGTGCCGCTGCCCCGCTGGAGCGGCTGCCGGACGCTGGAGCCCGGCGAGTGGCTCACTTACACGTCCCGGCTGCCCAACAGCCTGGACGGCCGCTACTACGGTCCGGTCCGCGAGACCGACATCGTCGGGGTGTTCCGCCCGGTGTGGGTTTCGGCCGAGTGAGGCGGGCGGCTCACTCGGCCGCCTTCGCCGGCGCGCCCCGGCTCGCGTCGACCAGGCCGCGGGCCTCGTCGGCCAGGACGCCCAGGGACACCAGTTCGAAGTCCTCGGGAAAGAAGCTCATCAGCGCGGTGTACTTGGCACAGTGGTCAGCCACGCTCGCGGAGCGCTCGGCAAGCAGCGCGTCGATCGCGCGGCAGCGTCGGTCGGCGACCGCCTCCCACTCGGGCGGACGCTCGCCGAAGTCGATCACGTCGAGCGCCGCGGTCCAGCGCCGGTACTCGGCGATCAGCTCAAGCATTCGGGATGACACAGGCGCCGTCACGTTGGGAGCCGCGCGCAACGCCGGATCGATCGGTTCGCAACGCACGATCCCGTACGCGTCGGACTCGACGCGGAGCGTGCCGATGCGCCGGCCGGAACCGCCCGCGGCGGCGATCTCGCGGGCGGCATCGCCGATCGAGACGTGCGCGGTGCACCGCGGGGCGGGGCCGCCCGCGAAAAGATTGACGTAGGAGACGATCCTGGTCATTGCGAACCCTCAGGCGGCAGCGAAGCGCGGCCTTCGTGATGTTCCGTCAAATTCGATACTGCGGCTGCCGACCGACCGCTTCAAGGTTCTGCCAAGGACTCATAGGTATAGGGACGCTCACGATCTAACGGACGAACGGGGGCATGCCGGACGATCGGTGGTCACGCCGCCGATCGCTCACCTGGTTATTCAGCGAGATTGTAGCAAGGTTTTCGTTGCTGTCGGGAAGTCGGGGGCGAGGGTTTTGGTCTTGATGAATAATCTGTCGGAGCCGTCGCCGTAATAAAATCAAAGCGGGCACGGGGTTCGATGAGCCGGCTCGGGAGGTCGGCACACCGCCCAAGAGTCTGATGCGGATGCCTGGAGCCGCGCGGCAACCTCCAGGCCGGAAGCCTTCTCCCGATCATCGCGTATCCCACAGGCACGGGAAAGTGGCGGCTCGAGTTCCGGAGTCGGTCACCTTCGGCTCCGGCGTCCGGTCCGGCTTGGCGCAGACAGGGACCGGGGCTTTCCGGCTCCTCGGCCGCTCCCGCGCGTCTCAGGCACGAACGTTTCTAAGGTCGCGGGTCGGGATCGGGCTCCTTGGGTTCCCGCCAGGGCGCCGCGGGCGGACGCCGGCGTCCGCACCGGCTCCTGCGGACCTCCGTCAGGCGCCAGGGCGCACCCGGCGCCGTGGTGGAAACGACCGCGTCGGTCAGGTCAGCCCCGGCGCACGCCGGCGGACCGTCCGGTGTCAGGCCGATCAGCCGTTCCAGTTCGCCGGCTGCCCGCCCCGGGCCCCGGGCATGGATGGACATGATGCAGGGAGGTCGTCGGTGCGCGGCGCGGTCGATCAGCCAGGACTGCGTCACGATCGTCGGGGCCGGGAAGACGAGGCGGTCCGGGCGCAGACGGCCGGCGAGCGCCTCGATGCCGGCGCGGCACACCGCGCCGCCCGCCGGAGCGGCGATCGCGACCAGCCCCGGCATCCCGGTGTGAAACCGTTCGTGTCCCTGGACGTGAAGAACCCGCTGCCCGTGGGTTGCCGCCTCGGCGAGAAGCGTCTCGACGATCTGCCGTCGGGCCAGTTCGACGTGCGCCGCGACCACGAGGTTCGCGCCGTTGCGCACCAGCTCGCGAAGTTGCCCGGCGTCCGCACCGTCCAGCAGGCCGGCCGCCACCCAGCCGTCCAGCCGGGGAGCCGCCATTCTGGCGACGCTGATCGCGGGTGCCACGATACCGTCGGACGGCAATGCTGTCACCGCGAGATCCGCCTCCGGGTCCTCGATCACGATCGGCCGCCGGTCGCCGGGCCGGCGACCGAGACGGTGGGCCAGGCCGCCGACGAGGCAGTCGACCTCGCGGCGCGTCAAGCCGGCTGGCCGAAGCGTGCGGCCATCGATCCGTTCGACCAGAAGCCTGCCGTCATGATCGACCGTGGCGGCCGCCACCGCCGGGTCGGCGAGATACCCGGCGATGAGGCATCCCATCGCGTCCAGCGGAATGCGGATCCTGGTCCGGGACAGGCCGCCGCGATCCCCAAGGAATACGACCTTGATGATCCACCTCCCTCCGGTTCCCCGCCGACGCCCAAAATCGTGAATGAGCATAGTCGACACTCGGAAACGCGGCACCTGGAAGAACAGTAAGTGAACCTACGATCGTATTCTTATGGAGCTTCGCTCAATGAAAGATCGGTCATCCTTGAATCATCATGATAGGACGCTATCATAATCATGGAGGTTCAGTAAGTTTTACCTGAATTTTATTCCATATTGCAGCGAGCAACTTGTTTAAATTCTATGTCTGTTTTTCAGGGAAGGGGCGGGCGTCGTCCCGCCCGCTCCGTGCTCCGTTCAGCCGGCCCGTCACCGCCGGCCTGGACGTTCCGGCGCCGAGGTCGAGTCCCGACGCCGCTCGGCCGCCCAGTGGTCGAGATCGTCGACGGCATAGACGACGCGGCGGCCGAATTTGGCATAGGCCGGGCCACCGCCCCGGACACGCAGCTTCTCCAGCGTGCGCGGACTGAGGCCCAGGTACCCGGCGGCCTGGGCGGTGGGCATGAAGCGACGGCCGCCTTCCGCCGGGATGGCCCGGGCCGGCACGCTCCGGTGCGTCATATCGGATGTGGGCATGGTTTGTCTCCCCGAGGGTTGCCGGTCGGTGGCGGGCGGAGAGCCGCCACCCCGAGGGTAGCCTCGCGGATCGGGACGGGCGGCGGGAGAGTCGAACGGCACTGCCCTGCCGATTGACCGGCCAGCGTGCCGAAACCCGCTCTACGCCTTGGCTTTCAGTGGCCTGAGCAGCGTCCGGTAAGCGCCGCGCATCAGCTCGGTGCCGCGCTCGACAAGATAGCGGGTCCGGCGACGGCGAACCCCATCGGGATCGGCCCAGTCCCCCGCCACTGCTTCCAGGCCGTACACCGCTTCGGCGATTTCCCGCAGGCTGGCGGCTCCGGCCAGCCGGGCGTCGAGCGCCTGGAGCTGCCGCATTAGGTTGGCGGCGTTGGCGGGCCGGAAGCGGTTCGGCGGCGTCCCGCCGTCGGCCCGGTGGACGAAGCGCAGCGCCGCCTCGCGCTCCGGCTCGTCGGAGGGCAGGTCGCCGAACCGGACCTCTACGGGCAGCCGGTCGCGCAGGTCGGCCGGGTCGGCGAACAACAGCCGGAAGCTCTCGCGGCCGCGCTCGATGATGGCGTAGGCGCCTTCGGGCGTCAGGCACACCGCCTTGTTTCCCGGCTCGGCGAACAGGTCGAAGAGCCCGGTGCCCGGCCCGGGTCCCGGCCGGGCGCCGACGCGGACGCGCCCCGGGATCGCGTCGGCGCGCCAGAACGGGACGGCCTCCAGTCCGGTCTGGTCGGGCGGTTCCAGGAACACCAGGCCCCAGCGGGCGGCGCGGTCTCCAGGCCTGCGCGACTGTTCTCCGGGCGGGTGGCCCAGCGCGCGGCGCTCCGTCCTGCGCTCCAACTGCCAATCGTCCTGGTAGTCCGGGTTCCGGCGCAGATACTCCCAGGCCCAGCCGCTTGCGGTCAGGCGAAGCGTGTAGAGGTAGGATACAGGTCGTCTTAGTGGGAGCAAGTCGTGGGCCTCGTGGCCGTAAGGGTTGTTCCCGGCACACTCGGCTAGGTGCGGTTAATGCCCTCTAAATTCGCCCTTAAGTCTTTGTGCATATGGCTTTCATTTTTATTGCTTGTCAGGGATGCACTGTCCCGATGATGGTCTTGCGGTCACCCCGGGACGTGTTGAAAACGGACGGTGACAGGGGGCGGCGGGGGGCCAAGGGGTGGGACGTTCGTTGATGGAAACGCTGTGCCGGGTGATGGCGGCGCAGCACCGGCACGCGACCGCGGCCGGGGTCAGGGTATCGCTGGCGGTGCCGGACAGCCAGCGCATGACGGTCGAATCGCCGGCACCCCTGTCGCGGGCATTGCCGGCACTCGTGCGCGCGGCGATCTCGGCCGTGCAGCCGGGCGGGACGGTGGAGATGCGGGTCGAGGGAGTGACTTCGGAGGTGGTTCAGCTCTCGCTCACGGGTCCACTGCGTCCGGGGGCGGCGGTGAAGCCGCCCCCGGACGGGGGCGTGGGCGGCTTCGAGTTGCCGGCGCCGGCCCGGCGCGCCGCCGCGATGGTCCGCAACCGCGGCGGCCGTGTCGAGGACCACTCCAGCGCCGCCGCCGGCCGGCTCAGGCTGATCGTGCGGCTGTTCTTCCACCCCGAAGACGCCATGCCGGTCGAGGCTTCCGGGCGTAGACCGAACACGGGTTTGGCCGGAACCGCGTCGCATCGTCCGCGCGGGCCGCGGCGGCGGTGACGTCGTCGTGCAGCTCTCTGGGAGTATCGGCATCCCAGGCACAGGGGGCGGCCATGCCGGGCATCGCACCGGTTAGAGGGGCTTGGCAGCCCGCCCGAGGTCATGCGCGCTGAGAATCGGGCGCGAGCGCTTCTCGGGCTTCTGGCGCGCCGGTCTCCGCGGGGCGGGGCATCCTGGTTTCCGCGGCACTCGCGAGTCGGGTGCTCCGGCGCCTCGGCTGAAGCATCAGGGCCGTGGATCCGCGGAGGCGAGCCGCCGGGCGGGATCGCTGCTCCATGGGTTCCCCGGCGCGCCGCTGGTGCCGGAATTGGGGACTGCGGGGTTTCCGGCACCGGCCGGATGGTCGCCGAGGCGGCTGAAAACCGCCGCGCCGGTGGGTACCCGGTGGGTCCCCAAACGACCAGGGCCGCCCGAAGGCGGCCCGGAGGTCGATGCCAAATACTTGAATTGATTGGAGGAAAGTGGCGCGCCCGAAGAGATTCGAACTCCTAGCCTTCTGATCCGTAGTCAGATGCTCTATCCAGTTGAGCTACGGGCGCTTGCCATTTCACGACCGCCTCTTGCGGGGCGTTGGACCGTGCGGTCCGTCGTGCGGCCTGTAATTAGCCAATGGGATCGCGCCGCGCAACCCCCTTCTGAAAGATTTTTGAAGGCCGGGTCAGAAGGCGGCCACGGCGCCGTCGGAGCGGCAGTCGGAGGCTCCCTCGATGGTGCCGTCGGGGTGGAGCACCAGGGCGCCGGCATGGCCCATCATCTCGCTGAAGGGCTCCACCACCTCGACGTCGTGTCCGGCGGCCCGAAGCGCCTCGACCACCTCGGGGGCGAAGCG
This sequence comes from Skermanella sp. TT6, assembly GCF_016653635.2. Lineage (NCBI taxonomy): Bacteria > Pseudomonadati > Pseudomonadota > Alphaproteobacteria > Rhodospirillales > Azospirillaceae > Skermanella > Skermanella cutis. Next base: position 245,808 of record NZ_CP067420.1, read on the forward strand.
GGCTTCCAGCTTCAGGTTGGTGCTGTCGGCGCCCCAGGTGCGGCCCAGCAGCCAGCGCGGTGCCGTCACCGCCTGCTGCAACTCCTGCCCGAACAGGCCGTATCGGCTGAAGACCGCCGCCTGGGTCTGCGGCTGGCCCTCGCCGCCCATGGTGCCGTAGGGCATCACCCGGCCGTCGCCGAAGCGGGCCAGCGCCGGGTTCAGCGTGTGGAAGGGGCGCATGCCGGGGACCAGCGCGTTGACGGCGTTCGGGTCGAGCGAGAAGCTGGAACCGCGGTTCTGCCACAGGATGCCGGTGTCGCCGGCGACCACGCCGGAACCGAACTCCCAATAGGTGCTCTGGATGAAGCTGACCGCCCGGCCGGCGCCGTCGATCGCCCCCATCCAGATCGTGTCGGCGGGAGGGCCCGAGCGCGGCCAGGGCATCGCCCGCGCCGGGTCGATCCGGCCGGCCCGGTCGGACAGGGCGGCCTCGGTCAGGAAGTCCGCCGGATCGGCCGTCATGCGGGCGGGATCGGTGACATGGCGGTCGCGCACCAGGAAGGCCTGCTTGGTCGCCTCCACCAGGCCGTGGACATGGTCGAAGCCGTCGGCCCGCGCGACGCCCAGCCTGTCGAACAGGGCGAGGATCATCAGCGACGCGAGACCCTGGGTCGGCGGCGTCATGTTGTAGAGCGCGGCGTTGCGCAGGCGCACGCCGAGCGGCCGGACGGTGCGCGCCCGGTGCGCCTCCAGGTCGGCGAGCGCCACCGGGCTGCCGGCCCGCTCCAGGCCGGCGGCGACGGCGCGGGCGAGGTCGCCCCGGTAGAAGTCCTCCACCCCGGCGGTCGCGATCCGCTCCAGCGACCCCGCCAAGTCCGGCTGCCGGAAGCGCGCGCCCGGCGCCGGGACGGAGCCGCCGGGCAGGAAGACCGGGGCGAAGCCGGGCACGGCTTCCAGTTCCGCCCGCTTGGCCGCCGTCAGGCGGACCTGTCCGCCGGTCGCGGGCACGCCGTCGCGGGCGTAGTGGACGGCGTCCTCCAGCAGGCGGGAGAGCGGCAGGCGGGTTCCGGGCCAGTCCCCGCCCGCGGCCAGGGCCGCGCCCCAGCCGGACAGGGTGCCGGCCACGGTGTTGGCGGCCAGCGGGCCGCGGGCGGGGATCGCGGCATGGCCATGTCCGCGGTAGAGGTCCGGAACGGCGGCGGCCGCCGCGGCGCCGCTGGCGTCGATGCCGACCGGGTGCTTGCCCGGTTCCGCGATCAGCCAGAAGCCGTCGCCGCCGATGCCGTTCATGTGGGGATAGACCACCGCGACGGTTGCGGCGGCGGCGACCATCGCCTCCACGGCGGTGCCGCCGTCGCGCAGCACGGACAGGCCGGCCTGGGCCGCGAGATGATGCGGGGCGACGACCATGCCGCGGCGGGCGGATGCGGTGTTCAGCATGTCTGTGGTTTCCGTCTGGGTGCCTGTGGAACGCGTCGATCCCAGGTTAACGCGTCCGGCGCCGATGCGCTCCGCAAAGCTGGCCTGTCCGGCGGGGCGGAGCGTCGGATTGCCGCGGACCGGCCCGTAAGTTATAAGCGGCCGATCATACCGGGTGGACAGTCGCGCTGGAGAATGGCCGTGGCCGATAAGGAAAACATCAAGCATTTCCCCGTCTCGTGGGAAGAACTGCACCGTCATGCCAAGGCCCTGGCCTGGCGCATGGCCGAGAAGGGCCCCTGGGAGGGCATCGTCGCGGTGACTCGCGGCGGCCTGGTCCCGGCCGCGATCATCGCCCGCGAGTTGGACATCCGGCTGATCGATACCGTCTGCATCTCCAGCTACGACCACCAGAACCAGCGCGAGGCCCGCGTCCTGAAGGGCTTCGAGGGCGACGGCGAGGGCTGGCTGATCATCGACGACCTGGTCGATACCGGCAAGACCGCCGCCGTCCTGCGCAAGATGATCCCCAAGGCGCATTTCGCGACGATCTACGCCAAGCCGGCCGGCCGGCCGCTGGTCGACACCTTCATCACCGAGGTGAGCCAGGATACCTGGATCTATTTCCCGTGGGACGTCGAGCTCCAGTTCACCCAGCCGATCGCCCTCCAGCGCGGCGGCCGCTGAGCCGCCGCATCCGCCGCCGCGCCGGACGGCAGGCCGTCACGCGCTCTTCACGCGGGTGATGAAGTCGCCGACCTCCCGGTGCAGCGCCTCGGCCTGGCGGGCCAGGCCGGCCGCCGCGTCCAGCACCTGGGTGGCGGTCCGGCCGGTCTCCCCGGCGGCGCCGTGGACGCCGTTGATGTTGGTGCTGACCTCGTCCGTGCCGCGCGAGGCCTCCTGGATGTTGCGGGCGATCTCGCGGGTGGCGGCGCCCTGCTCCTCGACCGCGGCGGCGATCACGGTGACGATCTCGTCGATCTTCGTGATGGTGCCGCCGATGGTCTGGATCGCGCCGACCGCGCCCGAGGTGGCGCTCTGCATGCCCGAGATCTGGAGGGATATCTCCTCCGTCGCCCTGGCGGTCTGGTTGGCCAGGTTCTTGACCTCCGACGCGACGATGGCGAAACCCTTGCCGGCCTCGCCCGCCCGGGCCGCCTCGATCGTGGCGTTCAGCGCCAGCAGGTTGGTCTGGCTGGCGATGTCGCTGATCAGGCTGACCACCTCGCCGATCTTGTCCGCCGCGGCGACCAGGCCGGCGACGCTGCCGTTGGTCCGCTCCACCTCGGCCACCGCGATCCCGGCGATCCGCGAGGACTCGCCCACCTGACGGCCGATCTCGCCGATGGAGCTGCTCAGCTCCTCCGCCGCCGCGGCGACGGTCTGGACGTTGACCCGCGCCTGGTCGGAGGCGGAGGCCGCGGCGGACGACTGGCGCGCGGTCTCCTCGGCGATCGCCGACATGGATTCGGAGGTGGAGCGCATCTCGGCGGCCTGCGACGTGACGGCCTTGACCACCTGGTCGATGTTGACGCCGAACTCGGTGGTCAGCCGTTCCAGGCCGAGGCTGCGCCGCCCGCGGGCCTCCTCGTCGGCGCGGCGCTGCTCCTCCAGGGCCGCGGCATGCCTCAGGTTGTCCCGGAAGACCCCGACGGTCCGGGCCATCTCTCCGATCTCGTCGCCGCGGTCGGTACCCCTGACCTCCACGCCGGCATCGCCGCCGGCCAGCCGCTTCATGGTGCCGGTGACCTCGGCGAGCGGTCCCGTCACGGTCCGGCGCACCACCACGATGGCCAATCCCGCCGCGGAGCCGACGCCTAGGACGGACAGCAGCGCCAGCGTCAGCAGCATGCGGTCGTAGAAGGTGTCCAGCGCGGCGGAGCCGGCGTCGACCATGCCGGCGTTCAGCGCGGCGATAGCCTGCAATTCCTTGTTGAACGCCTGCCGGTTCGTCCGGTTCGCCTCGTTGTCGCCCCATTCCCGGGCGGGAGCGGCGCCGCCCTGGCGGCCGAGTTCGACCAACCTGGCGCGGAACCGGACGAACTCGGCGGCCCTCTCCTCCACCTTCGCGAACTGGGCGAGGTGGTCGGCCGGCACCAGGGGCCGCCATTCCCGGATCAGGTCCTCGATCGACTTCAGGTTCTCCAGCAACGGCTTGCCGAACCGCTCGACGCGCTCCGGGTTCTCCGCCATGTAGATGCCGCGCGAGTCCATCACGACCGAGTTGACCAGGCCGTTGACCCGCTCGCCCAGCAGGGCGCGGGTCGAGGCGGTGGTGATGACGTCCATCTGGGCATCGTAGGTCCTCAGCGTCACGACGCCGACGGTGCCGATCAGGGCGGCGATCAGCCCCAGGAAACCCACCAGCAGATAGATCTTGGTGGAGATCTTCAGTGATTGAAGGCGCTTCACGGGCATGTCCTCCGGGTTTGTCTCCGCCGTGCAGGGGCGGGACTTCTCAAGGGCTCGACGCAGGATTTCCTGTCGAATCCCAACATTCTCAAGTCACCGGAAGAATCGGACCCATATTGTTAATGAATATAAAATGCAGCTGGAAGCATTCCGTCTATGTTTTCCGAGCTATCGCGACGAATCTCATCTGAGATTCGTCATAGGCGACCGCGCGCGGGGGTCCAGCAGGTCGCGCAGGCCGTCGCCCAGCAGGTTGAGGCCCAGCACGGCCAGGGCTATGGCGGCGCCGGGGAAGATCGCGAGCGTCGGGCGCAACGCCATGAAGGTCTGCGCCTCGTTCAGCATCTTGCCCCAGCTCGGCGCCGGCGGCTGGATGCCCAGGCCGAGATAGCTGAGCCCGGCTTCCGCCAGGATCGCCACCGCGAAGGAGATGGTGGCCTGGACGGCCAGGGCGCCGGCGACGTTGGGCAGCACATGCACCAGGGTGATCGAGAGCGGCCCGCGCCCCAGGGCGGCGGCCGCCCGGACGAACGGCCGCCCCATCACCTGGAGGGCGGCGCCCCGGGTCACCCGGGCGAACACGGCGACATTGAAGATGCCGATCGCCAGGATGGCGTTGACGGCGCCCGGCCCCAGCAGGGCGGTGACCAGGATCGCCGACAGGATCGCCGGGAACGCGAAGGTCAGGTCGGTCAGGCGGCCCACGGCCTCGTCGGTCCAGCCGTCCAGCACGGTGGCGGCCAGTCCCAGCGGCACGCCGGCGGCCATGCCCAGCCCGACCGCGACGGCGCCGACCGCGATGGAGTTGCGCGCCCCGACCATGATCATGGACAGGACGTCGCGGCCGAAATGGTCGGTGCCCAGCCAGTGCGCGCCGCTCGGCGGCTGGAGCCTGGCCGCGATGCGCATCGCTTCCGGCGGATAGGGGGTCCAGGCCAGGGAGACCAGGGCCAGCGCCGCCATCAGCAAGGTCAGCGCGCCGCCGATCAGCAGGCCGGAATGGTTGAAGCGCCTCAGGACTCCCGGGTTCATGGGGCGGCCTTGGGCCGCGGGTCGATCACGGCGTAGAGGATGTCGACGATCAGGTTGACCGCGACGACCAGGGCCGCCATCACCATCACCACGTCCTTGACCACGATCAGGTCGCGCTGGCTGATCGCCTGGAACAGCAGCCGGCCCAGCCCCGGCAGGAAGAACACGTTCTCGACCACGATGGCGCCGCCCAGCAGGAAGGCGAACTGGAGCCCGACGATGGTCGTGATCGGGATCAGGGCGTTGCGCAGGACGTGCCGCCGCATCACGGCCCCGGGTCCCAGGCCCTTGGCGCGGGCGGTGCGGACGTAATCCTCCCCCAGGGTGTCGAGGATCGACGCCCGGGTGATCCGCGCCAGGATCGCGGCCTCGGTCAGGCCCAGGGTCAATGCCGGCAGCAGGAGGGCCTTCAGCGCCGGGCCGATGCCGGCCGACCAGCCGGGAAAGCCGCCGGCGTCGAACCAGCCCAGCCCGACCGCCAGCCACAGCACCAGCAGGATGCCGAACCAGAAATTGGGGATCGCCACGCCGAGCTGGCTGAAGGCCATGACGCCGTAGTCCGCCGGCCGGCCGCGCCGGGACGCCGCCGCCATGCCGAGCGGCAGGGCCACCGCCGTGGACAGCAGGATCGCCAGGGCGGCCAGCGGGACGGTGACCGCCAGCCGGTCGCGCACGAGGTCCCCGACCGGCACTCCGTAAGTATGGCTGACGCCCATGTCGCCGTCCAGCAGCCCGCCGACCCAGGCCAGGTAGCGGACCGGGGCCGGCCGGTCCAGCCCCATCTGGGCGCGCAGCGCCGCCAGGGTGTCGGGCCGGGCATCGACGCCCAGCATCAGCAGGGCCGGGTCCCCCGGCAGCACCTCCAGCACGGTGAAGACCACCAGGGAAGCCAGGAACAGCGTCAGTCCCAGGCCGACCAGGCGCCGGGCGAGGAACCCGGTCATGTCACTTCCACGAAACGCCTCATTTCCATGAAACGCCTCATTTCCATGAAACAGCCGTCACGTCGTTGGCCGGAACCGGGCTGTTCTCCCACAGGCCGGTCAGCCCGGCCTTGTGGACGCCCGCCTTGGGCAGCTGGAACAGGAAGACGTTGACGCTGTCGTCGGCCAGGATGCGCTGGGCGTCGCCGTACAGGGCGGCGCGGCGGTCCGGCTCGACCGTGCGGCTCAGCTCGTCCAGGACGGCGGCGAATCGCTCGCTGCGGTAGCCGAAGTAATAGTCGGGCCGGCCGTAGATATCGATGTCCAGCGGCTCCACGTGGGAGACGATGGTCATGTCGAAGTCCCGGCCGCGGAACACCTGCTCCAGCCAGGGCGCCCATTCCATCGGCTCGATCCGCAGGCGGATGCCGGCCTCGGCCAGTTGGGCGGCGACGATCTCCCCGCCGCGCCGGGCATAGACCGGCGGCGGCAGCCTGATCACGGCGTCGAAGCCGTCGGGATACCCCGCTTCCGCCAGCAGCGCCCGCGCCTTGGCGGGGTCGTGGGGATACAGGCCGGTCAGGTCCACGTAGCCGGCGCGGTGCGGGGCGAAGTGGCTGCCGATCGGCGTGCCGTAGCCGAACATCGCCCCGTCGATCACGTCCTGCCGGTTGACCGCATGGGCCACGGCGCGGCGAACCCGGACGTCGTCGAACGGCTTGCGCGCGTTGTTGAGGGCCAGCACCGTCTCCCCCTCGGTCGTGCCGACGGTGACGGTGAAGTTCCCGTCGGCCTCCAGCACCGGCAGGGACTCGGTGGCGCCGATGTTGGGGAAGGCGTCCACGTCGCCGGAGCGCATGGCGTTCAGCTGGGCCGCCGGATCGCTGATGAAGCGGAACACCACCTCGCCGAGCTTCGGCACCGCCGGGTCGCGGAAACCGGGATTGCGCACCAGCACCACCCGGTCGCCGGACACCCAGCGGTCGAACCGGAAGGGGCCGGTGCCGACCGGCTTCTGCCGGTTGGTCGCGGCGGACTCGGGCGCCACGATGGCGGCGTCGTTGGAGCCCATGTTGAACAGGAACTGGCCGTCGGGCCGGGTCAGGGTGACCACGGCCGTCAGCGGGTCGGGCGTCTCGACCGACCCGATCGCCGCGAAATAGCCTTTCTGGGCATTGACCGAATCGGCCCCGCGCGCCCGGTCCAGCGCGAACTTGACGTCCGCGGAATCGAAGCCGGTGCCGTCATGATAGGTCACGTCCGGCCGCAGCTTGAAGGTGTAGGTCAATCCGTCGGGCGAGACCTCCCAGCTCTCCGCCAGTCCGGGGACCACCTCGCCCCGCGCGTCGATCCGGGTCAGGCTCTCGAACAGGTTGGAATAGGTCACCTCGTCGATCGCCGCGGCGGCGCCGGCGGTCGGGTCGAGGTGCGGCGGCTCCAGCTGCATGCCGATGACCAGGCGGTCGCGGTTCTGCGCCGAGGCGCCGGCCGGCATCAGGGCGCCCGCCGCCAGCAGCGCCGCGGCGATCAGCAGGGATGGGGATTTCATCGGCAAGTCTCCGCTGGCCTCGTTGCGCGGCGCATGATGGAGGGGGAGGGCGCCCGGATCAAGGTCGGGGGCGGGTCCGGAGGCGTCTCGGGCATGGTACGGTCCCTCTGCGGCATGGTACACAGCGGGCTGGAAGCTGCAGGGAGACACGGTTCATGTCGGTGAAGCGCCGCACCTATGTCGTCGGGGTCAGCCTCGGCCTCACCTCCGAGGAGATCCGGGTGGAGGAGGAGATGTCCGTCGTTCATCTGGGCGATCCCCCCTTCACGATGGCGGTGGCGCCGCCCGGAGACCCGCGCGAATCCATGATCGCCCTGAGCGACGGCAGCTTCCTGACCGACCTGGTCTGGCTGACGCCCAAGCGCGCCAAGGGCCGCGTGCTGTTCAGCCTGATCGAGGCCGCCGCCGAGGCGGTGGAGTACCAGCTCGACATGACCGACGAGATGCTGGGCGAACTGGCCGCCGAGGTCGAGCGGAGGGAAGGCGAGCTGGACGAGGACGAGGAGGCCGATCCGGTCGAGGCCTTCATCGAGCGGGTCAACAACGGCGAGATCAGCGAGCTGGACGTCATGGACTTCGCCAATTTCGAGGACTTCCGCCGGGTCCTGGGCGACGACATGACCGAGGACGATTTCCAGTACCATCGCGCCACCATGGACGAGCTGGTCGAGGAGGCCCGGATCCGCGGGCTTCCGGTGATCCGGACGACCGCCGACCCGCAGGAGTTCCGCGACTGGATGGCCGGGCAGGAGGGTATGGAGCCGGGACCGCTCGCCATGCTCGCCTTCGCCGAGTACCTGCGGGCGCGCCAGAAGGGCGAGGGCGGCGGTGACGGAGTGGGCGAGGGCGGCGGCGAGCCGGCGTGACGGGAGGGCCGGCGCGCCGCTTCCGACGATCCCGCCGTTCCGATCATAGCTTGTTAACCATGGCCGGGCTAAACCGGGTGCTTGCGGCGCATCCCGTTTTCCCGGCGGAGTTTCGATCCTCGTGGCACTGTCCTCCTGGGCCGGCGCGGCCTCGGTCTATCTCGACCGCCGCGTCATCGCGATCCTGTTCCTGGGTTTCTCCAGCGGGCTGCCCCTGGCGCTGACCGGCGCCACGCTGAGCGTCTGGCTGGTCGAGGGGGGAATCGCCAAGACGGCGATCGGCCTGTTCGCGCTGGTGGGGCTGCCCTACACCCTGAAATTCGCCTGGGCTCCCCTGATCGACCGTCTGCGGCTGCCCGTCCTGACCCGGCTGCTGGGGCGGCGGCGCGGCTGGGCGGTGCTGACCCAGGCAGGCCTGATGCTGTCGCTGCTCGGCCTGGGATCGACCGATCCGATCGCCGAGCTTTGGTGGATGGCGCTGTTCGCCGTGTGCGTGTCGTTCTGCTCGGCCAGCCAGGACATCGTGCTGGACGCCTGGCGGGTCGAGATCCTGGACGAGAACCAGTACGGCGCGGGCGCCGCGGCGGTGGTGCTGGGCTACCGCATCGGCATGCTGACCTCGGGGGCGGGGGCGCTCTACCTGGCGAGCGTCCTGCCGTGGTCGCTGGTCTACGCGGTCATGGCGGCGCTGGTCGGCGTCGGCTTCGTCACCATGCTGCTGAACCGCGAGCCGGAGGTCCGGGCCTCGCCCGAGTCCGAGCGGCGGGAGCGGTCGGTCGCCGACTTCCTGGAGATGAGGCCGGGGCTGAAGGGCTGGCGCGCCGAGCTGCTGGCCTGGCTGTTCGGCGCCGTCGTGGCGCCGTTCGCCGATTTCATGACACGCCGGGCCTGGGCCGCGATCCTGCTGTTCATCGCGATCTACAAGCTGGGCGACGTCTATGCCGGGGCCATGGCGACGCCCTTCTACCTGGAACTGGGCTTCAGCAAGATCGAGATCGCCAACGTCACCAAGGCGTTCGGCCTGGGCGCCTCGATCGTCGGCGGGCTGCTGGGCGGCGTGGTGGTCAGCCGGTTCGGGGTGATGCGCAGCCTGCTGGTGTGCGGGCTGCTCCAGATGGTGTCGAACCTGATGTTCGTCCTGCTGGCCCGCAGCGGCCACGACATCGGCATGCTGACCGTGGTGATCGCGGTCGAGAACGTGACCGGCGGCATGGGGACCGCGGCCTTCGTGGCCTACCTGTCGAGCCTGTGCAACGTCGCCTATACGGCCACGCAGTACGCGCTGCTGTCGTCCTTCTCCGCCCTGGGGCGCGACCTGCTGGCGGCGTCGAGCGGCTGGCTGGCCGACCGGATGGACTGGGTGGCCTATTACGTCCTCTCCACCTCGGCGGCACTGCCGGGGCTCCTGCTGCTGCTCTGGCTGATGCACATCGCGCGGGCGTCCGGTGCGCCGCGGGCGGGGGCGAATGTCAGCATTCGTCATGGTACGGGCGCCGCTTCCGAGGGCGCGGGTTCCGGCTGACGGCCGGCGCGGCGGGGTTCCGGGATCGCGGATGGGCACGGATGGCGTTCCGGTTCGGGGAGCCGTTGCGCGGGACCGGGGGAAAGGCGATATTCGGCCCATGATCCGGATCACGCACCGCATATCCCTCGACGACGACGAGATCGAGGAGAGCTTCGTCCGGGCCTCGGGTCCCGGCGGCCAGCATGTCAACAAGACGGAGACCGCCGTACAGTTGCGTTTCGACGTGCGCCGGTCGCCCAACCTGTCCGACGACGTGCGCCTGCGGCTGGAGCGGCTGGCCGGGAACCGCCTGACCCAGGACGGCGTCCTGATCCTGGTCGCCGACCAGTACCGGAGCCAGCGGCGCAACCGCGACGCGGCGCTGGAGCGCCTGACCGAACTGATCCGCGAGGCGTCGATCCCGCCTACGCCCAGGCGCCCCACGAAACCGACCTTCGGGTCCAAGCAGCGGCGCCTGGAGGCCAAGGGCCAGCGGTCCGCCGTGAAGCGTCTGCGCAGCAACCGGCACGAGGATTAGCCGGAATGGCTGGATGTCATGATTCGTCATGACTGCGGCCCCAGGCGCGGTATCCGCTGGATCAACCGAGAGGCGCATCCCCGGCAGGGGAATGACCGTCTTGTCGTCATGGCCGGACTTGATCCACGGCTGTCCGGCACAGCGATTGCTTACGCTACGAAAGGTTTAGTTTGAGGTAAGATTACTCCATTTTCGTCATGGCCGGACTTGATCCGGCCATCGTTCACGGGAAGCATCGGAGCCTCCGTGCCTTGAGATCCGCGGGTCAAGCCCGCGGATAACGAACTGAAGGAGAAAACGGTCACTAGAAATGTTCTCAATGGTTGATTAGCAAGTACCGTGCCGGACAGCCGTGGATCAAGTCCAGGCATGACGAACCGGGGGATAGTTCTGCCTTGAGTTCGGGCTTGTGACCAGCAGGCCAAAACCGTGCCTAACACCCGTGGACTTGATAGTGCTGGCGCAGGCGGACAGGGCGGGAACTCTCCGGGCAGATGGCGTAGGTATATTATCACCCAATTCTGAGGAATGCAATCTTATGGGTGTGAACGGACACCAACGCTTCCTCAACGAGGGGCTACAGCCTCACCGGGAGGTCGGGCCCGCTCCGCCAGGGCGGACTTGAGGCGGTCGTTCTCGGCCCGCAGCTCTTCGAGACGCTGGGTCAGCGGGGCGAGCACGTCGGCCAGTTCGGCCTCGGTGAAGCGGGGGGTGATGTGCTGGGGGCAGTTCCAGTCGAACCCCTCGACGGTGACCAGGGCCGCCCGCTCGACCCCGGCGGCGTAGCCCGGCACCGCCAGCCGGGCGCCGAGGCCGGGGTCGTCCCCGGCCTCCACCAGGGCGATCCGGCCGAACAGCTTCAGCCGGCGCCGGTGGGCGTAGTCCATCAGGAACAGCGCCACCCGGTCGTTCTGCCCGACATTGCCGACCGTGATGTATTGCCGGTTGCCGCGCAAGTCGGCGAAGCCCAGGGTCCGGTCGTCGAGGACCCAGAGGAAGCCCGGGGGACCGCCCCGGAACTGGACATAGGGCCATCCGGTTTCCGACACCGAGGCGATGTAGAAGCCGTCGCGCCGGGCGATGAATTCCACCTCCGCCGCGCCGAGGCGGTCGTGGGCGACCGGCCCGTCCGGATCGAGGGTACCGTCGAACCGGGCGTAGCCCGCGGCGCTGCCCTGCTTCTCCCGCGCGGACCGGACCGACGGGGTCGAGGCGATCTGCAGGAAACGGTTGATCATGATCGCGCCCCTACGCCCGGCTGGAGCCGACGGAGCGGTCGAGGAAGTCGCGGATCAGCGCGGCGACCTGCGGCCCGTGGGTTTCGAGCGCGAAGTGCCCGGTGTCGATCATGTGGATCTCCGCATGGGGCAGGTCGCGCCGGTAGGCTTCCGCGCCTGGCGCCACGAAGATCTCGTCGTTGGCGCCCCAGACCACCAGGGCCGGCGGCTTGCGGTCCCGGAAATAGGCCTGCCACCGCGGATAGAGCGGAAGGTTGTTGCGATAGTCGTAGAACAGGTCGAGCTGGATCTCCTGGTTGCCCGGCCGGTCGAGCAGCGCCTGGTCGAGGGTCCAGGCGTCGGGGCTGATCAGGCTCGTGTCCTTGACGCCGTGCGTGTACTGCCATTGCGTCGCCTGGAGCGACGTGAACGAGCGGATCGCCTCGCGCTCGGGCGCGGCACCGGTGCGCCAGTAGGCCTTGATCGGGTCCCAGAAGCCGGCGATGCCATCCTCGTAGGCGTTGCCGTTCTGGATCACCAGCGCCGTCACCCGGTCGGGGTTGGCGGTCGCCAGCCGGAAGCCGACCGGAGCGCCGTAATCCATGACGTAGATCGCGAAACGGTCGAGGCCGACCTGCCGCGTGAACTTGTCGACCAGTGCGGCATAGGCGTCGAAGGTGTAGGCGAACGCGTCGCGGTCCGGGGCGGCGCTGTGGCCGAAGCCGGGATAGTCCGGCGCGACCACGCGGTAGCGGTCCGCGAGGCGCGGGATCAGGTCGCGGAACATCTGCGAGGAGGTCGGAAAGCCGTGCAGGAGGAGGATGGCCGGCGCGCCGCTGGGACCTGCCTCCCGGTAGAAGATGTCGAGGCCGTCCACGGCGACGGTGCGGTAGCGGACCTGCGTCGATCCGGACTCCGAGGGGGCCGATCCGGTTTCGGCGGATCCGGTTTCAGCGGTCGGGGCGAGCAGCGGGTGCGTTCTGCGAAGCATGTCGGTTCTCCTTCGTGAGGGGCGGTCCTTGCCGATCGCCCGATGCCATCGGCTGAAGAAAACCTAATGCCTTCCGTGGGAGTGCAGTATCCTGCGGTTTCGGGAGTTTCCCTCCCGTTTCATGGGAGGCTGGGTTGGACCGGTTCGAGGCGATGAGCGTTTTGCTGGCGGTGGTCGAGGCGGGCAGCCTGTCCGCCGGGGCGCGTCGGCTCGGCCAGCCGCTGGCCACGGTCAGCCGCAAGGTCGCCGACCTGGAACGCCACCTCCACACCCGTCTGCTGGTGCGGACCAGCCGGCGCATCGGCCTGACCGATGCCGGGCGCGCCTATGTCGCCGCGTCGAAGCGCATCCTGGAGCAGGTGGAGGAGGCGGAGCGGACCGCATCGGGGGAGTACCGGGAGCCGCGCGGCGAGCTGAACGTGACCGCGCCGATCGTGTTCGGCCGCCGCCACCTGCTGCCGATCGCGCTGGAGTTCCTGGCGGCCCATGCCGAGATCGACCTGCGGCTGCTGCTGATCGACCGGTCGGTGACGCTGCACGAGGAGCATGTCGATCTTGCGCTGCGCATCGGCGTGCTGGACGACAGCACGCTGGTCGCCACGCGCGTCGGTTCGATCCGCCGTCTCCTGTGCGCCAGCCCGGACTATCTGGCGCGCCGGGGTACGCCGCGAACGCCCGAGGATCTGGCCGGCCATGACGGCATCGAGTTCCGCGGCACGCCCGCCGACCCGGACTGGCGCCACTCCCGCGGCGTCGCGGTGCCGCGCGTGCGCCTGGCGGTCAACACGGCGGAGGCCGCGGTCGATGCGGCGGTCGCCGGTTTGGGGATCACCCGGCTGCTGTCGTACCAGGTCGCCGACGAGGTGAGGAGCGGCGCCCTGGTGCCCGTGCTGGAGCCTTTCGGCCCCGCGCCGGTGCCGGTCAGCCTGGTCTATCCGGAGCAGGGCCTGCTGCCGCTGAAGGTCCGCGCCTTCCTGGACTGGACCGCGCCGCGCCTGCGCGCCCGGCTCGCGTCAGCCCTGCACATCGGTCCCTGAGCCTTCGAGCCGCAAGGCTTCCCCCGTCCTATCGCGAGTACCCGATCAGGTTGATCCTCCCGAGACAACCGGTCCGATGCGTTGCGCCATGGGCGCAACCGACGATCGTCGGGCCGCATCGCCTCCGCCCTGCATCCAGCCGTAAGTTGCGCCCATGGCGCAACACCGTGCGGCGAATGGAACGGCCGGCTGCGAGGGCCGGAGCGGTTCAACGAGCGATGTGACTCGACAGTAATGCTACGCCCCCGTCGTCGGGGTGTCATGACGGGGGCCGGCGGGCTATCCTCGGCGGCGAGGAAACGGAAGACAAGGGAAGGCCCGGGAGCATGAGTTTCGACGAGTACAGGAAGAACGATCCGGAAGCGCGTTTCACCGACTGGCTGAGGAGCGAGGCGGAGCCGCACTGGACGCGGATGACGACGCACCGGTTCGCCCGGGAACTGGGGGAGGATAGCCTGGACGATGCCGTGGCGGGGCGTTACCTGGTGCAGGACTACGCCTTCGTGAACAGCTTCGTCTCGCTTCTGGGAAGCGCCATCGCGGCGGCGCCGGCGATGCCGTCCAAGCGGCGGTTCGCCGGTTTCGCGGCGGCGGTCACCGCCGACGAGAACGATTTCTTCCTCCGGTCGTTCGAGGCGCTGGGAATTCCCGAAGGGACGTGGAAGACGCCCGAACTGGGACCGGTGACGCGGGACTTCATCGCCGTGCTGGAGGGGGCCGGGCGCAGCGGCAGCTATCCCCACATGCTCGCCGTGCTGGTCGCGGCGGAGTGGAGCTACCTGACCTGGGCACAGGCCTGCCCGGCCCGGCGGCCGCAGCGGTTCTGGCTGGCGGAGTGGATCGAGCTGCACGCGATCCCGGAGTTCGAGGCCTTCGTCACCTGGCTGCGCGAGGAGACCGACCGGGTCGGGGCGGCGGCGGACGAGGCGACCGGGGCCGCCATGCGCGACAGTTTCCGGCGGATGATGGTGCTGGAGGAGGCCTTCTTCGACGCCGCCTACGCCGGGTAGGCCGCCCTCCCGATCAGGGTATCGAGCGCTTCCGCGAAGTCTCCGGAGGAGTAGGGCTTGAACAGGCGGCGGACATGGCGGAAGCGCTCGGGCAGGGCATCGTCGGAGCTGAAGCCGGTGGCGAGCAGGAAGGGGATGCCGCGGCCGGCCAGGACGTCGGCGACGTCCCAGGAGGGGGTCCCGTGGAGATCGATGTCGACGACCGCGGCGTCGATCGGTTCTTCGCGGGCCAGCTTGAGCGCCGCGGCGACGCGGGCGGCCGGACCGACCACCTCGCATCCGGCGGCCAGGAGCATGTGCTCGACCTGCATCGCGACCAGCGCCGAGTCCTCGACCAGCAGGACCCGGCGGGGCCGCCGGGACGCGGCCGGAGCGGGATCGCACGGTCCGGCTTCCGGCGGCGCGGGGGGCGGGGTGACGTCGATCACGTGCTCCTCCGGGATGCCGATGCGGCAGCGCACGCCCTCGGGCTCGAAATCGAGCCGGCTGGTCCCGTCCACCTCGTAGGCCAGGCTCCTCTCGATGACGATGCGGCCGAAGCCGCTGCGGTCCGGGGGCGTCACGGCGGGGCCGCCGCGCTCGGTCCAGTCGAGCGTGAAGACCCGGGCCTCGGCGGGGCCGTCCAGCGCCCAGCGCACCGTGACGGTGCCGGAGGGGGTAGAGAGCGAACCGTACTTGGCGGCGTTGGTGACCAGTTCGTGGACGGCCATGCTGAGCGCCAGCGCCGCCTTGGGACGCAGCAGGATCGCCGGGCCGTCGAGACGCAGCCGGCCGGCGGCCCGGGGATCCTGGTGGGCGCGCATCTCCTCCTCCAGCAGGCTGCGCAGGTCGGCGCCCTCCCAGCGGCTGCGGGTCAGCAGGCTGTGGGCGTAGGCCATCGCGCGGAGACGCTGGCCGAACGAGGCGGTGAAGTCCTCCAGCGCGGTGGAGCTGCCCCGGTGCCCGGAGGCGGAGTACTGGACAAGCGCCTGGATGTTGGCGAGCGTGTTCTTGACCCGGTGGTCCAGCTCCGCGAGCAGGAGTTCCTGGCTGCGCCGGGCCGTCTCGCGTTCCTTCGCGATCTGGTCGACCCGCCGGAGCACGACTTCGAGCAGGGTGGTGCGGAGCGTCCGGGCCGCGGCGATCTCCGCCTCGCTCCAGGGGTGGGAGCGGCCGCGGACCTCTTCCCTCCAGGCCTCGAAGGAGCGGCGCGGCGAGAGCCGGTCGCCGGCGGACGTCGCCTCCACCGGCTTGTTCGGGTTGCCGGCCCAGGTGACCGTCCTGACGACCTCCGGCCGGAACCACAGGATGTAATCACGCGGGCTGCGCGAGACCGAGAGCGCCAGGACGCCGGCGGCGATCTCCCGGATGCCATCGCCGCCGGGCCAGACCTGGGAAAGCCGGTCGGTCTCCCACACGCCGTCCGGGCTGGAGCGGTCCAGCCAGTCCACCAGGTCCTTGACGGTCGCCTGGTCCGGGGTGGTGCCGATCGAGGAGAAACGGCCGTCGAGCCACAGCGCCACGCCGGAGCACGGCACGTAGTCCTGCAGGTTCGGCTTGTGGCACATCAGGCCGCCGGCCAGGTCGTCGTCGCGCGAGATCACGCCGACCAGCCGGTCGTGGACGCCGTGCAAGCGCATGGCTTCCTCCAGCATCTCGGCCTTGAGCCTGGCGTCGAGCTGGAAGGAGAACATCTGCGCGAACAGCTCGCAGGCGGCCCGGGTGCCGTGGGGCAGGTAACGGGGCTCGTCATGGTGGCAGGCGACCAGTCCCCACAGCCGGTCGCCGCGCAGGATCGACAGCGACATGGACGCCCGCACGTTCATGTTGGCGAGATATTCCAGGTGCAGGGGCGAGACGCTGCGGAGCGCGCAGTGCGCCAGGTTGACCGGCCGGCCGGTCAGGGGACTGACGGGCGGCACCAGGGGAGCCGGCCGGTAGCGCGCGTCGGGGATCAGGCGAAGCCAGTTCCGGCGGTAGAGGTCGCGCGCCTGGGCGGGAATGTCCGAGGCGGGATAGTGCAGGTCGAGGTAGGAGCCGATGTCGTCGCGCCGGCTTTCGGCGAAGACGTGCCCGATGCCGTCCTGGTTGAAGCGGTAGATCATGACGCGGGCGAATCCGGTCGCCCGCCGCACCTCTTCCGCGGCGCCCCGGCAGAAGTCGCGGAGCGTGGCGGCGCCCTGGACCGCGCCCAGCATCGCCTGGACCAGCCCGAGCGGGCCGCCGGGGGGCAGAGGGGACGATCCGTCCACCGGCTCCAGCTCGACGACCAGACCGGCTTCCCCGGCATGGACGGAGGCGTCGAAACGGCGGTCGGCGGCGGCCAGTTCTAAGCTGAACAGGTTCTTCGACCGGGGAATGAGGTTCGCCCGCGCCACGACGTCGCGGATCACGCCGATCGCGTCGGCGTTCACCAGCGAGCCGAACGGGATGCCGGCAAGCTCTCCGGGGGTGCTGCCGAGAAGGGTTTCGGTCGGGCCGGCGGCCTGGAGGATGCACAGGGTTTCGGGGTGCAGGACGACCAGCACGCCGTGGGGCTGGATCGATCCCGGGATCTCGATCGGCTCACGATCGCAGTTCGTCAGATCCACCGCGCCGAACGATGGACTTGATACGATCATTTCCCTGCCTCCGAAACAAAGGATCACCGAACCGCCTGCCAGCCGACCCATGATGTCGGCAGGGCAAGTTATCAGATCGCGCAATGCTTTCAAAAGCCTCAAGGAGATTCCGTCAGGACTGGCCGGAGGCGGCAGCCGGCAAAAGGCCGCGGAGCCGGTAGGATTTTTCGTTTGGGGCGGGGGCGGCGTGAATTTACTGACGAAGGCTCCGATTTTTCAAAGCAGCCATGAATTGGGCCGAATCGCTGTCATCCGTGTTATAGATCTGTTATCAACGGGGTCGATGGTTCCTAGTCAATATGCGATACCGGTCCGCGTCACCGGTCGTAAGCACTTGAAATCCGGTCAGGAAATCTTATCTCTAGTCTGTTCGTCGAGGCTCGGAAGGAGCCGTACTGGATCGGCGGACTTCCCGGAAATCCCGACCTATACCGGTTCGACGCGCATCGACCCAGCACGGGGTGATTTTCAGAATCACCGCCGGAACTGGGCGATTTTGTCGTGTCGGGCGGGTTACGTCAGGGTGGGACATGTCGACGAAGAGGAGGCTCGACGAATGACATTGCTGAACATCGCGCAGGCCGGCGGCGGCATGGGCCGTTACCTGGACGAAGCGAAACGCTTTCCCATGCTGAATCCCGGGCAGGAGCGGGACCTGGCGATCGCCTGGCGCGAGCGCGGCGACGAGGAGGCCCTGCGCCTGCTGACGGGCAGCCATCTGCGGCTGGTGATCAAGATCGCGCGCGGCTTCGCGGGGTACGGCCTGCCCGCGTCCGAGCTGATCGCCGAGGGCAACGTGGGCCTGATGCAGGCGGCCCAGAAGTTCGACCCGGACCGCGGTTTCCGGTTCGCCACCTATGCGATCTGGTGGATCCGCGCGGCGATCCAGGAATACATCCTGCACAATTGGTCCATGGTCAAGATGGGCACCACCGCCGCCCAGAAGAAGCTTTTCTTCAACCTGCGCCGCCTGAAGGGCCGGATGGAGGAGCTGGAGCAGGGCGACCTGTCGCCGGCCACGGTGACAACCATCGCGACCGAGCTGGACGTGCCCGAATCGGAAGTGGTCGAGATGAACCGCCGGCTGTCCATGGGCGACAGCTCGCTGAACGCGGCAGTGGGGGCGGAAGGCGATACCGACTGGCTGGACCTGCTGTCGGACGAGCGGCCGACCCAGGAGGCGGTGGTCGCGGAGGCCGACGAGCTGGCCCTGCGGCGACGCCTGCTGGACCAGGCCCTGGAGAAGCTGAACGACCGCGAGCGGCAGATCCTGATGGAGCGCCGGCTGGCGGACGAGCCGGCCACCCTGGAGGTGCTGGGCGAGCGCTACGCCGTGTCGCGCGAGCGGATCCGGCAGATCGAGGCTCGGGCGTTCGAGAAGCTTCAGAAGGCGGTGCTCAACGCCGCCCAGGCCCTTCGCAAACCCGCGGGCCAGGCGATGCTGGCCGCGGGCTGACCCGATTCCCTGTTGGATTCTCGCACTGGACAAGGGGGCGTAGAAGGGGGCCGACCTCCCGGTCAGACGCGGACCGAAGAGGTGCTGAAGGCCTGGAACGCCGGCTGCTGGACATAGTTCTGAAGGACGACGGCCGCCCCGACGGCCAGGACGACGGCGGTGAAGACGCCGAGAACGAAGGCTTTCATGGACTGTCTGCTCCCCCGGAAGACGCGGCGGGCGCGGATGCGCTGCCGTGATGCCGATCATATGCCTCAAATGCGATCGCCGCAATCGGCGGAAAGTCGCGGCACGGGACCGTGGGGCGGAGTGTTGACGAGGTTCGACATATCGATTGCCCGAGGAGTTTCCCGATGGTTTCCCTGGACGTCTATCGCGGGAAGAACCGCGTCCTGCTGGTCTTCGGCCCGTCGCCCGAGGATCCCCAGGTCCAGCACCAGCTGACCAGCGCCGCCGACAACAAGGACGATTTCGCCGACCGGGACCTGATCGTGCGGGCGATGCCGGCGAGCGATCCGGAAGCGGCGGGCTTCCGCGAGCGATACGGCGCGCCGGCCGAAGGGTTCGCCGCGATCCTGATCGGCAAGGACGGGACCGAGAAGCTGCGCCGGAGCGAGCCGATCCTGGCCGAGGAGCTGTTCGCCGCCATTGATTCGATGCCGATGCGGCAGGACGAGATGGAGCGGGGCGGCTGAATTGGGCGGTGCCCCGCCGCGGGGCTGTTGCTCCCGGACGGGACTCCGGCCTAGGGTCCTGTCGGGCGACAACCGGGGCAAGGATTTCCCGACATGACAGACATCCCCGCGGACCGCTCCGGTCCGCCGCGGCCCGGCTCTTCGAGGCCGGGTTCGTCGAGTCCGGGCCACGGCGTCAGCCTGGGGACGGCGTTCCGCGTCTGGATGCGGATCGGCCTGCTGAGCTTCGGCGGGCCGGCCGGGCAGATCGCCTTGATGCACAGGATCCTGGTCGAGGAACTGCGCTGGATCGGCGAGACCCGGTTCCTGCACGCGCTCAACTATTGCATGCTGCTGCCAGGACCCGAGGCCCAGCAGCTGACCGTCTATATCGGCTGGCTGATGCACAGGGCGGCGGGGGGACTGATCGCCGGAATCCTGTTCGTGCTGCCCGGCGTCGTCGCGATCATGGCGCTGAGCCTGGTCTATGCCGCGTTCGGGTCGGTGCCGCTGGTCGCCGCGCTGTTCTTCGGCCTGAAGGCGGCGGTGCTGGCGATCGTGCTCCAGGCGGTCGTCCGGCTGGGCGGCAAGGCGCTGAGGAACGGGGCGGCGCTGGGCATCGCGGCGGCGGCCTTCGCCGCGATCTTCCTGTTCGACGTGCCGTTCCCGCTGATCGTGCTGGGGGCGGCGCTGATCGGCCTGGCAGGCGGGCATTTCGGGTGGAGCGCCTTCGCCGGGGGTGGCGGCCACGGCTCGGTCGGGGGACGCGCCGTGGACGATGCCGAATCGTTGTTGGGCGAGGAGATCCCCGCCCATGCCCGGCCGACCCTGGGATGGTCGCTGAAGGTCGCCGCCATCTGCCTGGCGCTGTGGCTCGGCCCGATCCTGGCGCTGGCGCTGTGGCTGGGCTGGGACGACACCTTCACCCGGATCGCGCTGTTCTTCTCCAAGATGGCGGTGGTCACCTTCGGCGGCGCCTACGCCGTGCTGGCCTATGTCGCCCAGCAGGCGGTGGAGACCTATGGCTGGCTTCGACCGGGCGAGATGCTGGACGGGCTGGGCATGGCCGAGACGACGCCGGGACCGCTGATCATGGTGCTCCAGTTCGTGGGATTCATGGCCGCGTTCCGCGATCCCGGCAGCCTGCCGCCTTTGCTGGCCGGCGTGCTGGCCGGGCTGCTGGCCACCTGGGTCACCTTCGTGCCCTGTTTCCTGTGGATCTTCCTGGGGGCGCCCTTCGTGGAGAAGCTGCGCGGCAACCGGGCCCTGGGCGCCGCGCTGGCCGCCATCACCGCGGCGGTGGTCGGGGTGATCCTGAACCTGGCGATATGGTTCGCCTTGCACGTCCTGTTCCGGGAGGTGCGCGAGACCCGGGTGGCCGGGATGAGCATCGATTGGCCGGTCCCGGCCTCCATCGACCCGGCGGCGGCGCTGCTGAGCGCCGCCGCCGTGGTCGCGGTGTTCCGCTTCAAGGCCGGGGTGCTGCCGGTGATCGGCGCGTGCGCCGCTGCCGGGCTGCTGATCCATTTCTTCCGGTAGGCGCCGCCGGCTTACTCGGCGGCGGCCTTGGCCTGTCCGCGGTGGCGGCCCTCGGCGATCTCCTCGATCAGCTTGGCGCAGAAGGCCGGTAGGTCCTTCGGCGTGCGGCTGGTCACGAGACCCTTGTCGGTCACCACCTCCTCGTCCAGGACGTTGGCCCCGGCATTGGCCAGGTCCTTGCGGATCGGGGCGACGGCGGTCAGGGTGCGGTCCCGGACCAGATCGGCGCTGATCAGGACCTGCGGGCCGTGGCAGATGGCGCCGACCGGCTTTCCGGCGGTGAAGAAGGCGCGGACGAACCGGAGCGCCGCCTCGTTGGTGCGCAGCTCGTCGGGATTGAACAGGCCGCCGGGGATCACGAGCGCGTCGTAGTCGTCGGGCCGCGCGTCGTCGAGGACCCGGTCGACGCCGACCTCGTCCCCCTTGTCCAGGTGGCGGTAGCCGCGGATCGTGCCCTGTTCCGGCGAGACCACGTGGACGGTGGCGCCCGCTTCCTTCAATGCCTTTTGCGGCTCGGTCAGTTCAGCCTGCTCGAAGCCATGGGTGGCCAGAATAGCGACCGTGCGACCTTCAATGGACTTCGGCATGTCTTTCCTCCAACGTAAGTACAAGATCTTCATCGCCCCGGGAAATTACTGGGGATCCTGAGGGCGATTTGATGGGATTGGCATCACGCTGCTATGCAATGCCGCTGATAACAGACTTGGCGTCTATCCCGTTCCGGTCAACCCCGAGGGAAGTGCAAAAATGGATCAGGTCGCTCGATTCGCCGCCTGCGGCCAGACGGGCAGGTGCATTGTCGGGGCGCCGAAGTTACCATCCCGCCCGATTCGATCTAACGCGGTTTCGGCCGAATGCGGTTTCGGCCCAGCGCGGTTACGGGAGGATGCGGGACGTCATGATGCTGCCGATCGGCGACGGCGCGCTGGACGCGCTGCTGGCCCAGGATGCGCCGGCCGGCGACCTGACCACCCACGCCCTGGGCATCGGATCGCGCCCCGGCCGGATCAGCTTCGCCGCCCGCTCCGACATGGTGCTGTGCTGCGCCGAGGAGGCCGCCCGCCTGCTGGAGCGGGCCGGCGTCCGGGCCGCGCTGCGCCACGGCAGCGGCGAGCGGATCGCGGCCGGCACCGTCTTCCTGGAGGGGGAGGGGCCGGCCGGCGGCATCCACCTGGCCTGGAAGGTGGCCCAGACGCTGGTGGAATACGCATCCGGCATCGCCACCCGGACGCGGCGGATCGTCGAGGCGGCTCAGGCGGTGGCCCCCGGGGTGGCGGTCGCCTGCACCCGCAAGAACTTCCCCGGCACGAAGGAGATCAGCGTCAAGGCGGTGCTGGCCGGCGGCGCGCAGATGCACCGGCTGGGCCTGTCGGAGACGCTGCTGGTGTTCCCCGAGCACAGGGTCTTCCTGGACGGCGCGCCGGACTTCCACGGGCTGAAGCGCCGCCATCCGGAACGCAAGCTGGTGGTCGAGGTCGCCTCGGTCGCGGATGCCGTCGCGGCGGCGGAGGCCGGGGCCGACGTGCTGCAGCTGGAGAAGCTGGCCCCCGACGCGGTCGCCGAGGCGGTCCGCCGGGTGGCCGGGCTGGACCCGGTCCCGCTGGTCGCTGCGGCGGGCGGCATCACCGAGGCGAACGCCGCGGCCTATGCCGCGACCGGCTGCGCCGTGCTGGTGACCTCGGCGCCTTATTCCGCGGGGCCGACCGACGTGCAGGTCGTCATCACCGGATCCGGAGTCGCTTCATGAGGGTTCAGCCATGAGAGTTCATCCATGACCGGCAATTTCGGCTGGCTGGCCCTGGCCGCCGCCTTCCTGCTGGCGAGCCATTTCGGCGTGTCCAGCACCGGTCTGCGCACGGCCCTGGTCCGGCGGATCGGCGAGCGGGCCTATACCGGCGTCTACTCGATCGTGGCGCTGGGCGCCATGGTCTGGCTGGTCCGGGCCTATGCCGCCGCCCCCTACGAGCCGGTCTGGTTTCCGTCGGCCTGGATGTGGATCTTTCCGCTGGTCCTGATGCCGCTGGCCTTCCTGCTGCTGGTCGGCGGGGTCAGTACGCCGAACCCGACCGCTGTCGGGCAGGGCGCCTTGCTGGAGAAGGAACTGGGGCCGCGCGGCGTGCTGCGCATCACCCGCAACCCGGTGATGTGGGCGATCGGGCTGTGGGCGGTGTCGCACATGATCCCGAACGGCGACTGGGCCTCCCTGCTGTTCTTCGGGACCCTGGCGGTGCTGGCGCTGCTGGGCTCGGTCCTGATCGATTCGAAGAACGCGGTGCGCAAGGGGCTGGCGTGGGAGCGCTGGACCGAGCTGAGCTCCAACGTCCCCTTCGCCGCCATCGTCCAGGGGCGCCAGAACCTGGCCGCAACCGTCCGGGAGATCGGCTGGATCCGGCTGATCGTGACGCTGGCGCTCTATGCCGGGCTGCTGCACGGCCACGCCTGGCTGTTCGGCGTGTCGCCCCTGCCGCCGGTCTGAGGGCGGGCTGCCGTTCCACTCGGCGCACTGAGTTGCGCCATGGGCGCAACCTACGAGTCGATGCAGGGCAGAGGTGATGCGGGTAGAAGCCCGTGGGTCGCGCGGATCATGGGCCGGCGCCGATCATCCCGGAGGGATCGGCGCCGGCGTCCCGGAACGGCGCTTCAGCTCCCCTTCGCCATGGCGCCCAGGCGGAGCCGCAGCGCGTTCAGCTTGATGAAGCCTTCCGCATCCTTCTGATTGTAGACCGAATCGGCCTCGAAGGTGACGTAGTCCAGGCGGTAGAGCGAGTTGGGGGACTTGCGGCCGACCACGCTGGCCTGGCCCTTGAACAGCTTGAGCCGGACCGTGCCGTTGACCTGCTCCTGCGTCTTGTCGATCAGGGCCTGGATCGCCAGGCGCTCCGGGCTGAACCAGAAGCCGTTGTAGATCAGCTCCGCGTAGCGGGGCATCATGTCGTCCTTGAGGTGCATGGCGCCCCGGTCGAGGGTGATGCTCTCGATGCCGCGGTGGGCGGCCAGCAGGATGGTGCCACCGGGAGTCTCGTAGACGCCGCGGCTCTTCATGCCGACGAAGCGGTTCTCCACCAGGTCCAGGCGGCCGATGCCGTTCTGGCCGCCCAGCTCGTTCAGCCGGGTCAGCACCTGCGCCGGGGTCATGGCGGTGCCGTCCACCGCGACGGCGTCGCCGTGCCGGAACTCGATCTCCACGTAGGTCGGGGTGTCCGGGGCCTTCTCCGGGGCGACCGAGCGGGTGAACATGTCCTCGTCCGGCTCGACCCAGGGATCCTCCAGCGCCTTGCCCTCGTAGGAGATGTGCAGCAGGTTGGCGTCGGTGGAGTAGGGCGCCTCGCCGCGCTTGTCCTTGGCGATCGGGATCTGGTGCTGCTCGGCATAGTCCAGCAGCTTGGTGCGGCTGTTCAGGTCCCACTGGCGCCAGGGGGCGATCACCTTGATGTCGGGCTTGAGGGCGTAGTAGCCCAGCTCGAACCGGACCTGGTCGTTGCCCTTGCCGGTGGCGCCGTGGGCGACGGCATCGGCGCCGACCTCGTTGGCGATCTCGATCTGGCGCTTGGCGATCAGCGGCCGGGCGATCGAGGTGCCGAGCAGGTAGGTCCCCTCGTACAGGGTGTTGGCGCGGAACATCGGGAAGACGAAGTCGCGCACGAACTCCTCGCGCAGATCGTCGATGTAGATCTGCTGCACGCCCATCATCTCGGCCTTCTTGCGGGCGGGCTCCAGCTCCTCGCCCTGGCCTATGTCGGCGGTGAAGGTCACCACCTCGCAGCGGTATGTCTCCTGCAGCCAGCGCAGGATGACGGAGGTATCGAGGCCGCCGGAATAGGCCAGCACGATTTTCTTGATGTCGCCGCTCATGAGGGTGCCCGTACAGTCCGAGGGTAGAAAGCCGGCGCGACATTAGGGCCAAGCGCGGCGGCCCGCAAGACCGCCCGCAGGGCTTCGGGATCCGCAGCGGGCCGCCCGGAACAATCCAGCCTTCCGACCGGTTGAACCCGGCATGAAGACCTTCCTCGTCATCGCCGTTCTGGTAGCACTGCTCGCGGCGGCTCTCGTGTTCGGCTTCGCGGGCTGGAACCTGGACGGCGCCGACGTGGCGATCAGCGGCCACGGGCTGCTGGCCCTGCTGCTGGGCGGGGTGGGCACCCTGGCCCTGGGTGGCGGGCTGATGTTCCTGGTCTTCTACAGCAACCGGCGCGGCTATGACGACGCGGTGGACGACCGGGCCGAGCGCCGGGGCGACGCCGCCCGGAGCACCCGGACCCCGCACGGGTCATGGACCAGCTATCGCGGGACCGATCAGGGCGATCCGCCGGGCTGAAGCCCCTTGCGCTTCGCTTCCTCGTACCGGGGCCAGCGGACATAGGCGAACAGCCAGATCGCCAGCACGTTGAGGCCGGGCACCACCAGCAGCAGGACCCACAAGGGCTTGATGCCGAGCCGGGCCAGCAGGAACGAACCGGCGGCCAGGGTCCAGGTCAGCATGATGCCGATGATGATCAGCGACACGTTGGGATCGACGTCGCGGAAGAAGGTCACCGTCTCGCTCAGATTGCCCATGCCGGTATCTCCTTCATGCGCTTCATGCCTTCGCCCGCTGGACCGGGCGGGGTTTCTTGCGCGGCTGGGGCGGCGGCTTGGGAGGCAGGGTCGGCCACTTGGAATGGAACAGCACCAGCAGGACCAGCAGCTGGCCCAGCAGCGGGATCGCGACCGACACGAAGACCAGCAGCGACCAGACGGGGTTGAGGCCGGCCCGGCGGAAGATCCGCCAGAGCGGCCACAGCACCGCCAGGCTTAGCGCCAGGTTGAACCAGAACGGATCGAGGAAATACTGCACGGCGATGATTCCAGCGGTGGCCTGCCCGGCGATGATCTAGGGCAAAAGCCCCTAGAGGGAAAGGGCCGCTTCCTTCTCGGCCACCGCCAGGGCGACGGCGGCGCGGGCCGCGGCCTCCTCCGCCAGCCGGTCCGACGCGCGCTGCTTGACGCTGTCCGACTTCAGCTGCCCGCAGGCCGCCATGATGTCCTCGCCGCGCGGGGTGCGGACGGGGCTGGCATAGCCTGCGTTGTTGACGTAGTCGCCGAACTTGCGGATCGCGGCGTCGGTCGAGCGCTCGAACGGGGCGCCCGGCCAGGGATTGAACGGGATCAGGTTGATTTTGGACGGGATGCCGTCGAGCAGCCGCACCAGCTCCTTCGCGTCCGCCAGGCTGTCGTTGACACCCTTCAGCATGACGTACTCGAACGTGATCCGGCGGGCGTTGTTGATGCCGGGATAATTGCGGCAGGCGTCGAGCAGCTCGGCGATCGGGTATTTCCGGTTCAGCGGCACGATGCGGTCGCGCAGCTCGTCGGTGACGGCATGGAGGCTGACGGCGAGGTTAACGTTCAGCTCCTCGCCGCAGCGGCGCATCATCGGCACGACGCCGGAGGTCGAGAGCGTGATCCTGCGCTTTGAGATCGCGATCCCTTCGCCGTCCATGACGATCTTCAGCGCCTTGGCGACGTTGTCGTAATTGTAGAGCGGCTCGCCCATTCCCATCATCACGATGTTGGACAGCATGCGCCCGTCCTTGGGCGCCGGCCACTCGCCCAGCCGGTCGCGGGCGTGCATGACCTGCCCGACGATCTCCGACGGTTCCAGGTTGCGGACCAGCCGCTGGGTCCCGGTGTGGCAGAACCGGCAGGTCAGCGTGCAGCCGACCTGGGACGACACGCACAGGGTGCCGCGGTCCTCCTCCGGGATGTGGACGGTCTCGAACTGCTGGCCGTCGGCCATGCGCAGCAGCCACTTGGCCGTGCCGTCCGACGACTTCAGGTCGCGGGTGACCTCGGGCCGGTCGATGAAGAAATGCTCCGCCAGCTGCTCGCGCACCGGCTTCGCCAGCGTCGTCATCACCTCGAACGACGTGGCGCCGCGATGATAGAGCCAGTGCCAGACCTGGCGCGCGCGGAAGGCCGGCAGGCCGAGCGTGCCCAGCTCGGCGGCCAGCTCGACGCGGTCGAGGCCGATCAGATTACGGCGCCCGTCGGCCCTGGAGGCCGGCGGCGCGAACATGCTTGCATGACTTGAAACGCCCATGCGGCGCTAAATGGGGCCTCGCCCCTGCGGTGTCAAATGCTGCGTGGAGCGGCAGGCCCCCCGAATCAGCGCTTGACGTCGCACGCCTTGCTGATCGCGTCGTAGGCCGCGGCGGTGCCCGACAGGCTGTAGGTGTCGGTGGTCGCCGTGCCGCGGTTCGACGTGCCCTTGACGATCATGGCGGAGCCGCTGCGGATCGCGTCGACCAGCGCCCGGTCGGTCCTCTCGTCGCGTGCCCAGGCCGTGTCGCCGTCGGTGAACAGCTTGAAGTTCTGGTTGCCGATCGAGACGGTGGTCTCGCTCTTTTCCTTGTAGGTGTAGCCGGTCGTCACGCTGACCACGTCCAGGCTCTTTTCCGCCGGACGGTGCGTGATCAGCACATAGATGTCGCCGCGCTGCTTGTAATTCCCCTCGTCCTTCTTCGGCCGGCTCGACATGTAGCAGACCTTCTGGCCGTTCTCGTCGTACGAGAAGGCGTTCCAGTCGTTGAACGAGCCGATCAGCTGCGGTTCCGCGGCGATGGCCGAGGTTCCGGAGGCGAGCGTCGCGAGGGCGAGGCAGAGGGCCGGGAAGAGGCCGGCAGACCGGAAGGACGGGATGAGGCTGATCATTGTGCAGGTGCGAAATGGTATCGGCATGGCGCCACACTATACAGGTTGAGGGAGGATTTCCAGCGCCCGTAGCGCCCAAATTAACCGTGGTAACCACTCTTGTGCGCAGGCGTTGGAAAAATTTCCGTTAACCGGGTGATCCGACACGGGGCCTCCCGCGTACAACCCGCCATGGGATGCGCACTTTCATCGAGGGCGACGCCGATGGGCGGGGCGCCGGCCGTCATCTGCGGGCTTGTCCTGGGGCGGGTATTCACCTTCAATAGGGGAATGCCGGATATTCCGCCCCTTGCCGCCGCCCAGGAGCGGTCGCTCGACGATCTTCTGGTCGCCGTCGCGCGCGACCGGGACCGGGAAGCCTTTTCCGAGCTGTTCCATCGGATAGCGCCCAGGCTGAAGGGCTACCTGCAACGGCTCGGCGCCGGCCCGGCCCAGGCCGACGAGCTTACGCAGGAGGTCATGCTGCTGGTCTGGCGCCGTGCCGGGTCCTTCGATCCGGCCCGTTCCGGTGCCGCCACCTGGATCTTCACCGTCGCCCGCAACAAGCGCATCGACGCCATCCGGCGGGAGCGCCGGCCCGAGATCGATCCCGGCGATCCCGCCCTGGTTCCTGACGTGCCGCCGAGCGCCGACCGCGCCATCGAATCGGTCGAGGACACCGCGCGCCTGCGCGCCGCCATCCTGAAGCTGCCGGCCGAGCAGGCGGACCTGCTGCGGCTGGCCTATTTCGAGGACCAGCCCCACGCCGCGATCGCCGAGACGCGCGGGCTGCCGCTCGGGACCGTCAAGTCGCGGCTGCGCCTCGCCATGGGCCGCCTGCGCCGGGAGCTGGAGGACGGGCGATGATCCCGGCCCATCATCCGGACGACGCGCTGCTGGTCGGGTACGCGGCCGGGACGCTGGACGAGGCGACCAGCCTCGTGATCGCCACACACCTGGCGCTCTGCCCCGGCTGCCGCGACGCCGTGGCCCTGTTCGAGGCGGTCGGGGGGGCGCTGCTCGACGATGTGGAGCCTGTTCCGATGGCACCGGACGCGCTGCCGGCCCTGTTGTCCCGGCTGGACCGGGAGGGGAACGTCGGACCGGTGCCCGCCGGGACCGTCGGTCCGTCAAGCGGGTCCGATCCGGCGCCGGCGCTGCCCCGGCCGCTGCGCGACTATGTCGGCGGCGACCTCGATGCGGTCCGGTGGAAGCGGCTGATCCGCGGCGTCGATCTGTACGACATTCCGGTCGGCTCCGCCGGCGGAGGGCGGATCAAGGTCCGGCTGATGCGGGTCAGGGGCGGCGTCGCGGTGCCCCAGCATACCCACGAAGGCATCGAGATGACCCTGGTGCTGGCCGGAGGCTTCAGCGACGCCTCCGGGCATTACCGGCGCGGCGACCTCGCGTGTTCCGACTCGGACGTGGACCACCGGCCGGTCGCAGACCAGGGCGAGGACTGCGTCTGCGTCGCCCTGACCGACGCTCCCTTGCGCCTGACCGGCCCGCTGATGCGCCTGTTGAACCCGTTCGTGAGCTTCTGACCGCCGGGCCGGAGATCAGTGGCGCGGTGCCGCCAGGATGGCCTCGAGACTGTCGGCGGTGAGGTCGGATGCGTCGAAGACGGCGTCGAGCCAGCGGTCGAGATCGGCGACCGTCGCCGCCCGGATGCGACGCTCGGCCTCCTCCGGCACGATGACGCGGCGGCGCTCGACCAGCCGGAGAAGCGCCTCCGCCCGGCCCTCGGCCTCGCCTTCTTCGCGCCCCGCGGCCTCGCCCTCCGCCAAGCCCTGGGCGAAGATCTCGCTGAGGGAGGGGTGTTCCTTGATGTTGAACTGGATCGCCATGGTCTCCAACTCCTCCTTGACGACCGGGGTCGCCCTGCGCAACTGGGACAGGATCAGCAGCTTGGCCGCGGCGTCCGCGCGCTCGCGCCGGTCCATGCGGTGCGGTGACGCGGGGCGAGCTTTCCATTTTTGGCCGCAGATGCACGCAGATGCACGCAGATAAGAATTCTGGATCGGCGTCGGCGGGCCGCGAGCGCGCCCGAGGCCGAAACCCATCTGTGTTCATCTGCGTCCATCTGCGGCCCTATTCCTTCCGGGTCCGGTAGATCTGCTTGCCGTGGACGTGCTCGGGGACCGCCTCGGTCGGGCCGCCGGCGCGGACGGGGCGTTCGGCGAAGCGGCCCAGGCTGATCATGCGGTCGTACATGACCAGGGCTCCGGCGACGCCGACATTGATGCAGAAACGGGTCGGAATCCTGACCACGAACTCGCAGCGCTCGACCAGTCCGGGCGACAGGTTTCCGCGTTCGGGGCCGAACACGTAGGCGGCGCGGAGCGGATGGCGGAAGCTGGGCAGGTCGATCGAGCGGTCCAGCAGCTCGACGCCGACCAGGGCGCAGCCCTGGGGAAGCTCCAGCGATCCCAGGTCGGGATAGTGGTAGAGCGGCAGATGGCCGCCGGCATCGGAGGTGTCGGAGACACGGAGCTGGCGCTTGTCCAGCCGGGCGTCGATGGTGAAGGCGAAACTGGCGCCGAAGGCATGGGCCGACCTGACGAGGTTGCCCACGTTGAAGGCCTTGCTGACGCCCTCTACCCCGATTGCAAAATATCCACGCATGAGCGCACCTTGCACCGGCGCCTTCGCCGGGGCAAGTATCACGCGTTCTGAAGCACCGTCGGATGGAATTCCCATGAGCGATCACCACGGCCACGCCTGTTGCGGACAGGGCCATACCCATGGACAGGACGTGTCCGGATCCCTGGAAGGGCATGCCGAGCTGGGCGCCGCCGAGACGCCGGTCCTGGTCGAGGTGACGCGCGGCGGCATCGTCGAGTCCCGCCACCGCGGCATCGCGGCCGTGGTCGATGCCGAGGGCCACGTGGTCGCCCACTGGGGCGACTTCGAGAAGCCGGTCTATGCCCGGTCCGCCATCAAGTCGCTCCAGGCGATCCCGCTGGTGGAGAGCGGCGCCGCCGAGGCGTTCGGCGTTTCCGACGAGGAGCTGGCGCTGGCCTGCGCCTCCCACAACGGCGAGGAGCGCCATACCAGGCTGGTCTCCGCCTGGCTGGAGCGGATCGGCTGCGGCCCCGCCGACCTGGAGTGCGGCACCCACCTGCCCTACGACGAGGAGACCGCCCACGCCCTGATCCGCGCGGGCGAGGCGCCCGGCACCGTCCACAACAACTGCTCGGGCAAGCATGCCGGCATGCTCTCGACCGCCCGGCACAAGGGCGAGCCGACCAAGGGCTATATCCGCTTCGACCACCCGGTGCAGCAGCGCATCCTGGGCGTGTTGGAGCAGATGACGGCGCGCGACCTGTCCGCGGCGCCCTGGGGCGTCGACGGCTGCGGCATCCCGACCATCGCGATCCCGCTGGGCTCGCTGGCGCTCGCGATGGCCCGGCTGGCCGACCCGCGCGAACTGCCGGACCGCAGGGCCGAGGCGGTCGCCCGCATCCGCCGCGCCTGGGGGACGCACCCCTACCTGGTAGGCGGGCGCGGCACCTTCGATACCCGCATGATGGAGGCGACCGGCGGCGAGGCGCTGGTCAAGATCGGGGCCGAGGGCGTGATGTGCGCCGTCCTGCCCGGCCTGGGCCTGGGTATCGCGGTCAAGATCGAGGACGGCGCCACCCGTGCCGCCGGCGTCGCCATGGCCGCCCTGCTGCGCCAGTGCAAGGTGCTGACCGAGGCGCGCTGGCAGGAGCTGGCGGCGGTGACCCACCCGGAAATCGCCAACCGCGTCGGCCTGGCGGTCGGCGAGGTCCGTCCGGCGGCCGGCTGGCCCGGGTAAGGGCGGGTCCCGACTAAGGTTGGCCCGGCCGGACGGGGGCTATATAGTCCGGCCGCCGAAGAAGGATCGAGGAGGGGAGCCGATGCGTGCCGTGGTGTGCCGGGAATGGGGCGGGCCGGAGAGCCTTGCCTTGGAAGAAGTCGCGGAGCCCGGGGCGCCGGGGGCGGGCCAGGTCCGGATCGCCGTCAGGGCGGCGGGCATCAATTTCGCCGACACGCTGATGATCCGCGGCAAGTACCAGGTCAAGCCGGATTTCCCGTTCTCGCCGGGGCTGGAGATCGCAGGGATCGTCGAGGAGGTGGGGTCCGGCGTGACGTCGGTCCGGCCGGGCGACCGGGTGATGGCGCTGCTCGACCACGGGGGCTATGCCGAGCGGGCGGTGGCGCGGGCCGCCGACGTGTTCCCCATCCCGGATTCGATGGATTTCGAGACGGCGGCGGGCTTCCCGATCGCCTACGGCACCTCGCACGTGGCCTTGTGGGAACGGGCCGGGCTGAAGCCGGGGGAAACGCTGGTGGTCCACGGCGCCGCCGGGGGCGTCGGGCTGACCGCCGTCGAGATCGGCAAGGCCATGGGCGCCACCGTGATCGCCTCCGCCGGATCCGCCGAGAAGCTGGAGGTGGCGTCCGGCCGCGGTGCCGACCACCTGATCGACTATCGCACCGAGGACATCCGCGCCAGGGTCAAGGAACTGACCGGCGGGGCCGGGGCGGACGTGATCTTCGATCCGGTCGGAGGGGACGTGTTCGACGCCAGCCTGCGCTGCATCGCCTGGGGCGGTCGGCTGCTGGTGATCGGGTTCGCCGAAGGGCGCATCCCGCAGATCCCGGCCAACATCCTGCTGGTCAAGAACTGCGCCGCGGTGGGCGTCCACTGGGGCGCCTATCGCCAGCACGCGCCGGCCACCGTCGCCGAGAGCTTCCGCACCCTGTTCCGGTGGTTCGAGGAGGGCCGGATCCGGCCGCACATCTCGCACCGGCTGCCGATCGAGGAGAACGGGGAGGCGATGCGGCTGCTGATCGAGCGGCGCTCGACCGGCAAGGTGGTCCTCTCGATCCCCGGGCGGGGCTGACCCCGGAGATCCGCTTGGAGGCGAATCCGATGCCCGACCGCCTGCGCGCCCAGTACGAGGCCTATCCCTATCCCGCGCGCGATCCCCGCGACGAGGCCAAACGCCTGCTGACCGGGTCGCCGGGGCATCTGGACGAGGTGAACCACTATGTCTTCGGCGGCCGCCTCGGCGGGAGCCGGGGCGGTACGGCGCCGTTCCGCGTGCTGTTCGCCGGCGGCGGGACCGGCGACGGCACGATCATGCTGGCCCAGCAGGCGGCCGATGCCGGGCTGGCGGCCGAGATCACCTACCTGGACCTCTCGGACGCCTCGCGGGCCGTCGCGGAACGGCGGGCCGAGGCGCGGGGGCTGACCGGCATCCGCTTCCGGAACGGGTCGCTGCTCGACCTGGAAGGGCTGGGAAGCTTCGACTACATCGACTGCTGCGGCGTCCTGCACCATCTGGAGGACCCCGCGGCGGGGCTCCGGTCGCTGCTGTCCGCCCTGGCGCCCGGCGGCGGCATCGGGCTGATGGTCTACGGCACGTTCGGGCGGACGGGGGTCTATCCCCTCCAGGACGCCTTGCGGACGCTGGCGGACGGGTTGTCCGACCCGGAGCGGATAGACCTGGCCAAGCGCCTGCTGAAGACCCTGCCGCCGACCAACTGGCTGAAGCGCAACCCCTTCATCGGCGACCACCAGGAATCCGACGCCGGCCTCTACGACCTGCTGCTGCACAGCCGCGACCGGGCCTACACGGTGCCGGAACTGGCGGAGCTGGCCTCGGGCTGCGGGCTTGCCATAACCGCCTTCATCGAGCCGGCGCGCTACGATCCCGCCCGCTACATCGCCGATCCCCGCGTCCGGCGGCGCCTGGAGGGGCTGGATACCGTGGCGCGGGCCGCCCTGGCCGAGCAGCTTTCAGGCAGCATGGCGAAGCACGTGTGCTACCTTGTGCGGCCGGAGGACGCCGCGGACGCCGTGGCCGCGCCCGGCGACCTGGACATGGTGCCGGTGCTGCGGGATTTCGACGGCGCCGCCATCGCCCGCGGTCTCAAGCCCGGCGCAGGACTGCGCGCCGACCTCGGCGGGATGCCGGTGAACCTGCCGATGCCCCGGCTGGCCGGACCGCTGCTGGCCCGGATCGATGGCCGGACCAGCGTGGGTAAGCTCTATGAAGCACTTGGAAAAGTTGAACGAGGGTTGACCATTTCGGCATTCCTTGCACAATTCGCCGACTTGTATACGGTTCTGAACGGGATGAACAAACTCCTGCTTCGCCGGCAACAAGGCGCCGCACAGGACGTTCAGGATTACTGAGCATCCGCGGCGACCATGCCGGAATGCGAGGACGGCATGTGGACAACCATCCTTCAGACAACTACCGCACCCTGGAGTGCTCGACAAAACGCCCGCGGCGGCGTCGAGGTCACCGTCGTCCTGATCCGGATAGCGGCGGTCCTGCTTGGCTTCATTCCGACGGCGCGCCGCGACGGCGGCACCATCATGGCCGTCCGGGGCCAGCGCTGCGTCAAGTCGTCACCGCCCTGATCCACACGATACCCGGCTTTCACTGAAACGGACCCCAGCCCGGGGGGCCGTCTCTCTGCGCTGTCCCCGTGACACGCGCCAGATCCCGGTTTTCGTGAGATCACTTCATGGTGTTGCTGCCAACTTCCGATTCAACGGAACATGGCGTGGGCAGGCCGTCCGGAAGCAAAGCCCGGATCGGCTGGATGGACACGTTGCGCGGGATGGCGATCGTGCTCGTCATCTTCGACCACGCGCTCTATCACGCCACGCTGAGTTCCGACAGCGTTCCAGACTGGATCGCGATCCTGTCGCTCATCTTCAACCCGCTGCGCATGCCGCTGATGGTGTTCCTGTCAGGCATGCTGCTCGGCCCGTCGCTGCGCAAGGGCGCCCTTGACTATCTGTCGGGGAAGACGAGGAACATCCTCTATCCCTATCTGCTGTGGTCGACGGTCTACGTCTCGCTCTGGGTGATCGCGGCCCCGTTCTCCGGCACGCCCCATTCCTGGAGCGAGCTGCTGATGATCCCCTATGCACCCCAGGGGCACATGTGGTTCCTCCACAATCTGTTCCTGTTCTACCTGATCGTGCTGGCGTTCCAGCGGGTCTCGCGGCTGGTCATCGCGGCGGTGGCCCTGGCGGCGTCCGGGCTGGTGGATTTCTGGTACCTCGACCGGTTCTTCTTCCTGCTCGCGTTCTTCGCGCTCGGCGACTACGCCGTCCAGCGGGAGGACCTGATCTCCCGACTGCTGGCCGATCGCAGGGTGGTCGCCGTCATGACCGCGCTGACCATCGGCATGCCGGCCACCGTCCTGCTGCTGGAAACCGATCTGCGGTACCGCATACCCAGCGTCCCGCTGGCCGTGGGCGGCATCGGCGTCATGATCCTGCTGGCCGGGCGAATCGGCGACAAGCCGTCCGCGGCGCTGTTCCGCCATATCGGCCGGAACTCGCTGCCGGCCTATATCCTGCACTGGATCATCCTGGCGATCGCGGTGGTGGTGCTGAGAATGGCCGTTCCGGAGGATCAGGGAATGGTGCTGTTCGCCCTGCTGACGGCGATCGGCTTCGCCGGGACCCTCGTGGCCATCGAGGTGATCAACCGGCTGGGCCTGCATTGGCTGTTCTCGTGGCCGAAACGGACTCGGAAGAACCCGCGGAACGCCGAAAGGCGCGACGGCTCGGCGCACCTGATGCGCGGCGTGCATCTGAGGAACGCCAAATGACGGATTGGCGATGAACCTGACGGGGACGACGGGACGGGCGCCCCCGAAGGCGGGGGAAGGGGGCCGGTCAGACCTGGATGTCGATCCGGCCGCCGCGGCTGCGCAGCCCCTGGTTCGAGATCTCGAAGGACGAGCCCATCAGCTGCGGCGTCTGGTTCTGCCGGCTCTCGTTCTTCTGGACGACCTCCTCGGTCACCGCGTTCTGGGATTGCACGCGTGCCTGATAGCTGGCCCTGACCGGGCTCATCGCCTTGCCGATGTCCGACAGTCCCATGGACATGATCCGCTGACCCCATTCGCTTGGTTCCCGGTCCCGGCATCGCGCCGGGCGTCTTCTATTTATCACAGGCGCGTTCGGGGTGCGACTATCCGTTGAGGGTAGGCGGACAGCTGCATTCCGTCACGCGGCCATGCCGGAGGCCTGCTTGACGGTCGGCAGCGTTACGCGGACGCGGGTCCCCACGTCGACCGTGCTGTCGATGGCCAGGGTACCGCCATGCCCCTTGACCAGGGCGTCGACCAGCGAGAGCCCCAGCCCCGTCCCTTCCTGCCCGCGGGTATAGGCGCTGTCGATCCGTTCGAACGGCTGGAGCACCGTCAGCAGGCGGTCGGCGGGGATGCCGATGCCGGTATCGGAGACGGACAGCTCCATCCGGCTTCCCGCTTGCAGCCGGCAGGCCAGGTCTATCCGGCCGCGATCCGGGGTGAACTTGATGGCGTTGGACAGGAGATTGAACAGGATCTGCTTGACCGCCCGCTCGTCCGCGTAGAGCTGCTCCTCCGCGGCGTCGCCGAGATCGACGTGGAGGGAGTGGCCGTGATCCTCCGCGCGCTGGCGGACCAGCTTGATCACCGAGTTCACCACCGGCCCGATCGCGAGGGAGTTCGGGGCCAGGTCGAGCTTGCCCGCCTCGATCTTGGACAGGTCCAGGATGTCGTTGATCAGCGACAGGAGATGCTCGCCGCTGGCGTGGATGTCGCCGGCATACTCGGCGTAGCGGTCTAGGTCGTCGCCGAAGCTCCGTTCCCGGATGATCTCGGAAAAGCCCAGGATCGCGTTGAGCGGCGTCCGCAGCTCGTGGCTCATGCAGGCCAGGAAGTTGGACTTCGCCCGGTTCGCCTCCTCGGCGCGGGCCCGTTCCCGGTCGCGCTGGTCGACCAGGTTCGCCAGTTCGGCCTCGCGCCGCCTGATCTCGTCGATATCGCTGAACACGCCGATGATCCCGGCCCGCTGGGAGGCCGCGTTGAGGAACACCGCCTTGCTGATGACGGCGGCGCGGAGGCTGCCGTCGGCGTAGCGGACCTTGGTCTCGAAGGTCCGGGAGCCGCCGTGCATGCGCAGGTCGCGGTCGACCTCGGCATAGATCTCGGCGATCTCGGGATCGGCGATGTCGGTGACGCGCAGTCCCCGGATGCCGCCCCGTTCCAGGCCGAGGGCCTGCTCGAACGCCCGGTTGGCGCCGAGATAGACGCCGTCCATGTCCTTGAAGAAGACCGGCAGGGGAATGGTGTCGAGCAGGGTGTGCTCGAACCGGGCGCGGTCCTCCAGCGCCCGTTCGGCCAGGATGCGGTCGGTCACGTCGTGCTGGATGCCGATGAAGTGGGTCAGCCGGCCGTCGTCGTCGCAGACCGGCGCGATGCTGACCTGGTTGTAGAACGGCGAGCCGTCCTTGCGGAAATTGCGCACCGTCGCGACCACCGGCATGCTGTCGCGCAGCGCCCGGCGGATCTCCTCGAGCGCCGGCTGCGCTATTTCCGCCCCGTGCATGAAGCGGGGATTCCTGCCGACCACTTCGGCGGACGTGTAGCCGGTGTTCCGCTCGAAAGCGTGGTTGACCCAGGCGATCGGGGTGTCGGTACCGGCCCGGCAGATCAGGATGCCGTTGCTCGACTGGGCCAGGGCATGGTCCTTGAGCCGCAATTCGGAGATGGCGTCCGACCGCGACCGCTCGATGTGGAACAGCCGGGCCAGCAGCAGCAGCGCGCCGGCGGCCAGGACGCCCACGATCAGGGCCGCGATCGTCACGGTGCGCCACCAGGCGGCCAGCGTCTCCCCCGTCCGGGTCGCCGCGATCGCCAGGAGCGGCAGGACGCGGGTCTGGGCCGCCGCGGCGATCAGGCCGTCCCGTTCGGCGACCTGGATGGCGCCGGCACCGCGACTTCCGCCGCCGATCAGGGCGACCGCGTCGTCCGCGACGTCCTGCCGCTGCCCGGCGAACATGTCGGAGGGCCCGACCACGATGTCGCCGTCGGCCAGCGCCAGGATCTCCACATGCTCGACGCCGGCGGTGTGGCCGTATCCCAGCAGCGCCACCGCCTGGAAACTCGCCTGGGCGATGCCCAGGAAGCGCCCCCGCCGGTCGAGTATCGAACGCCGGAGGGCGATCAGCCCCAGCACATGGTCGTGGCCCATGCTGCCGGTGATCCGGCCGCCGGCATGGTCCCGCAGCGTGGCGGCGTCGAGCGCGAGGTCGGCCGACCTCGGGCAGGCGGAGGAGCGGATGCCGCCGTCGGGACCGAAGATCACCAGGCAGCCGCCGGTCGGCAGGTGGCGGGCCATGAATCGCTGGAGGGGATCGCGGAGCTCCGCCCGGGTTCCCTCCGGGGCCTGCTCCTCCAGGTTGAACGCGGCGGCGGCGAGGGCGATGTCGACCTGGCGAAGGACCCCGTCGGCGTGCTGGGCCAGCAGGATCGCGCGGGTCTCCGCTTCCGAACGGACCTAGGCCAGCCGATCCATGCGGTCCTTCCACAGGCCGACGACCAGGAGCGCGATCACCAGCCCGATGGTCGCGCCGGCGAAGATCGTCGCTCCGGCCAGGGGCGACAGGACATGGAGGGGCGGGCCGGTTCGCTGCCGCCCCTTGGGCGGGCCGTCGGTCATGGTCATTCCTTCAGTCCCGCGGTGATGCGGTCGAGGGCGAGCCGGTCGATCCCGGACCGGAGCGCCACGGCCGCCTGCCCGGTTATCAGCCGGGCCCGCACGGCCGCGGCCCTTTCCGGGGTGGGGACGGCGATCCGGACGCCCGCCGCGAGGGCGCGGCTCCGGGCGTCCGCCTGGGCCCGGGCCGCCAGGGCGCGCCCTTCCTCGACGCCGATTTCCCAGGCGGTGCGCAGGTCGCGGCGGATCGCGTCGTCCAGCTGCCGCCAGAGGTTAATCCGACACCAGAGGGACGTAATGGGAGAAATATTGGCGGTCCTCCAGCGCGAATCGCACGCCCCGGGTCCACAGCGGGACGCTGTCGAGCGTGGCGAAGGTGGTGATCAGCCCGTCCACCCTGTCCTCCGCCAGCGCGCGGGGCAGGTCGTTCCAGGCTATCGTGACGGGTTCGGCGCCGAGCGCCGCGAGTCGCCAGGCGTTCGCCACCCCGCCCGGGGACCGGATGCGCAACCCGGCGAGGTCGTCCACGTCGGCGACCGCCGTCCGGGTGGTGAAGACATGGGCGAAGCCGAGCCCGATCCAGCGGCCGAGAACGATGGCGCCCAGGCCCTCCTCGATCTGGCCGTTCATCGCCTCCACCGCCGGGCCGTCCTGGACCAGCGCCGCCTCTTCCGCGGTGCGCCCGTAGAAGACCGGCAGCATGAAGGCGCCGGTGTCGGGAGCCACCTGGTCGAGTTGCCAAGTCCCGGCGACCGCCATGCCGATCTTGCCCTGGACCAGGGCAGCCAGCACGTCGCGGTCGCGGTAGAGTTCGCCGCCGAACCGGTGGTCGACGTCGATGCGGTCGGCGCAGCAGTCGCGCACCCGGTCGACGAAGCGGCGGACGATCAGGGTCTGCACGTGGTCGGGGCCGTTCTCCGTCGAAATCAGCAGCATCGGCCGGGCCAGGGCGCTTCCCGTGGCGGCGGTCAGGACGGCGGTCAGCAAGGCGACCACGGCGGCAAGGCATATGCGAATCGGCATAATACGAATTCGTAACAGATCCGTCCCGGCCGGGGTTTGATATCGATCAAGACTCCCGTCGGACGCGTCGTGCTGCCGCTGGCCGCGGTGTCGCACCGCGTGCCGTCCTTGCCGCGGCGGCGCTCAGGACGACCGGTCTTCCGACAGGCCGTATTTGCGCAGGTGGCCGCGGAACTGGTGATAGCGGAGGCCGAGATCCGCGGCCGCCCGCTTCTGGTTGAACTGGTTGCGCTCCAGGGCCCCCTTCAGGAGCCCGATCTCGAAGGCGCGCACGGCATCCGGAAAGGAGCCCGGTTCCGGCGGAGCGGGGCCGGAGGCCGGGACCGGAGGGGAGGAAGGCACTGGCGGTGCCGGCCGCCAGGGCGAGGCGAAGGGATCGAGCACCACCGCGTCGACCGGCCGGTCGGGCCGCTCGGACCGATAGACGGTGCGTTCCACCGTGTTCTTCAGCTCGCGGACATTGCCCGGCCAGGGGTGGGCCAGCAACTGCGCGAGGGCGCGGTCGGTGAAGCCGGGGAAATAGGGCCGCCCCAGTTCGCGGGCCATGGCGACGGCGAAATGCTCGGCCAGCAGGGGGATGTCCTCCCGCCGGGCGCGAAGCGGCGGGATCGTGATGACGTCGAAGCTCAGCCGGTCCAGCAGGTCGGCGCGGAACTTCCCCTCCGCCGCGAGCGCCGGGAGATCGGCGTTGGTGGCCCCGATCAGGCGGACGTCGGTCGCCAGGGTCTGGCTGCCGCCGACCCGCTCGAACTCGCCGTACTCGATG
Source organism: Skermanella sp. TT6 (assembly GCF_016653635.2). Taxonomy (NCBI): domain Bacteria; kingdom Pseudomonadati; phylum Pseudomonadota; class Alphaproteobacteria; order Rhodospirillales; family Azospirillaceae; genus Skermanella; species Skermanella cutis. The sequence continues at coordinate 285,504 of NZ_CP067420.1, forward strand.
ACGCGCAGCATCTTCTCCTGGACGGCCGGCGGGGCGTTGGCGATCTCGTCCAGGAACAGGGTGCCGTCGTCGGCCAGCTCGAACCGGCCGACATGGCGCCGCACGGCGCCGGTGAAGGCGCCGGCCTCGTGGCCGAACAGCTCGCTCTCCAGCAGCGACTCGGCCAGCGCGCCGCAGTTCAGCTTGACGAACGCACGGTCCCACCGCCTGGACAGATAGTGCAGGCGGGCCGCCACCAGCTCCTTGCCGGTGCCGCGCTCGCCGATGACCAGCGTCGGCTTGTCCAGCGGAGCCGCCTTGGAGACGTGCTCCAGCATCGCCTGGAAGGCGGGGGATTCGCCCATCAGGGCCGGCAGGTCGGGGGAAGGTCTCGCCATGCGGTGGATTTCGCCAAGAAGTGATCTTTCCCGCCGATATATGGCGAGCATCCTCCCGGGTTCCAGGGGGCGGGCGGCAGGCGCTTTCCATCTTTTCAGTCTTATCAAAGACTTACGGTCGCGTCATCGGGTTGGCACAGGGGGTGCAATACATGAGGCGCATATCAAGACCGTTCCCCTTGGAGACTGCCATGCAGGATTACGCGCGTTACCGGAGCAACTATCGGAACACGGCCCGGTCCAGCCGGAGCACCGGCGAGCGCTTCCTCGACTATCTGCGCACCCGCTCGACCGAGACCTGGGTGTTCTTCGCCGCCGGCGTGATCCTGGGCGCCTTCGTAGGCTGACCGGACGCCGAACCGACCATTCCCCAACAGACAGACCATAGGACGGGACAAGCCATCATGGGCATCTTTTCGCGCCTGACCGACATCATCAATTCCAACCTCAACGCGATCCTCGACCGCGCCGAGGACCCCGAGAAGCTGATCCGCCTGGTGATCCAGGAGATGGAGGACACGCTGGTCGAGGTCCGCTCCAGCACCGTCAAGACCATCGCCGAGCGCAAGGAGATCGAGCGCCGCCTCGTCACCCTGAACCGCGAGCTGGAGGACTGGCAGCGCAAGGCCGAGCTGGCCCTGTCGCGCGACCGCGAGGACCTCGCCAAGGGCGCGCTGGTCGCCAAGTCGAAGATCGCCGAGCAGATCGAGGCGCTTCAGCACCAGCTCGTCCATATCGAGGAGGCGCTGGCCAAGAGCAGCGAGGACATCAGCCGGCTCCAGGAGAAGCTGACGGACGCCAAGAAGCGGGAAAAGGCCATCGTGCTGCGCCAGAAGTCGGCGGCCAGCCGTCTGAAGGTCAACAGCCAGATCCACGACGACCGGATCAACGAGGCGTTCGCCCGGTTCGAGCAGGTCGAGCGGAACCTGGACGAGATGGAAGGGCGGGTCGAGGCTTTCGATCTCGGCCGCAAGAAGACCCTGGCCGAGGAGTTCTCCGACCTGGAGGCCTCGTCCAAGGTGGAGCAGGAGCTGGCCGACCTGAAGGCCCGCCTGCACAACTCCAAGCCGGTGGCGGGCTGAGCCATGGGTGGCGGGGGCGTTTTCGTCCTGGCGGTGCTGTTCCTGACCATCGTGGCACCGCTCTGGATCATCTTCCACTACGTCACCAAGTGGCGGTCGGCCCGCGGGCTGTCCGCCGAGGATGAACGGACGCTGGCCGAACTCTGGGAGAGTGCCGGCAGGATGGAGAACCGGATCGTCAGCCTGGAGAAGATCCTGGATTCCGAGGCGCCGGGATGGAGGAGCCGACAATGAGCTGGCCCGAATCGCCCTTCGCCTCGCCCAACCCGCACCGGCTCTACCGGGACCGGGAACGGGGAAAGCTGCTCGGCGTCTGCGCCGGACTGGCCGACTACTTCGGGGTGGACGTCTTCCTCGTCCGCCTCGGGGTGGCGCTGGGCGGGATCTTCTTCACCATGCCCGTGGTCGGCGCCTACCTGCTGGCTGCGCTGGTGCTCAAGAACAAGCCCGCGCGGGTCTATGCCAGCCGGGAGGAGGAGGACTTCTGGCGCACGGTGGCGACCAAGCCCGATGTCACCATCGCCGGGCTCAAGCACAAGTTCCGGGAGATGGAACGGCGCCTGGGCGGCATGGAGACCTATGTCTCCTCGAAGGAATTCGAACTGGACCGGGCGATCAACGATCTCGATCGGTGACCGGCCGTCAGTTCGAACGGGGTTTCGGCCCGGACGCGCCGTCCGGGTCGGACACTCCTGCCCGGATCCCGTCAAGCGGATGCGGGGTGAGGGATCAGCGGCGCTGGTTGCGCCGGTTGGAACGGACCCGCACGGGAACCGGACGCGGCGCGCTGGCGGCGGCGTAGCAGCCGGCAACGGCGACAGAGGTGATCAAAGCTATCAGAGCGATTTCCATGTATCCTCTCCTTCGTTGCCAATTAGAGTGGTGCAACACCGGTGCGGTTGGTAGGGGTAAAATGAAGCCCTATGCCGTTTTTGCGACTCCGAACAGTTGCCGCTTTTTTGGTCCAGTTCCTTTTACGTGAAATTAACCAAGCATTGGGCTTCGGCCTGCTCCCGGGGGCCCTCCGCGGCCCCTGAAGAATGAACCGCGAAATCGCCGCCGGGTTCCTTGGAACCGTGAAAGATGCGGGCCGCCGCCGGCCGCCGTCAGGCCGCGCGCATATCCCGGATGAAGTCGTCGACATGGCTGCGCAGGGCGTCCGTCTGGAGCGCGAGGGCGGCCACGTCGGCCCGGCCGTCCTCCGCCAGGCCGCTGGCTTCCCGGGCATTGCCCAGGGTGCCGCCGGCCTGCTCGGTGACCACGCGGGTGCCGTCGTTCACCTGGGTCACGTTGCGGGCGATCTCCCGGGTGCTCGCTTCCTGCTGGTCGACCGCCGCGGCGATCGAGGTGACGATGGCGGCGATGCGCCGGATCGTGCCGCCGATCCCGCCGATGGCTCCCGCCGCCTCGCCCGCGACCTGCTGCAGGGCCGCGATCTGGAGGGAGATGTCCTCGGTGGCCTTGGCGGTCTGGTTGGCCAGGTTCTTGACCTCCGATGCGACGACGGCGAAGCCCTTGCCGGCCTCGCCCGCCCGGGCCGCCTCGATGGTCGCGTTCAGCGCCAGGAGATTGGTCTGCGCGGCGATCGAGTTGATCAGCGCGACCACCTCGCCGATCCGGTCGGCGGCGTCGGCCAGTCCCGCCACCGTCGCGTTGGTCCGCTCGGCCTCCTCGACCGACTCCCGGGCGATCGACGAGGATTCCGTGACCTGCCGGACGATGTCCTGGATCGAGGCGGACAATTCCTCCGCCGCGGCGGCGACCGCCTCGACCCCGGCGGTCGACCGGGCCGCCGCCGCCGCCACGGTGGAGGCGGAGGCCGCCGTCCGCTCGGCGACGGCGCCCAGCCGGTCCGAGCGTTCGCCGATCTGCCGGGCCGCGGCCGACAGGGCCGCCGAGACCGAACTCATCGACTGCTCGAAACCCGCGATGCAGCCGTCGCGCCGTTCCGTCCGGCGCTGCCTCTGCTCGATCTGGAGCCGTTCCTCGGCCATCATCCGGTCGATCCTCTCCCGGCTCCCGCGGAACGTCTCCACCGCCCGGGCCATGGCCCCGATCTCGTCCCGCCGGCTGCGGTAGCCGACCTCGACGTCCGTGCGGCCCTCGACCAGCAGGCCCATGGTCCGGGTCAGGCTGTCGATCGGCGCGACCAGCCGGCGGCCCACCAGCACCGCCGCCAGGGCGGCCAGCGCCAGCATGCCCAGGCCGATGGCGGCCGACTCGATCAGCGCGTCGCGCGACGCGGCGATCGCCGCGGTCCGGTCGTGCGCCACTTCCACCGCGCCGATCACCCGCCCCGAATAGTCCCGCAGCGGTTCGGCGGCCAGGGAGTAGGGGATGCCGCCCCGGGAGGTCCGGGCCACCGCCCGTTCGCCGCGCCCGGCGGCGTGCAGCGCCTCCCCGGGAGCCAGCGGTTCGGCGCCGTCGTAGGTCGCGGCCAGGCGCTTCATCCCCTCCGGCGTGTTCACGAAGACGGCGTAATGGATGTCGGGATCCGCCGCGCGCTTCAGCAGGGCGTCGTCCAGGAAGGTGCCGGCCTCCATCGATCCGACGGGGTTGCCGTCCGAGTCGAGGACCGGCACCACGCCGCGGATCGCCAGGCCGAACACGCCGCCTTCCAGCCCGCGCAACGGCTTGCGGGATCGGTTGACCTCCACCAGCATCGGGCGGATCGCGGTCAGGTCGTCTCCCCACTTCTCGATCTGGTTGACGCGCAGCAGGGACCTGACGTCGGCCGTATGGACATGCATCTGGCTGATGCCCGTGGCGGCGCGGTTCGCTTCGAACGGCTGCTTCAGCAGCGCCACCAAGCCGTCGCGGTCGCGGTCGCGGACGAGGCGTACCGTGTCGGTCATCCGGGCCAGGTAGGAGACAAGGATCTCGCTCTCCTCCGCCCGATAATCCAGGGTGGAGACGAAGGCGCGGTACGCGTTTTCCAGCCTTTCGCCGTCATCCGCGTCGATCATGCGGTCGAGGCGGAGGAAGGTGGCGGCGGTCAGCGCCGCCGCGACGAAAGCGGCGATGCACATGGCAAGGCCGAGCACTCGTGAACCGATCGATCCCATCATCGCCATGTCTCGCGCAAATTGGTGCCCGGCAGGCACCATGCCTGAAATACGCGGCGATATGGCGGCCTGCGACAATTCTTCGCTGAACCGGCACGCCGGCGGTCCCCTTCGTCTTGGACACCGCATGCGCCGCCTGATGAACGATCGGGGAGATCTCCCGGATGTCGGATGAAACGACGGTCACGGCACGGGACGCGCTCTGCATGTTGGCCGACATGCACTGGGTGACAAAGCTCTGCTCCTCGACCGCGGAAGCCCTGACGGTCACGTATTCGCGGACCGTCGCGATGGCTTCGCGAACCGTGTCGAGCGCCGCGACGACCTCGCCCGAGATGGACTGGATGCCGCCGATCTCGTTCGAGATCTGTTCGGTCGCGGAAGATTCACGCGCGGCGCCTCTTCCGCGACGGTCCTGGCAACCCGGCGGCGCTTCCCTATCTTGGTGACGCAGGCGCTGGCATACCCGGAAAACAGGACGCTCCCCTTGACACTCCGGCCGAATTCACTCCTGAAGGCCTACGGCGTCGTCCGGTCGGCGCTGATCTACCGCGCCAACCCCCTGCGGCGGCGGCGGTCCAGGGCGTTCTACGGCCGTTTTCTCGGTCCCGGCGATCTTGCCTTCGACATCGGGGCGCATCTGGGCGACCGGGTGCGGGCGTGGCGCGACCTGGGTGCCCGGGTCGTGGCGGTCGAGCCCCAGCCTCATCTGGCCACGGTGCTAGGCCGCCTCCACGGCCGCGACCCTTCGGTGACGCTGGTCCGCGCCGCGCTGGGCGCCGCGCCGGGCAGCGCCGAGCTGCTGATCAACCGGCGCAATCCCACGCTGTCCACCCTGTCGGCGGACTGGGCCGCCGAGGTGGCGGCGTCGCCGCGCTTCCCCGGCGAGCGCTGGGAGGAGCGGGTCACCGTGGAGGTGACGACCCTGGACGCGCTGATCGGACTCCATGGCGTGCCGCGGTTCTGCAAGATCGACGTGGAGGGCTTCGAGCGGGCGGTGCTCGACGGGCTGTCCCGGCCGGTCGAGTGCCTGTCGTTCGAGTTCATTCCCGAAACGCCGGATCGTGCGCTCTCCTGCCTGGAGCGGCTGGCGGACCTGGGGACGCACCGGTACAACGTCGCGCTCGGCGAGGAGCGGCGCCTGCTGTTCGCGGACTGGGTCGACCAGGCGGGGATCGCCCGGTGGCTGGAAAGCCGCCGCCCGGCCGACGGTTCCGGCGACATCTATGCACGGTATGTTCCTTTTCGATCATCTTGACCGGAATCATGTTCGTTTAAGAACAATCTGAACCCGAAATTTTCGTTTGCAAAAACACGGGCAGTCCGCATAACCTCCCTGTATCAAACTATAAGAACTCTCCGCACCGGCGCCGCGCCGGGCTCTAGAGGGGAGGATTGGGGAGGATGGCTGACCATGTGCCGTGACGGGTGCGTCCCGGTTTTCCGCGTGTCCCAGGACCGGACCGGGCGTCGATGACCCTGGTGCTCGACCGGATTTCCCGCGTCGTCGGCGGTGAGACCCACCTGCAGGACATATCCCTGGCGCTGGAGCCGGCATCGCTCAACGTGCTGTTCGGGCCGACGCTCGCCGGCAAGACGTCGCTGATGCGCCTGATGGCCGGGCTTGACCGGCCGAGCGGCGGGCGCGTCGTCTGGCAGGGCAGGGACGTGACCGGCCAGTCCGTGCGGACCCGCGACGTGGCGATGGTCTACCAGCAGTTCGTCAACTACCCCTCCTTCACTGTCTACGACAACATCGCCTCCCCGCTGAAGCTGGCGGGCCTGCCCAAGGCCGAGGTCGACCGCAAGGTGCGCGAGGCGGCGGCCATCATGCATATCGACGGACTTCTGGGACGCCTGCCGGCCGAGCTGAGCGGCGGCCAGCAGCAGCGCACCGCGATCGCCCGCGCGCTGGTCAAGGAAGCCGGACTCCTGCTGCTGGACGAGCCGCTGGTCAACCTGGACTACAAGCTGCGGGAGGAGCTGCGCACCGAGATGCGCGAGATCTTCAGGCGGCACCGCTCCATCGTCGTCTATGCCACCACGGAGCCGCTGGAGGCGCTGATGCTCGGCGGCACCATCGCCGTGCTGCACGAGGGCCGGCTGATCCAGACCGGGCCGACAGTCGAGGTCTACCACAACCCGTCGTCGCTCCGGGTCGGGCAGGTGTTCAGCGATCCGCCGCTGAACCAGGTGGACGGCGTGGTCGACGGGACGGGCGTGCTGCTGGCCGACGGCATCCGGGTGCCGGCGGCGGGTCATCTGGCCGACCTGCCCCACGGCCGCTACCGGTTCGGCGTGCGGGCGAACCATCTCTCGGTGTTCCGGGAGCATGAGGACGATATCCCGGTCCCGGGCACGGTCGAACTGGCCGAGATCAGCGGGTCGGAGACCTTCATCCATGTCCGGGGCCGGGGGTTCGCCTGGGTCGTGCAGCAGGAGGGGGTCCACAGCCTGACGCTGGGCGAGCCGGTCACCGCCTGGATCAATGCCCGCCGGCTGTTCGCCTTCGGGGCCGACGGCCGGCTGGTCGCGGCGCCGCCGCGGCCCCGGCTGGGCATGGCGGCGGAATAGGGCGGAGGGGAAGACCCATGGCACGGATCGAACTGCGCGGCCTCGCCCACTCATACCGGCCCGACCCCGGGGGGGACGCCGACTATGCGCTGAAGCCGATGCAGCATGTCTGGGAGGACGGCGGCGCCTATGCGCTGCTGGGACCGAGCGGCTGCGGCAAGACCACCCTGCTGAACATCATCTCCGGCCTGCTGGTCCCGAGCGAGGGGCAGGTGCTGTTCGACGGCCGCGACGTGACCGCCCTGCCGCCGCAGGAGCGCAACATCGCCCAGGTGTTCCAGTTCCCGGTGATCTACGACACCATGACGGTGTTCGACAACCTGGCCTTTCCCCTGCGCAACCGAAAGGTCGCGGAGCGCGAGGTGCGCGCCCGGGTCGAGGAGGTCGCCGACATGCTGGAGCTGTCGGCCGACCTGGGCCGGCGGGCGCGCGGGCTGACCGCCGACCGGAAGCAGAAGATCTCGCTGGGCCGCGGTCTGGTCCGCAGCGACGTGGCGGCGATCCTGTTCGACGAGCCGCTGACCGTGATCGACCCGCAGCTGAAATGGCTGCTGCGCCGGAAGCTCAAGCAGATCCACGAGCGGTTCCGGCTGAGCCTGATCTATGTCACCCACGACCAGAACGAGGCGCTGACCTTCGCCGAGCAGGTCGCTGTGATGTATGACGGCCGGGTCATGCAACTGGGCACGCCGCAGCAACTGTTCGAGGTGCCGGCCCACACCTTCGTGGGATATTTCATCGGCAGCCCGGGCATGAACTTCCTGCCCTGCCGGTTCGAGGGCGGCGCCGCCGTCGTGGACGACGTAAGCATCCCGCTGGCCCGGTCGGTGATCGAGCACGCGCCGCACCGCGGCGTTCCGCTGGAGATCGGCATCCGGCCGGAGCACCTGCGGGTCGGCGCGTCCCCGGCGAACGGCGCCCTGCCGGTGGAGATCGCCCTGGTCGAGGACCTGGGCAACTTCAAGATCGTCACGGCGAGGCTGGGCCGCCATCAGGTCAAGGCCAAGCTGCACGAGGACGCCCCGGTCCCGGCCGAGCGCGGCTGGCTGACCTTCCCGCCCGACCGCACCCGGCTCTATGCCGACGGCCGGCTGGTCGCCTGACGGGAGAGAGGCCGCGATGGACAACCGCCCCCATGACAACAAGGCCTGGCTGCTGGTGCTGCCGGTCTTCCTGATCGTCGCGATCAGCGCGATCATCCCGCTGATGACCGTGGTGAACTATTCGGTCCAGGACATCCTGGGGCCGTTCCAGCGGGTCTTCGTCGGGACCGAATGGTTCGAGCAGGTGCTGAACGACGGGCGGCTGCACGGCGCCTTCCTGCGCCAGCTCGTCTTCTCCGGCTGCGTGCTGCTGATCCAGATCCCGCTGGGCATCGCGGTGGCCCTGACCCTGCCGGCCAGGGGCTGGCGGTCGTCCCTGTGCCTGGTGCTGGTGGCGCTGCCGCTGCTGATCCCCTGGAACGTGGTCGGCACGATCTGGCAGCTCTACGCCCGGCCGGACATCGGGCTGGCGGGCGTGGCGGTGAACGGCATCGGCATTCCCTACAACTATACCGCCGACGCGTTCGACGCCTGGCTGACCGTGCTGATCATGGACGTCTGGCACTGGACGCCCCTGGTGATCCTGCTGTGCTTCGCCGGCCTGCGGTCGATCCCGGAGGCCTTCTACCAGGCGGCCAGGATCGACGGCGCGTCCGCCTGGGCGGTGTTCCGCTACATCCAGCTGCCCAAGCTGCGGCGGGTGCTGACCATCGCGATCCTGCTGCGCTTCATGGACAGCTTCATGATCTATACCGAGCCCTTCGTGCTGACCGGGGGCGGCCCCGGCAACGCCACCACCTTCCTGAGCCAGTTCCTGGCGCAGATCGCGGTCGGGCAGTTCGACCTGGGGCCGGCGGCGGCCTTCTCGCTGATCTATTTCCTGGTGATCCTGCTGCTGTCCTGGATCTTCTACACCTACATCACCCACACCGACCGGGAGGATGCGCGATGAGCGCCCGGGGCAAGCATTCCGGTTCCGGCTTCAGGAAGCGCCATGTCGGGCTGATCGTGTATTTCGTCTTCCTGCTGCTGCCGATCTACTGGCTGCTCGCCATGTCGGTGAAGCCGAACCAGGAGATCCTGAGCGGGTTCAGCCTGTTCCCGCAGACGGTCACCTTCGCCAACTACGTCACGATCTTCACCGACCCGTCCTGGTACACGGGCTACATCAACTCGATCCAGTACGTGGCGCTGAACACGGTGATCTCGCTCGCCGTGGCGCTGCCGGCGGCCTACGCCTTCTCGCGCTACCGGTTCCTGGGCGACAAGCACATGTTCTTCTGGCTGCTGACCAACCGCATGGCGCCGCCGGCGGTGTTCCTGCTGCCGTTCTTCCAGCTCTACTCGACCTTCGGGCTGATCGACACCCACATCGCCGTGGCGCTGGCCCATTGCCTGTTCAACGTGCCGCTGGCGGTCTGGATCCTGGAAGGCTTCATGTCCGGCGTCCCGCGCGAGATCGACGAGACCGCCTATATCGACGGCTACGGATTCCCGCGGTTCTTCCTGACGATCTTCCTGCCGCTGATCCGCGCCGGGATCGGGGTGACGGCCTTCTTCTGCTTCATGTTCTCGTGGGTCGAGCTGCTGCTCGCCCGCACCCTGACCAGCGTGGACGCCAAGCCGATCGCCGCCACCATGACCCGCACGGTCAGCGCCGCCGGCATGGACTGGGGCCTGCTGGCGGCGGCCGGGGTGCTGACCATCGTGCCCGGCGCGCTGGTGATCTGGTTCGTCCGAAACTACATCGCCAAGGGCTTCGCCCTGGGCCGGGTCTGAGGAGCGGCCATGGACTTCGCGACGGAACTGGAATGGATGGCCTGGACCGGGCCGACCGCCGCCTTCTTCGCCGGCATCGCGCTGATCCTGGCGGGCATGACGGCGTGGCAGGCGGTGTCGCCCTCGGTCGAGCGGCGGGGCCTCCTGCCGATGCCGACGACGCGCGGCGACCGCCTGTTCATCGGCCTGCTGGGCAGCGCCTATATCCACCTCGCCTTCATCGGCTTCACCGACCTGAACCTGTGGATCGCGTTCGGCCTGTCGCTGCTGTGGATGGCGGTGGTCATGAGGTTCGGGTGAATGCCCGACCCCGGCGAGGTCCCCGGGAGCAGGGCCCGATCGTGACGACAACAACCAAGAACGGTTCGGAGGAAACGATGACGAAGACGGTGCGAAGAACCCTGATGGCCGGCACGGTGCTGGCGTCCGCCCTGGCCCTGACGGCCCTGCCGGCGCTGGCCCAGACCGCCGACCAGCTGAACGCGGCCCAGCGCTGGATCGACCAGGAGTTCCAGCCCTCCAGCCTCTCCAAGGAGGAGCAGCTGAAGGAGATGGAGTGGTTCATCAAGGCGGCCGAACCGTTCCGCGGGATGGAGAACTCGGTCGTGTCCGAGACCATCACGACCCATGAGTACGAGGCGAAGACCCTGGCCCGCGCCTTCAGCGAGATCACCGGGATCAAGCTGAAGCACGACCTGATCCAGGAAGGCGACGTCATCGAGAAGCTGCAGACCCAGATGCAGTCGGGGCGCAACGTGTATGACGCCTATGTCAACGACAGCGACCTGATCGGGACCCATTTCCGCTACGGTCAGGCGGTGGCGCTGAGCGACTGGATGGCGGGCGAGGGCAAGGACGTCACCCTGCCGACCCTGGACATCGACGACTTCATCGGCAAGAGCTTCACCACCGCCCCCGACGGCAAGCTGTACCAGCTGCCCGACCAGCAGTTCGCCAACCTCTACTGGTTCCGCGCGGACTGGTTCGCGCGGCCGGACCTGAAGGAGAAATTCAAGGCCAAGTACGGTTACGAGCTGGGCGTGCCGGTCAACTGGTCCGCCTACGAGGACATCGCCGACTTCTTCACCAACGACGTGAAGACCATCGACGGCGTCCGGGTCTACGGCCACATGGACTACGGCAAGAAGGACCCGTCGCTGGGCTGGCGCTTCACCGACGCGTGGCTGAGCATGGCGGGGGCCGGCGACAAGGGCATCCCCAACGGCGTTCCGGTGGACGAGTGGGGCATCCGGGTCGAGGGCTGCAACCCGGCGGGCTCCAGCGTGACCCGCGGCGGCGACACCAACGGGCCGGCCTCGGTCTACGCGCTGACCAAGTACATCGACTGGCTGAAGAAATACGCGCCCCCCGAGGCCGGCGGCATGACCTTCTCCGAGGCCGGGCCGGTCCCGGCGCAGGGCAACATCGCGCAGCAGATCTTCTGGTACACCGCCTTCACCGCCGACATGACCAAGCCGGGCCTGCCCGTGGTCAACGCCGACGGCACGCCCAAGTGGCGCATGGCACCGTCGCCCCACGGCTCCTATTGGGAAGAGGGGATGAAGCTGGGCTACCAGGACGCCGGCTCCTGGACGCTTCTGAAGAGCACCCCGGTCGACCGCCGCAAGGCGGCCTGGCTGTACGCCCAGTTCACCGTGGCGAAATCCACCTCCCTGAAGAAGACCATGGTCGGCCTGACCCCGATCCGCGAGTCGGACCTTCAGACCCAGGCGATGACCGACATGGCGCCCAAGCTGGGCGGGCTGGTCGAGTTCTACCGCAGCCCGGCGCGCGTGTCCTGGACTCCGACCGGCACCAACGTCCCTGACTATCCGAAGCTGGCGCAGCTGTGGTGGCAGAACGTCGCCGAGGCGGTGACGGGCGAGAAGACCCCGCAGCAGGCGATGGACAGCCTGGCGGAGGCCCAGGACGCCGTGCTGGCGCGGCTCGAGCGGGCCAACGTCCAGGGCGACTGCGGTCCGAAGCTGAACAAGGTCCAGGACGCCCAGTACTGGTTCGACCAGCCCGGCGCGCCGAAGCCGAAGCTGGCCGACGAGAAGCCCAAGGGCGAGACGGTCGCCTACGAGCAGCTGCTGGAGGCCTGGAAGCAGGGCAAGGTGCGGTAGGCGCCCGGCGGGGCTTCCGCCCGGCCTGACACCATGCCGCATGGCGTCGGGGGCGGGCATCGGGTCACGTGCCCGGTGCCCGCCTCCTGCCATGGTATTCGGCTTCCATGTCCGCTCCGCACGACGCGCTGTTCCGCGCCCTCCTGGACGATCCCCGCCGCGCGGGCATCCTGATCCGCGACTATCTTCCGGCCGACATCGTGAGCCGGCTGGCGGACGAGCCGCCGGTGCTGCTCGACGGCAGCTTCGTCGACCCGGAGCTGAACCCGACCCAGAGCGACCGGCTGTACGGGCTGGCGCTGCGCGACGCCGGGACCCTGCTGCTCCATGCCCTGGTCGAGCACAAGAGCTCGCCCTTCCCCTGGACGCCGGTCCAGGTGCTGGGATACCGGGTGGACATCTGGCGCCGCGTCGGCACGATCGGTCCCGACGGCAGGCTGCGGCTGCCGCCGATCATTACCTTGGTCTTCTATCACGGACGCCGGCCCTGGACGGTCCCGACCTCGATCATCGGCTGCGTGGACGCCGACGAGGACCTTCGCCAGCTCGCCGGCGACATGGGCTACCTGCTGTGCGACGTCGGGCCGGTTCCCGACTCGGAGCTGTCCTCGGACGCGGAGGTGCGGGCCGGGCTGCGGGCGTTGAAGCATGTCTCCCGCCCCGGCGACCCGGAACCCCTGCTGGCCGCGTTGCTTGCGGAACTGCGCGAGGGGACGGTCTTTGAAGAGCAGGTCATCCGCTATATGATCCGGGCGTTTCCAGCCATCACGGTCGAGCTTCTGACCAGGGTGGCGCGCAGGGTCAGGCCGGATCGGGAGGGGAACTTGATATCGCTCGCTGCGAAGGAATGGCTCAGCCAGGGCAGGACCGAGGGCATCGCCGAGGGGCTCGCGAAGGGCCGCGAGGAGGGGCTGCTCCAGGGAATGGCCAGGGGCAAGGCGGACGCCATCCTGTTCTATCTGGAGTCGCAGTTCGGGACGGTTCCTCCGGACCTTCAGGCCCGGGTGCGCCGGACCGCCCCGGAGGCGATGGATGCGCTCTTCCGCAAGGCGCTGGCCGTCACCTCCCTGGACGGCCTGTTCGGCGACGGCAAGCCCCGCAGGGTCTATCGCGGGACCCTGATGCGGCGGTCCGGCCTCCGCCCCCTAGCGGACCGCCCCGCTCCGCCCCAGGGCGAGGAGCAGTCCGCCGGCCACCAGGCCCCAGAAGGCGGAGCCGATCCCGAAGAAGCCGACGCCTGACGCCGTCGTGACGAAGGTCACGACCGCGGGCAGGCGCTCGTCGTCGCGGCCGAGGGCGCCGGCCAGGGCGCCCGCGAGGCTGGAGAGCAGGGCGAGTCCGGCGACAGCCTGGATCAGCAGAGGCGGGGAGGCGGCGATGAAGGACGCGGCGAAGCCGGCGAACAGGCCCAGCAGGACATAGGCGACACCGGCCGCGACGGGGGCGAGATAGCGGCGCGCCGGGTCGGGGTGGGCCTCCGGTCCGGCGCAGAGCGCCGCGGTGATGGCGGCGAGGTTGACCGCGTGGCCGCCGAACAGGGCCGAGGCCGCGCCGAACAGCCCGGTCGAGACGAACACCGGGGCAACCTCCGGCCGGTAGCCGTTGCCGCGCAGCACCGCGAGGCCCGGCACGTTCTGCGACGCCATGGTGACGATGAACAGGGGCACCGCGATGCTTACCACCGCCGGCAGGGTGAATTCCGGCATCACGAGAACCGGGTTCGGCCAGATGTCGGCCAGCGCCCCCTCGGGTATCGGGGTGGCGATCAGGATGATCAGGACGGCGACCAGCACGGCCAGCGGCACCGCGTAGAGCCGGGCGAAGCGCCAGCCCAGCGCCCAGGTGACGACGATCGGGAGCGCCAGTTCCGGCAGCGCGCCGACCGCCCGGACCGGCGCCAGGCAGAGGTCGAGCAGCACGCCGGCAAGCATGGCGCTGGCGAGGCCCATGGGGATCGCGACGACGGCGCGGCCGAACGGCCGCCACAGGCCGGCGATCACCACCAGGCCTCCCGCGACGATGAAGGCGCCGACCGCCGCGGGGAAGCCGCCTTCCGGCACGCCGGTCGCGATCAGCAGGGCGGCGCCCGGCGTCGACCACGCGATGCTGATCGGCTGCCGGGTCGCGATGCTGTGCGCGGCGCCCAGCAGCCCGGTCACGATGCACAGCGCCAGCAGGCCGGACGCGGCCTGGGCGGGGGAGGCGCCGACGGCGGAGAGGCCTTGGAGGACGATCGGGAAGGCGCTGCCGAACCCGACGAGGGCGGCCAGGAAGCCCGCGGTCATGGGCTGGAGCAGGGACCGGGGTGCGGTATCATTCCGCATGGCGGCTGTCCTCGTCTTTGGATCCGGGTTGGAAAAAGATCGGGACGAGCCTACATGAAAATTGGATCCAATCAACGTCTGGATATCGGATGAGCCAGAATCACCCTTCCGCCTCGGCCGGCCTGGCCGCGCTGATCGCCGAGGCGCCGCCGCGCCACCGCACCGCCACCGGGTTCGTCGAGGCGACGCTGCGCACGGCCATCCTGACCGGCAGGCTGGCGGGCGGCACCCCGCTGAGGCAGGAGGATCTCGCGGAGGCCTTCCAGGTCAGCCGGATGCCGGTGAGGGAGGCCCTGCGCCAGCTCGAAGCCCAGGCGCTGGTCGATTTCGTGCCCCACCGCGGCGCCGTAGTGACCGAGATCTCCGCCGCGGACGCGGCGGATACCTATGCGATCCGGCTGGCGCTGGAGCCGGCGGCGCTGGCGCTGTCGATCCCCAGGCTGGTGGAGGAGGATTTCGGCCGGGCCGCTGACCTGATCGGGGAGATGGACAGCGAGGCCGACCCGTCCCGCATGGGCGAACTGAACCGGCGCTTCCACATGTCGCTTTATGTCCGCGCCGGGCATCCCAAGCTGCTGGCGCTGGTCGAGGCCCAGCTCGCGTCGTTCGACCGGTACCTGCGTTTCCATCTCGCCGCCAAGGGACCGGAGCACATGTCCCAGGAGGACCACCGCCTCATGCTGGAGGCCGCGCGGGAGCGCGACGCGGCCCGTGCCACGGAGGTCCTGAGGCGGCATATCGGGACCGCGGCGGAGACGATCGCCCGGTTCTTCGCGGAACGCTGAGCTGGTTCCGGCGGCCCGCCCTATTCCGCGGCGGCCGGCGGGAGGCTGATGCGGACCGTGGTACCGGCACCCTGGATGCTGTCGAGGGTGAGCGATCCGCCGTGGAGGTCGATGAAGGAGCGGGCCAGCGGCAGACCCAGCCCGGTGCCTTCGAACCGGCGGTTGGTCGCGCAGTCGCCGCGGTGGAACGGTTCGAACACCCGGGTCAGTTCCGAGGCCGCGATCCCCAGCCCGGTGTCCGCGATCTCGATCCCGAGGCCGGTGTCGCCCGAGTCGAGCCGGGCCGCGTCCACCGTCAGCCGGATGCTGCCGCCCGGCGGCGTGAACTTGACCGCGTTGGACAGGATGTTGAGCAGCGCCTGCTTGATCAGCCGCTCGTCCGCCCACAGGCGGGGCAGCGGGTGCCGGGCGATCCGGGTCTCGAACGCGATGCCGGCCGCCGCGGCGCGCGGCTCGATCAGCCGGACCACGGACGACACCAGATGGTCCGCATCCACCCAGTCATGGGCGAGATGGATGCGGCCGGTCTCGACCTTGGCGACGTCCATGATGTCTGAGACGATCTGGAGCAGCAGCTTGCCGCTGTCATAGATATCGGAGGCGTAGCCGACATAGCGGGCGGAGCCGAGCGGGCCGAAGGTCTGGTTCTTCAGCAGTTCGGAAAAGCCGAGGATGGCGTTCAGCGGCGTCCGCAGCTCGTGGCTCATGGTCGCCAGGAACTCGGTCTTGGCGAGGTCGGCGAATTCGGCGCGGTCGGCCCGCTGCCGGGCTTCGCACAGCTCGACGCCGTGGGCCTCCGACGCGATGATCGATGCGACCGCCGAGCGGGCCTCTGCCAGCAGGCCGGGCGGCAGGGGCGATGCCGGGTCCTCGAATTCGAGGGCTCCGTCGGAGCCGGCGCGGACCGCGTTGCTGCCGGTGAGGTCCCGGAGGGCGGCGAACAGCGGGTTCAGGGCATCCTCCGCCGGCTCGCCGCGTAGGACCGCGCCCTGGGCGCGCATGATAGCGAGGAGGAGCGCCCTTTCCCTGTCGTGGAAGCCCGCACCGTCGGGCCCGGGATCCCGGCGGCCGGCGTCCTTCCGGTCCGCGGCGCGTTCGAGCGTCGCGCGCAGCTCCGCCATGTCGCGGTTCGCCTGCTCCAGCAGGTCCGCCGAGCGGCGCTTCTCCAGGTGGAGGGCGACCAGCCGGCAGATCGTGTCGAGTTCGCTGGACAGGCGGGGCAGCGGGACGTCCGGATCGTGCCGCAGGCGCAGCCAGCCATGGTGGGAACGGCCGGCCCGCAGGGGGATCAGGTAGGTCCGGTCCTCCGCCGATCCGCGCCGGGCGACCAGGCGCAGGCTCCCGCCGGCGGGAGACTCCGCCGGCAGCGTTTCCAAACGCTGGGCCTGCGGATCTCCTGTGTTGCCGAGCTGGAATTCGGCGCCGGAGATGCCGGGGATGGTGTCGAGCAGGGCCGCGATCCTTCCGAGCGCCGGTTCCGGTGTCGGGACCTCGTCGAGCCCGCAGGCGGCCGTCAGGATCCGGTTCAGCGTCCGCGTCAGGAACGTATCGGGGGCGGAGGCCTCGCGGGAGGGAGCCGGGGACGCGACATGGGATCGCCCGAGCCGCACGACCGCGTCGCGGCTGAAGATCGACCCATGTTGATCCTGGACGTCCATCTCGTTCGGCACTCCGCTGTCTCCCCGACGTCGCTCCATGCGACGGCCATAATCCTCGTTCCGGACAGATTATCGGCAAAAGTCTATTACCGCAGTCTTAACTCCAGGTTCTAGATGTGAAGTAAATACTGGGATATGAGCAAGCGATATTTTGGATGAGCCCGGAGGCGGAAAAGATATATTTCAAACTCGCAGGAATATCGTTTCATTTTCGCAGAAAGATGGAGTGGGAAGCCGCGGCCGCGGCGGATCCGCCCGATCACGGACGCGACCCCGGGACCTGCGTGCCGATGCCGGCCTTCGTCTGTTGGGAGGGGCATTGGACACGAAGCATCGAGGATCGCATACCATGGACGTTCCGCTGGAAATCGCCTTCCACAATCTCGAGCCCTCCGCAACTGTGGAAACCCGCGTGCGCGAACGTGTTGCCAAATTGGAGAAGCTGTTTCCGCGTCTTGTGGCTTGCCGAGTGGTGGTCGAAGCGCCGCACCGGCAGCATCAGAAGGGCAACATCTATCGTGTCCGGATCGAGATGTCGGTGCCGGGCGACGACCTCGTGGTCAGCAAGGAGCCCAACCGGGCGGCCGAGCGTTTCGCGGACCCGGATGTCTATACCGTTCTCAAGGACGCCTTCGACACCGCCGAGCGCATGCTGAAGGGCTACAAGGGCAAGCTGTCGAGCGAGGTCACCAAGCCGCACGATGCGCCCATGCACGGCCACATCATGCGGATCAATCCCAACAATGACTTCGGCTTCCTGCGGACCGCCGAGGGGACGCAGCTCTGGTTCCACCGCAATTCGGTGATGAACGAGGAACTGGAAAGCTTCTCGGAAGGCGATCCGGTCCATTACGTGGAGGTCGTCGGGGAGACCGGGCCGCAGGCCAGCAAGGTCTGGCGCGTCAGCAGCGAGCACCAGCATCAGGACGAGGGGCAAGCCTGATCCCCGTGATCCGGCGTCGGCCCCCGGGGCCGGCGCCGTCCGGGGATCCTGTTCCCGGAGCCTCAGTTGGACGAGGCGGTCTGGTCGGAGGCCGGATATTCCGCGACCTCGATCCGGACGCGGGCCGTGCCGTCGTCGGTCATGTCGAGCTTGCGGGCGGCGGCCCGCGACAGGTCGATGACCCGCTTCTTGGCGTAAGGGCCGCGGTCGTTGACCTTGACCTTGACGGCCTTGCCGTTCTCCAGGTTGGTCACCTTGACCACGGTGTTCAGGGGCAGCGAGCGGTGCGCCGCCGTCAGCTTGTTCTGGTCGAAACGCGCGCCGCTCGCGGTCTTCTTGCCGTGCAGGCCGGGGCCGTACCAGGACGCGGTCCCGACCTGCCTGAAATCGGTGCCGGGCTTTCCAGTCGAGTGGGCGGTATCGAAAGAGAATGGCAGGCAGATAGCAATCGCCAAAGCGGCGGCAGTCAGGGTTTTCTTGAAGGTCATCAGTCGTTCCGGCCGTAGTTGACGTTGACTCATGAACAGCCTGATCCGCGATTTGTTCCAGTTATGGAAATTGCGGAACTTTGCCACGATTTGAACGTTTTCTGTCGGTCCTAATCCTGAATCCGGAGCTTATGAATGCCCAACATCTTCGTCATCATCGGCGTCATCGTCGTCATCATCGCGATCCTGTCGTTCCTCGGCTTGCGCTGACAGACACCGGCCGCCAGCAATGCAATCGTGATCTACGCCGGTCTTCGTCATCCACGGGCTTGACCCGCGGATCTCAAGGCACGGAGGCTTCGATGCTTCCCGTGATAGATGGCCGGATCAAGTCCACGGCTGTCCGGCACGTTTATTGCTTACCGCTCACAAGCCTGAACTCAAGGCAGAACCACCCCTTTTTCGTCATGGCCGGACTTGATCCGGCCATCGTCTCACAGGTCTCACGGGGGCTCCGTGGCTGGAGATGCCCGGATCAAGTCCGGGCATGACGATAATGGGAAGATGAAGTATCCTGAGCATCAGCTTGGGGTTGATCAGCAATCATCGTGCCGGACAGCCGTGGATCAAGTCCGGCCATGACGAAAAAGGAGTGCTTCTGCACGAGATTGGCGCTTTTGTGGAATGCGCGAACAACGTGCCGGACAGCCGTGGATCAACCTCGGTCATGACGACGGAGCGGATGCCGCTGCCCTTGTTCGCCGCTCCCCGGCCTCGGCCCGCGGCGACGATGGCACCGGCCGTTGACGTTACCTCTTTCGATCCATAGTGTGCCCGGAGTGGTCTGAACGGGAGCCGGACGGGGGCGCGGTGCCGTGATCAAGGCGTTGCTGGTGCTGGTCCTCCTGGGGCTGGCGTTTCCGGGACTGTCGGCGCCGGTGCGGGGCGAGACGCTCCGCATCGGGACCGACGCGCGATACCCGCCCTTCGCCTATTTCACCGCCGAAGGCAGGTTGACCGGGTTCGAGGTCGACCTGGGAAACCAGATCTGCGACAGCCTCGACGCCGTCTGCCAGTGGGTAGACATCCCGTTCGGCCAGCTTGTGCGGGCGCTTCGCGACGGCCGGATCGACGCCGTCATGGCCAGCTTCGCGATCACCGAGGAACGGCGGCGGCTCGTGGCTTTCTCGGCCAAATACTATTCCACGCCGATCCGGTTCCTGGCGGACCGCGCCGAAACGGCGCCGATTACGGCGGACAGCCTTGCCGGCCGGCGGATCGGCGTGGTCATTGGCACGACCCATGTCGATCATCTGCTCCGAACCTACGGCCCCGCGGTCAAGCCGACCTTGTTCGAGACCCAGGGGGAGATGCTGGAGGCGCTGGTCGCGGGACGGCTGGACCTCGTGCTCGCCGACGGGCTCGGGCTCTGGCATTTCCTCAACACGCCGCAGGGTGCCGGTTTCGCCTGGATCGGCAATCCCCTCTACGTGGACGAGGGGATCGGCGTCGCCATGCGCTCCGGCGATACGGACTTGGTGGAGCGGGTGGACGCGGCGATCGACAGGCTGCTGCGCAACGGAACCTTCCTGCGCGTCAATTCGCGTTATTTCCCTTTCAATATCTATTGATGCCGTCCCGGCCGCCGGCCGGTCAGGGGCCGCCGACCAGCCGGGCGACCATCGCCTTCAGGTCCGCCGGCTCGTAGGGCTTCTCGAGAACGGGCACGCCGGTCCTGCCCAGGAAGTCGCGCACGCCGTCGCTCAGCGTGTCGCCGGTGACGAAGACGATACGGTCCAGCAGGCTGGGATGGCGTGCCTCCAGCCCGCGGTAGAGGCCCCGGCCGTCCAGTCCGGGCATGCGGACGTCGCTGATCACCAGGTCGCAGGGCTCCGAGGCGAGGCGTTCCAACGCCTCCGCGCCGTTCTGGGCGATGGCGATGGAGTGGCCGTCGGGCTGGAGCATCTCGGCGAGGGTCAGGGCGATCTCGGGATCGTCGTCGACGATCAGGAGGTTCAGCGGCCGCACGGCCGTAGGGGCCGGGGGCGGCTCCGATGCCGGGACCGGGGCCGGATCGCGCGCCGGCAGCTCGACGGTGAATGTGGCGCCGCCGCCGGGCGTCTCGCCGACGACTATGGTGCCGCCGTGGCTGTCGATGATGTTGTGGCACATGGACAGCCCCACGCCGGTGCCGATCCCGGCCGGCTTGGTCGTGAAGAAGGGATCGAAGATCCGGGTTCGGATGCCGGCCGGAACGCCGGGACCGTTGTCGGCCACCGTCAGCCGGATCACCGGCGGCTCGGGGGCTCGGACGACCGAGACTTCCAGCCGCCGGGGCCCGGGAGCCCCCTGGAGCGCCTGCCGGGCGTTGACCACCAGGTTGGTGACCACCTGGTTCAACTGGTCGGCATCGCCCCACAGCCGGGCCGGGCCGGGCGACAGGGCGAGGTCCAGTTCGATCCCGTCGGTGCGCAGCGAGTATCCCACCAGCTCGACCGCGGCCAGCACGATCTCGTTCAGATCGACCTCCTGCCGCTCCGGCGGGCTGCGCCGGGCCAGGGACAGGAAGGTCTTGACGATGCGGGCGCAGCGGTCGGCGGCCCGGTGGATCTTGCGGGCGCGCCGGGCCGTCGGATCGTCCGGCGCGGTCTCCTCCAGCAGGACGGACTGGCCGACCACCACCGACAGCGGGTTGTTCAGCTCGTGCGCCACGCCGGCCAGCAGCGAGCCCAATGCCGCCAGCTTCTCCGACTGGAGCAGGGCCTCCCGCTGGCTGGCGATCTGGGCCTGGGCGCGCCGGCGCTCGGTGATGTCGCGGACGAAGGCGGTGAAGACCGCCTGGCCGCCGGCCTTGACCTCGTTGACCGCCAATTCCACCGGGAACACGGTGCCGTCGGAGCGCATCGCCTCGACCTCGACCCGGCGGCCGAGCAGGTGGCGCTCACGGGTATCGAAATAGTGACGCATGCCGGCGGTATGGCGGGCGCGCTGGAGCACCGGCATGATGATGTCGCCCAGCGGCCTGCCCAGGACGGACTCCCGGTCATGGCCGAAGGTCTGCTCGGCCGCGGGGTTGAACTCGATGATCCGGCCCTCGGCGTCGCTGGTGATGATGCAGTCGAGGGAGGAGGCGATGACCGCGGCCTTCAGCGACTCGGATGCCCGCAGGCTTTCCTCCGCCCGCTTGTTCTCCGTGATGTCCGCGGTCGAGCCGGCGACCCGGAGCACCCAGTTGGTGCGCGGATCGCGCACCGCGGCCCCGGTGGTCGATACCCAGCGCAGCTTGCCGTCCCGCGACAGCAGGCGGTATTCCAGGGCCACCGTGTTCGACCGGCTCTTCAGGAAGGCCCGATAGGCGCGGCGCACCCGCATCGCGTCGGCGGGATGGATCTGCCGCGTCCAGGCCTCGGCGGAGGTGCCGAGGTCGGCGGCCGGGCCGCCGTACAGCTCGGCCATGCGGGGCGAGTAGTAGACGGTGCCGGTGACCAGGTCCCAATCGTACAGCCCGGCGCTGGCGCCGTCGGCGGCCAGGGCGAACCGCTCGTTGCTGAGGCGGAGCGCGCGCTCCTTCTCCTCCTGCCGGGTCTTGAACTGCCCGGCGATGCCGACCGCGAAGACCACGGAGGAGATTGCGGCCCCGGCGTCGAACATGTTGGACGTCAGCAGGTTCGCCGGCAGCAGGTCCAGGCTGACCAGGCTGCGTGCCAGCCCGCCGGCCAGCAGGGCGGAGAAGGCGACCAGGAAGACCGGCCCGCCTTCCACCTTGAGGCGGATGGCCCCGACCCCGGCATGGAGGAACACCGCGACCAACCCGATCACGCACCACGGCAGCAGCCTGTTGACGAGCAGCCGGTCGAAGGCCGCAAGGACGGCCAGGGACGCCAGCGCCACGACCAGCAGGCGGAGCACGCGGTAGAAGGCCGGCATGTGCCGCCGGACCGCCAGGAAGCTGTCGGCGAACAGGATGCCGGTGACCATGGCCAGCAGGATCGACAGCGGCACCGAATAGCCGGTCCACCACGGCATGCCGCGCCACAGGTACTCGGCCAGGAAGCCGTTCGCCGAGGCGATGTAGAAGGTGACCGAGAGCTGCATCAGGATCAGGTAGAGCTGGCAGCGCTCGCGCATGACCCGCCAGATGAAGAACAGATAGACGCAGACCGTCATCAGGATGCCGAACAGGGTCCCGAACAGGAGCTGTTCGGACCGGTCGGAGGTGTAGAGCGACGCCACGGACTGGATCACCAGGGGGACGGTCAGCGTGCCGCGGTTCTCCACCCGGACATAGAGGGTCGGCCGCTCGGACGGCTGGAGCCAGAGGGGGAAGACGGGATAGCGGTGGGCCAGCCGGAAATAGCTCCGCGATGCCAGCATGCCGCCTTCGAGCGCCGTCCAGCCGCCGTCCGGCCGGGGCACATAGACCGTGACCCGGTCGACCAAGGCCTCGCGGAACACCAGGAACCAGTCCCGGTGGACGGCCAGGATGCTGTTCAGGGTCACCCGGGCCCAGACGGCGGACCGGGTCAGGCCGAAATTCGGCTCGTCCTCCCCGCCGGGCCGGAAGCGGTGGGAGAATTCGGGGGCCGCCACCTGGTCGATCTTCAGGCGGCCGGTCGGGTCCTCGAACAGCTCCATGTCGCGCCCGAGCGCGTAGACCTCCATCTCGTTGACCAGCATGACCGTCCGGGCGGCGTTCTGCGCCCGGGCGACGCCGGCCGAGGCGGTAAGCAGGCAGAAGGACAGCATCATCGCCGCAGCCAGGGCTGCGGCGGCCCGCGGGACCGTCGAACCGACGGGGAAGGCCGCTCGTTGAGGCATGATGCTCCGGACGGACGATCACGGCCCGACGATGATCCAGGCCTGCCCGCGCCGCCAAGCGGGATATGCGGGCGCGACATCGTGAAACGGGCCGGCCCGAAAGGGGCGGGACCCAAAAGCCCGCCGGCGTGTTCTGCAGGCACGGACCCCTATCGACGGAGGACGATCATGGCAGTGCGGACGGCGGAAGCCGAATGGCGCGGCGCGCTCAGGGACGGGACCGGCCGGATCAGGACCGGCAGCGGCACCCTGGACAGCGCCTACTCCTTCCCGTCGCGTTTCGAATCGGGCAGCGGCACCAACCCCGAGGAACTGATCGCGGCGGCCCATGCCGGCTGCTTCTCCATGGCGCTGGCCCATGGGCTGGCGGGCGCCGGCCATCCGGCGGAGCGGGTCTCGACCACCGCCAAGGTCCACCTGGAGAAGGCGGACGGCGGGTTCACGATCAGCCGGATAGATCTGGTCTGCGAGGCCGAGGTCCCCGGCATCGACGAGGCGGGCTTCCGGAAGCAGGCCGAAGACGCCAAGGCCAACTGCCCCGTCTCCAAGGCGCTGGCGGCGACCGAGATCACCCTGGACGCCAGGCTGGCGTGAGGGGCGGACGTCCCATCTTCAGGTTCCGTCGGACCCGGTTCTGCCCTAGAACAGCCACCGCAGTTCCATCCATGCGGATCGGCCGAACGGGAACCGGGAGATGAAGCGACTGACCTGCACCGTGATCATTCCCACCTTCAACCGGGCGGGCTACATCGCGGATGCGATCGACAGCATTCTGGGGCAGACCAGGGCGCCGGACCAGGTCATCGTGGTCGACGACGGCTCGACCGACGATACCCTGGCGGTGCTGGCGGCCTATTCGGGCCGGATCGAGGTCGTCTCCAAGCCGAACGGCGGCAAGTCGACGGCCATCAACAGGGCGATGCCGCTGGCCCGGGGCGACTGCATCTGGGTCTTCGACGACGACGACGTGGCGCTGCCCGACGCGCTGGCGCGCCACCTGACCGCCCTGGAGCGGAACCCCGAAGCCGGGTTCACCTACAGCGCGGTCCAGGTGGGGCGTTCCGGACCCGACGGCCGGATCGCCGTCCAGTACGAGGCGAGGCTCTGGCCGGCGGAGCCGGACGAGTTCCTGATCCGGATGATGGAGCACTGCTTCGTCTACGGCCAGCCGGCGGTCGTCGCCCGGAAGGAGTGCCTGGTGCGGGTCGGCCTGTTCGACGAACGGCTGGTCCGGTGCCAGGACTACGACATCATGCTGAAGCTGGCGCGCCACTATCCGCCGGCGCGGATCGAGGAGCCGACCTTCATCCAGCGCCGGCACCCGGGGACCCGCGGCACCCTGGCCCAGTCGCTCAGCGGCGCGGACCCTTCCGTGGCCTGGAGCCGCTACAACAGGATCTTCATCTCGGAACTGCTGGACGGGCTTCCGCTGGACCGTTACGTCCCGAAGTCCTGGGCCTACGGCGAGCAGACCGCCCGGATCCAGCGCTTCGCGATCGCGACGCGGCACGTCGTTCCGGACAGCGCCGGGCGGGACCTGGCCTGGATCGTCGCGAACGGCGGTGACCTGACGGCGGCCGAGCGCCGCATCCTGATCGGCGCGCTGACCCATTTCACCGCGCTGCGCGAGATCGGCACCGACGAATGCCGCCGGCTCGCGCGGGCGTGCAAGGGGCGGATCGGCCGGCAGATCCGGGTTTCGCTGGCCAAGGGGCTGATCTACGAGGCGATGGCGGCCTTCCGGAAGCGGCGTTTCTCCGAGGTCCGCGCCCTGATGCCGCGGATCGTCGCCCTGGTCGGCATGGCCGGGGCCGCGGAGCTGCTGCGCGAGAAGCTGGGGCGGACGCCCCGGCGCCTGTCTCCCTCGCCCTGACGGACGGAGAAGGGTCCGTCAGAACTTGACCTTCAGCGCCGCCCGCAGGGTGTGGGTGCGGGCCTGGGTGGTGGAATGGTCGATCGTCAGGATGCCGCCGTCGCGGTGGTGGGCGGTGAGGCCGAAGCGGATGCTGGTCTCGGTCGGCTGCACGGCCTCGTCCGCCAGTTCGTGGACATGCTCGATGCCGGCCCGCGGCATCAGCGTGCCCCACAGGTAGTCGATCCGGTAGCTGGCCTGCAGCCCGACGGTCCCGGTCGCGACCTCGCTGTCGGCGCCGGAGTCGCCGCCCTCGGCAGCGGCATAGTTGAAGCGGGTGGTGGCGGCGAGGATCAGGCCGCCGTCCAGCCGGAGCTCGTTGCGGAGGCCCAGGCCGCCGAACATCAGGTCGGCCCCTCCGGTCGCGAAGGACAGGTCGCCGGTCCCGGCGATCGCGTCGAGCGTCAGGCCGGGCTTCACCATATGGGCGCCGTAGACGGCGAGGCTGCGGCCCGACAGCTTCTCCGCCGTGGCGACGTAGCCGCCGGCGACGCCGATCGAGCTGTGGTCGCCGACCTGCATGTCCGCCCCCGCCGTCAGGCCGGGCGTCTCCAGCATGGTGCCGCCGCGCTCGTGCCGGCCGGCCTTCTTCGCGAGGCGCGCGCTGCCGCTGAAGAAGGTGCCGACCGGGCCGGTGCGGGAATCCTTCAGGGCCGGCGGCATGAAGCGCGAGAAGGCGCGCAGCGGCACCTGCTTCTCGTCCAGTTCCAGCCGGAGCCGTTCGGCGCGGTTGCCGCCGTTGGGCGCGCCGCCGGCATGGGATGCGTGGAGATCGTTCAGGCGGTTGATCACGGCGCGGGTCTGTTGTCCGGCCGCGATCACGGCGTTGTTCAGATCGGCCGGATCCAGGACGGGGTCGGCCCGGGACGATGCCGAACAACCCAGGGCGAAGGCGACGACGCCGGCCAGCAGCCGCGCAGGATATTTGGTACTAACTCGATGAGGCATCCCGGCCCCCTCCCTACTCCCAAAGTTCGGAGCACAGGGTGGGCGGGCCGGGTTTTCATATGGTTAACGAGATGCTGATAAAATGCCTTTGGTTGACGAAAGCTTGCCACGGGCTGCCGCGATTGCAGCCGCGTACGGTATGGCGGTAAGCACCAGGAGCCCCGCCCAGGCCATCGCCTCCGTGTTGACGGTGCCTTCCCGAATCACGATGCCCGCCGCGCCGAGCGGCAGGAGCACGGCCAGGGCGAGCGCCGCCCGCCCGGCCAGGACCGACGGGACGACCGCCGCGGAGGCGCCAGCCAGGGCGCCCCGCACCGTCAGGGAGTTCAGCCCGCCGCCCTGGAGGGCGAGGCGGACCAGCCCCAGCGCCGGCAGGGCCAGGCCGGGCACCAGGTAGTCGGGAACGGGGAAGTCGCGGTAGCGCCCGTCGAAGATCAGCAGCGCGGTCGCGACGACCGCCACGGCCGCCAGGGTCCAGGCCGCTGCGGCGCCGGCGCCGGCCAGCATCCCGGCCTTGCCGCCCCGCGGATCGGCCAGGAGGCGGGCCGCCGAGTCGAGGATCGCCGCGGCCAGGACGACCTCCAGCGCGCACAGCAGGGCGGCGCGGACCGTTTCGAACGGGTAATAGGTCTGGGTCCAGGCGACGTGCCCGGCCAGGACCAGGGCGCTCGCCATGCCCTGGGCCAGGATCGCCAGGACCAGCGCGCGGCCGGGCCGCAGGGAGCCGGCGAGCCCCGGCACCGCCGCCGCGGCGGCCAGCACGGCGGCGACGGCCAGGCCGCTCGACAGCGCGAAGTGGCGCATCCAGTCCGGATTCTCGACGACCGGCCCGGCGAGCGAGAACTTGCGGTCGCGGTCGGTGGAGAACAGGCCCCAATTGGCGCCGACGGTGCCCTCGTTGGCAGATTTCCAGCCCTGGTCGAAGGCCTCGACGATGTTGTACTGGAAGCCCTCCCGCTCGGCCATGCGGACGAACAGGTTGACGAACCGGGCCTTGTTGACCAGCCCGGTCTCGGCCGGGCCGCGGGTCCGGCCGGCGGTCGGCCAGCCGACCTCGCCGACCAGGATCGGCTTGCCGGGGAAACGCTCGTGGATCTCGCGGTAGGCTTCGAGGATGCGTTCCTCGGCGCCCTCGACGCCGGCCGGGACGTCCTCCCAGTAGGGCAGCAGGTGGATGGTGATGAAGTCCACCTCGTCCGCTACCTGCGGATATTTCAGCCACCATTCCCAGACGTCGGCGTAGGTCACGGGCTGCTTCACCTGCGCCTTGACCCGGCGGATATAGTCCACGAGCTGATCGACGGTGCGGTCGCCGCGCAGAAGCACCTCGTTGCCGACGATCACGCGGTCGATCACGTCGGGATACTCGTTGGCGAGGCGGATCTGGGCGGCGACCTCCTCCTCGTTCAGGTCGGTCTTGGGTCCGATCCAGGAGCCCTGCATCACCTTGAGCCCGTACTTGCGGGCAAGCGGCGGGACGTTCTCCAGCCCTTCGCGGCTGGTGTAGGTCCGGACCGCCATGACCTCGTCCTCCAGCAGGCGGAGATCCTCCTCGATCTGGGCCGGCGTCGGATAGACCATGGTCAGCGGGCTCTGCCCGTCGCGGAACGGCGCGAAGGACACGCTTTGCAGCTTGCCGCCGGGAGGCGGCTCGAGCGGTTGGGGACGATTGGGGAGCGCCCACAGGGCGAAGTTGCCCAGGACGGCGACGGCCAGGACGGCCAGTAGGACGGGGACACGCATGGCGGCGATATCTACACGAAATCGCCGCCACCCGGCATTGAAAAACGGCCCCGTCCGGCACCGGTCCCGGCGCGGGCCCCGGCCTGCCGTCAGGCGTGCGGCCGGGCCTTGTTCCGGGTCAGCAGGAACACGGCCGAATTCTCGTCATAGGCCGGCAGCTGGATCGTCGTGATGTCCGGATTGCGGCGCAGGAACTCGTCGAAGGCGCGCTTCTCGCCCAGGTTCTGCTCCGCCAGGCCGCCGGCGTGCCAGTCGTCGAACAGGAAGACCGCGTGGTCGCCGATCAGGGGTTCGACGAAGGCCAGCGAATCGCGGGCCGAGGTGTAGATGTCGCAGTCGATCATGGCGATGCCGACATGGCGGATGCCGTGCCGCTCGACCAGGTCGGGGGTAAGCGTGTCCTTGAACCAGCCCTTGATCAGGAAGGTCTTGCTCCAGTCCACGCCGCGGCGGGTCAGCAGCTTGCGGGCGAACTCGATCGACGAGGCGAGCTGGCCGCTGCTCCAGAGCTGGTTGTCCTGGTGGTCGGTTTCCGGCGGCAGTCCCTCGAAGCTGTCGAAGCCGAACTGGCGGACGCCTGGCGTGCCGGTCCGGACCAGCGCGTCGTGCATGCAGGCCATGGACGAGCCGTAGCAGACGCCGAATTCCATGTAGTCGCCGATCGGCTTGCCGCCGTTCAGGCCGCGCAGGCGCTCGACGGCGTCGACGAAGCTGGCGGTGAGCTTCCGTTCGGGCACGAGGCCCTGGCCGGCCAGCGCCCGCCGCTGGGTACGGACCCGGTACAGCCAGCGGTTCACCCTGCGGGAGGGCCCGAACAGGCCGAGCGCCATCAGCAGGCGATAGAAGGGCTTGTTGAAGCGGTCGGCACCGAGGGGCCGAGCGGCATGGCTGTCATTGACCGTCATCGGAGCCAGGTTCCTGCAATAGTTTCATCAAGCATCATGAACGGGTGAAGACCATATTGGATGCCTGTATGCCAGGATTTATATGTCGTGCCTCAAGAGAAGATGCAAAGTGGTTATTGACACCTCAAAGAAAAGATTGAATTTCGTGGAATACGGGCGGCTTTTCCGCCAAAAAACATCCATGTGCGACAAATTTGGTCGAAGTTTTGGGTCGATGACTGCACTTTGAAATGACACATTTACTCTTTCAACCTGTCGGCGTCCATCAAAGTTCCGTCTGCTGCCGGCCCGGCATGAAGAAGTAGGTGGACAGGCCGCGCTGGTTCTCGTCGATGATCAGGCGGTGGTTCAGCGGCGGGAAGGCGCGCTGGCTGCAGTCCAGGCGCGGGCACAGGCGGCAATTGACGCCGATCGGCGTCGCGGCGCCGACATTGTCCAGGTCCACCCCTTCGGCATAGACCAGCTGCCCGGCATGGGCGACGTCGCAGCCCAGCCCGATGGCGAACTGCTGGGGCGGGCTGCGCCAGCCGCCGCCGCTCTTGTCCACCGTGCGGGCGATGCTGAAATAGGTCGTGCCGTCCGGCATGCGGGCCAGCTGGGTCATGATCTGCCCCGGCGACCGGAAGGCGTCATGGACGTTCCAGCGCGGACAGGCGCCGCCGAACCGCGCGAAGTTCAGGCTGCCGGCGCTGAACCGCTTGCTGACGTTGCCCGCGTTGTCCACCCGGATCAGGAAGAAGGGCACGCCCTTGGCGCCGGGCCGCTGCAGCGTGGTCAGCCGGTGGCAGACCTGCTCGAAGCTGGCGTCGAACCGGTGGCCCAGGATCTCGATGTCGTACCGGACCGACCGGGCCGCCTCGATGAAGCGGTCGTAGGGCATCAGGACGGCGCCGGCGAAATAGTTGGACAGCCCGATGCGGGTCAGCCGCCGCGCCTCGTCGCCCGAGAGGGACGTTCCGGCGGCGAGCCGGTCCAGCAGGTCGCGGTGGTGGAGCAGGGCGATCTGGCAGGCGAGCTGGAAATTGCGGCCGCTCGGCGGCAGCATCTCCGACAGCAGGATGCGCCGGCTGTGGCGGTCGAACCGGCGCAGGCCGGTGCCCATCACGTCCATCGGCATCAGCTTGACGCGCACGCCGTGGGCGCGGCTGAGGAAGTCGGTCAGGCCGCGGTAGAGGTCGCCGCTCTCCGCCTTCAGGTCGCGCCACAGCTCCTCCGCGGCGCTTTCCAGCTCGGGGAAATGGTTGCCCTGGGCATGGAAGAAGTCGCGGACCTCCTCCACCGGGAAGGCCGCGGCCTGGACGACCTGGAGCTTGTCGCGGTCCGCCACCCGTCCGGCCAGCGCCTCGATGTCCTCGCGCGATTCGCGGTAGGCCTGGTAGAGCGTGACGACAGCCTGGCCCAGGGTCGGGGCGACCGCGGCCAGCTCGCGGAAATCGGAATTCTTGACGTCGCTGCCGGCGAACAGCGGGTCGGCGAACACCTCGCGCAGCCCCGCGATCAGCCGGCTCTCCTCGTCCTCGGCGAAGGCCTGGAGGTCGATCTCGAAGGCCTGTCCCAGCTTCAGCAGGAGCTGGACCGTCACCGGGCGCTGGTTGTGCTCGATCAGGTTGAGGTAGCTGGCCGAGATGCCGAGCTGCTCCGCCATCTGCGCCTGGGTCAGGTTGTGGTCGCGCCGCAGCCGGCGGACCTTGTGGCCCAGCATCGCCTTCTTGTCCGCTCCCACAGCCTGTCTCCGCCTTCGCCGCAGTGCCGCAAAATTTACAAGCTTTACGGATTTACAGCAAGCCGGAAACTAGCCTTTACAGGATTACCCTTTTACAATCAGCCACTTATTGCCCATGGAGCGTTATGACGGTACCTGTAGTTCATCGCTGCACCGCACCTTGGAAAGCGGTCCAGGCCCGGGGCGCCGGCCCCGGAGAACGGTACAAGAAGGAGAACGCGACCATGGCACCGCTCGACCACAGCACCGGCTTCAACGCCGTCGAAGAGATCCACGCCAAGCGCTGGGACGGCATCAAGCGCGACTACACCATGGAGGACGTCGCCCGGCTGAGCGGCTCGGTCCGGATCGAGTACACCCTGGCCGAGCTGGGCGCGCGGCGCCTGTGGGAGCTGCTGCACACCCGCCCCTACGTCCATTCGCTGGGCGCCTTCACCGGCAACCAGGCCATGCAGATGGTCAAGGCCGGGCTGGAGGCCATCTACCTCTCCGGCTGGCAGGTCGCGGCCGACGCCAACCTGGCCGGATCCATGTACCCGGACCAGAGCCTCTACCCGGCCAACTCCGTCCCGTCGGTGGTCAAGCGGATCAACAACGCGCTCCAGCGCGCCGACCAGATCCACCACATGGAAGGCAAGTCCGGCACCTACTGGTTCGCGCCGATCATCGCCGACGCCGAGGCCGGCTTCGGCGGGCCGCTGAACGCCTTCGAGCTGATGAAGGCCATGATCGAGGCTGGTGCGGCCGGAGTCCATTTCGAGGACCAGCTCGCGTCGGAGAAGAAGTGCGGCCATCTCGGCGGCAAGGTGCTGCTGCCGATCCAGCAGTTCGTGCGGACGCTCAACGCCGCCCGCATGGGCGCCGACGTCTGCGGCACCTCGACCCTGCTGATGGCGCGCACCGACGCGGAGAGCGCGCAGCTGATCACGTCCGACATCGACGAGCGCGACCACCCCTTCATCGACCGCGAGGACCGTACGCCGGAAGGCTTCTACCGCATCAGGAAGGGCGTCGGCGTCGATTACTGCATCGCCCGCGGCCTGGCCTACGCGCCCTATGCCGATCTGCTGTGGTGGGAAACCAGCAAGCCCAACCTGGAGGACGCCCGCCGGTTCGCCGAGGCGATCCACAAGGAGTTCCCGGGCAAGATGCTGGCCTACAACTGCTCGCCCAGCTTCAACTGGAAGGCCAACCTGGACGACGCCACGATCGCCCGCTTCCAGCAGGAGATCGGCGCCATGGGCTACAAGTACCAGTTCGTCACGCTGGCGGGCTTCCACAGCCTCAACTATGCCACCTTCGACCTGGCGCGCGGCTACAAGGAGCGCGGCATGGCGGCCTATTCCGAACTCCAGCAGAAGGAGTTCGCGGCCGAGAAGGACGGCTTCACCGCGGTCAAGCACCAGCGCGAGGTCGGCACCGGCTATTTCGACGCGGTCAGCGTCGCGGTGTCGGGCGGCAAGTCCTCGACCACCGCGATGAAGGACAGCACCGAGAGCGACCAGTTCCACTGATCCGCTCCGCCCGGAGCGCATCACCGGACTTAACCCTGAGTGACTTCAACCCTACGAGAACGATGGAGAGTGTCATGGGAAGCAACAATCGTTTCTGGG
The DNA here is from genome assembly GCF_016653635.2 of Skermanella sp. TT6. NCBI lineage: Bacteria > Pseudomonadati > Pseudomonadota > Alphaproteobacteria > Rhodospirillales > Azospirillaceae > Skermanella > Skermanella cutis. Next base: position 317,350 of record NZ_CP067420.1, read on the forward strand.
TCGTCGGCGGCGAGTACAAGGACACCCGGTTCTCCGAGGTGAAGGACGGCACCCAGAAGATGTTCGGTCCGTTCGACAGCTACGAGAAGGCCCGGTCCAAGTGGCAGGCCCAGGCGGAGGCGACCCGCAGCAACTGCCACATGCGCTTCACCATCGCGCAGGAAGGCTGACGGCGCGGCGGCGCCGTTCCCATCCCAGTGTTGGAGCAGACTGGCGGCGGTGAGATCCCTCACCGCCGCCTTTTTTCATCCGGCCCCGTCTCCGCGCGCCCCGCGGCTCTCCGGCCGCCGTCCTCCAGGCCTGCGCGGGGCGCGTACCTCGTATGTGCGAAATCATGCCGCCCGACCCGCCAATCACCGGGTCCGGAGCGGATGAGTTGATCATGGCGGGATTGCGCCACTACCGGCCGGGCGGCGGCCGGTAGCCATCGGTTGCGCTGCGGAATTAAACATTGACTTGGCGCATGAAAGCCGCCACTTAACCTTCATGCTTCGAAAAGCTTGACGGTGCCTTTGCGCCCCGGCTACGGTCGCGCCCCTTCCGGGACAGACCGTCTCACAGGCATCTGCATCTCGCGCGTTGGCCGAGCCCGCTTCGGATCAGTTCAGGTCGGGGATCGGTGGATCGAGCCGCTTCACGGCGGACCTCGCTGCGATTTCTACAGTTGCCGACGTGGTTCGCCGGGTTGTCGCAGCCGCGGCGGGCCGAAGCGTCCGACGTCACACGACACAACCAATGGAGGATTGCTTTGATGGATCAGCCGCTCGCGGGTAAGACCATCGCCATCCTGGTGGCTAACGGTTTCGAAGAAACCGAAATGACCGAGCCCCAGCGCGCCCTGCTCAAGACCGGTGCCAGCCTCAAGGTGATTTCGCCTGAGCAGGGTCTGGTGAACGGTTGGCACGGCAAGGCCTGGGGGCATTATTTCCCGGTCGATCAGCAGATCGCCGAGGTCCTGGCGGCCGATTTCGACATGCTGATCCTGCCCGGCGGCGAGCGCAGCGTCGCGAAGCTGGCCGGAAATCCGCATGTCCGCCGGATCATCGGCAGCTTCATGGACGGCGGCAAGCCGGTCGCGGCGATCGACGACGGCGTCAGCCTCCTGGCCGTGGCCCAGAAGGTCAAGGGCCGCACCGTCACCGCCTCGGAGACGGTCCGCGAGTCCCTGGAAGCCGCCGGCGCCGTGTGGAGCGAGGAGCCGATCACCCTCGACAAGGCCCTGGTCACCGCCGACGGCCTCGACAGCCTGCCGGCGTTCGTCGACCAGCTCGTCAAGTCGTTCACGGACGCCGCCCAGGTCAAGAAGGCCGCCTGACGGCCTTCCCAACCTTTCCGACGTTCGTTCGAAAGCGCCGCATCCTCCGGATCGCGGCGTTTTTCGTTTCTTCCCGGCCCTGGCGGTGACTTTTCCGGAGACGAGGGAGCCAAGGAGCGGTGTCGAGCGTTTCCACGCCGCAGCCTCCTTTCCGCCGTGGTGAAAGGCGGCTCGTCGAAGCCGGAGAAGAAAAACCCGTGATTCCGTCCCAAATCCGACGCCATGGACTGGCGTCCGCCCTCTGCCTTGCCGCCTTGTCCGGAGTCGCCGGCGGAAATCCGGCATTCGCCCAGGCGCCCGACGACACCTTCATCGCCGGCTATGCCGCCGCGATCGTCCAGCGCGAATTCGGTCTGGCCGCGTCCAAGGTCACGGTATCGGGCGGCGTGGTCCAGGTCGATGCCGAGACCCTCGCCTCCTCCACGGGTCCGCGCCTGCGGAGCGCCCTGTCGGAAATCCCCGGCGTCACCGAAGTCCGGGTGCGCGAGGCGGCCGTGCCGCCCGTGCCCGCGCCGGGACCCGTGCTGGCACAGCCTCCGGCCGACGCTGCCGGCGTCCCGGCCACCGCGATCGTGGCGCAGGGCGCGGAGATCCTGCCGCGCAACAACCTGTTCGAACCGCTGGTCGCCGATCCCCGCTGGCCGCGTTTCTCGGCCAGCTACCGGTACTACCTGGACGATCCGGACGTGGAGCATGCCGGCGCGGTCAGCTTCGGCGAGACCTTCGCCCTGTACCGCAACAGCCTGTTCGGCGGTCGCTGGGAAGTGGGCTTCCAGGCCAGCGTCTTCTCGGTCTTCGACCTCAACAGCGACAGCATGGACCTGGTCAACGCCGACTATTGGGTCGGCATCCCGGTGTCGTGGCGGCGGGGCGACTTCTCGGTGCTCGGGCGCATCTTCCACCAGAGCTCCCATCTGGGCGACGAGTACCTGCTGCGCGAGGAGATCGACCGGTCCCGCCGCATCAACCTGAGCTACGAGGCGGTCGAGGGGCTGGCCTCCTACGATATCGGCGACGAGTTCCGGGTCTATGGCGGGGTCAGCTACCTGTTCGACCAGGAACCGTCGGACCTGGAGCCCTGGGCCGCCCAGGCCGGCCTGGAGTACGAGAGCCGCGACACCTACGCCGGCGGACTGCTCCGCCCGGTCGCCGCGGCCGACATGAAGTTCCGCGAGGAGGCCGACTGGGACATGGACCTGTCCCTGCAGGCGGGCTTCCAGCTCGAAAGCACCCTGCTGACGCCCCGTCGCATCCGGTTGCTGGCGGAATACTACAACGGCTCGAACCCCAACGGGCAGTTCTACTCCCGCAAGTTGGAGTATATCGGGTTCGGCATCAACGTCCAGCTCGACTGACGTTCGGATTTGGGCCACAGATGCACGCAGATAAACACAGATTTCTTTGGAAATAAGCTCTCGCAGCCCGCAGAGGATCGGGCATTCGGGAGCCCATCTGTGTTCATCTGCGGCTAATTCAATTCGGTCCGCACTTCCCACAGTTCCGGGAAGAACGTCATGTCGAGGGCGCGGCGGAGATAGCCGACGCCGGCGGTGCCGCCGGTGCCGCGCTTGAAGCCGATGATCCGCTTGACCGTGGTCATGTGCCGGAACCGCCATTGCTGGAACCAGTCCTCCAGGTCGACCAGTTCCTCGCCCAGCTGGTAGAGGTCCCAATGCCGCCGGGTGTCGCGGTAGATCTCCAGCCAGGCCGACAGCACGGTGGGATCGCTGCGGTGGGGGGTGGAGAGGTCCCGGTCCAGGACCTCCCGGGATATGGCAAAGCCGCGCCGGGCCAGCAGGCGGACGGTGGCGTCGTACAGGCTGGGGCCTTCCAGGGCCGCCTTGAGGCCGGCATGAAGGTCCTCGCGGTGGCGATGGGGCGCCAGCATCGAGGCGCGCTTGTTGCCCAGCAGGAATTCCATCATGCGGTACTGGTGCGACTGGAAACCCGAGGACTGGCCGAGCCGGTCTCGGAACTTCAGGTAGTCGGCCGGGGTCAGGGTGGACAGGATGTCCCAGGACTGGATCAGCTGGCTCTGGATCCGCGAGACCCGCGCGAGGTTCTTGAAGGCCGGCTGGAGGTCGTCGCGCTCCAGCCCGGCGATGGTGGCCCGAAGCTCGTGGATCGCCAGCTTCAGCCATAGCTCGGTCGCCTGGTGGATGACGATGAACAGCATCTCGTCATGCTCTTCGGACACCGGCTGCTGGCAGGCCAGCAGCGGATCGAGCCTGAGATAGTCGCCGTAGCTCATGGCGCCGCTGAAATCGGTGTGGGCGCCCGATTCCCCGTGGTCGAGGTCTTCCATGAGGATCTCTCCTTGCCTTCGATTCAGGTGACCGCGGCGCGGCGGTGGAATTCCGGGTGGTCCCATTCGCCGCTCTCCATCACGGCGCGCAGATGCTCGACCGCCCGCCAGACGTCGGCATAGCCGACATAGAGCGGCGCGAAGCCGAAACGCAGGATGTCGGGTGCCCGGAAGTCGCCGATCACGCCGCGTCGGATCAGGGCCTGCACGATGGCGTAGCCCTGCGCGTGGGCGAAGCAGACCTGGCTGCCGCGCCCCGCGGGATCGGCCGGGGAGGCGAGGCGGAAGCCGTGGGCGCCGCAGCGGGCGGAAACCAGGTCGGCGAACAGGGTGCCGAGCGCCATGGACTTGGCGCGGAGCGCCGCCATGTCCGCCTCCAGCATCAGGTCCACCCCGACCTCCAGTGCCGCCAGGCTGATCACCGGCGGCGTGCCGACCAGCATCCGGTCCAGGCCGTCGGCGGGGCGGTAGTTCCCGTCGAAGGCGAAGGGGGCGGCGTGGCCCATCCAGCCCGACAGCGGCGGGGTCAGGGTGTCGTGGTGGCGGGCGGCGGCGAACAGGAAGGACGGCGCGCCGGGGCCGCCGTTCAGGTACTTGTAGCCGCAGCCGACCGCGAAATCGGCGTCGCAGCCGTCGAGGTCGACCGGCACGGCGCCGGCGCTGTGGGCGAGGTCCCACAATGTCAGAGCGCCGGCGGCCCGCGCCCGCCGGGTCACCTCGGCCATGTCGTGGATCCGGCCGCTGCGATAGTTCACGTGGGTCAGGGAAACCAGCGCCACGTCACCGTCGATCGCGTCCGCCAGCCCGTCAGGACCGGCCAGCCGCAGCTCGTGCCCCTGGCCGAGAAGGTCGACCAAGCCCTGCGCGATATAGAGGTCGGTCGGGAAATTGTCGGGTTCCGACAGGATGACCCGGCGGTCGGGACGGAGCCGCAGGGCCGCCGCCATCAGCTTGAACAGGTTGACCGAGGTCGAATCGGCGACCCTGACCTCGCCGGGGGCGGCGCCTACCAGCCGCGCGATCTTGTCGCCGACGCGCCGGGGCAGGTCGATCCAGTGATGGGCGGTCCAGCTGCCGATCAGGTCGCGGCCCCATTCGGCCTCGACCACCGAGGCGACCCGCGCCGCCGTCGCCCGGGGAAGCGCCCCCAGCGAGTTGCCGTCCAGATAGATGACGCCGTCGGGCAGGGCGAAGCGGTCGCGGAACCGGGCCAGCGGGTCGGCGGCGTCCAGGGCCCGGCAGGCGGCGACATCCATCTCCGGCATCGGCTTGCTTCCCTTCCGTCGTTTCCAGGCGTTGACGGCACACTGCACGATCCCGAAGGCGGAAACCAGGGGGGCGACCTAGCGACGCAGAAAGATGCTTTGAATGTACATGTTATCTGCCGAGGGCTAGGATCGGAACAGACCCAAGACCGGAGCCGGAGAAAGCCATGAGGTTCGACAGCATCACCGAAGAGACCATCGTCACCCTGGTGCACCGCTTCTACGAGCGTATCCGCGACGACGCGGAACTCGGCCCGGTGTTCGAGCGGGTCGTGGACGGCCATTGGGACCGGCACCTGGGGACGATGGTCCGGTTCTGGTCCTCGGTCATGCTGAAGACCGGGACCTACCACGGCAGCCCGATGCAGGCCCACATGCGCATCCCCGGCATGGAGGCGGGCCTGTTCGCCCGGTGGCTGTCCCTGTTCGAGGAGACCGCCGCCGAGCTGTTCGAGCCGCCCCAGGCCGAGCGCTTCCTGGAGCGGGCGAGGCGCATCGCGGAGAGCCTGCAACTGGGCCTGTTCTTCCGGCCGGGCGCCGCGGCGGCCCTTTCCGCCTGAAGGCCCGGTTTCGTCAGATTGCCGTCAGGCGGGGCGCCTAGGGTCTCCTTCGTCGATCAACGGCGCGGACCGTCCCGGTCCGCCGTCAACGGCGCGGACCGTCCCGGTCCGCCGTCAACGGCGCGGACCGTCCCGGTCCGCCGTCAACGGAAGGAGACAGCGTCATGAAGAAGCCCGTCCTGCTTGGTACCGTATCGCTCACCCTGGCCCTGCTCGCCGGTTCCGCGCTGGCCGGTCCGACCTGCACCAGGGAGTCCCGGGACAAGTGGATTCCCGAAGCGGACATGAAGCAGAAGATCGCCGAGATGGGTTACCGGGACATCCGGACCTTCAAGACCACCAGCGGCAACTGCTACGAGATCTATGGCTACGACAAGGACGGCCGCAAGGCCGAGGTCTATTTCGATCCGGTCGACGCCAGGATCGTCAAGGCGGAGGTCGACGACTGATGACGGGAACGGGCATCGGCGGCGGCATGGCCGGCGGAACGGCCGGCGGCACCCGCCACGGGTCGGTCATGGTCTGGGATCCGGTCGTCCGCCTCTTCCACTGGGTGGTCGTGGCGGGATGCGTCGCCAACCTCTTCATCGTCGAGGACGGCGGGCAAGCCCATGAGATCATCGGCTACGCGGTCGCGGCGGTCCTGGCCGTCCGGATCGCGTGGGGATTCGTCGGGACGCGCTACGCCCGCTTTTCCGACTTCGTGCCGACGCCGGCCCGGTTGGTCCGGTACGTCTCGCTCCTGCTCCGTAGGCGCGAACCCCGGCGGTTCGGCCACAATCCGGCCGCCGCGGTCATGATGATCACGCTGATGGTGCTGCTCGCGGCCGTCAGCGTCACCGGCTGGATGGCGACGCTCGACGCTTTCTGGGGCGTCGAGTGGGTCGAGGAGCTTCACGAGGGCACGGCGGACGCGATATTCTGGCTGGCCCTGATCCATGCCTCGGCGGCGATCTATGAAAGCGTGCGGCATCGGGAGAACCTGATCGGGGCGATGGTCACCGGCCGGAAACGGGTCTGAGTGTCGGCATGAGGCTGCTGCTCGTCGAGGACAACGAAAGGCTCGCCGGCCTGATGGCCGGCGGGCTCGCCCGCGCCGGATTCGCGGTGGACGCCTTCGGGTCCCTGGAGGAGGCGGATGCCGCCGTCGCCGCCGCGGACTACGACCTGATCCTGCTCGACCTGGGACTGCCGGACGGGGACGGGCTGGCCTGGCTGAAGGCTTTCCGGAGCCGCAGCCGGAGCATCCCGGTGCTGGTCGCGACGGCGCGGGGCGGCCTGGGCGACCGGGTGTCGGGGCTGGACACCGGAGCGGACGACTATCTGGTCAAGCCGTTCGAGATGGACGAACTGCTGGCTCGCTGCCGGGCGCTGCTGCGCCGTCCCGGCTCCTGCCTGGCCACGGTCCTGACGGCGGGCAACGTGGCCTTCGATACCGTGTCGCGCAGGATCAGCGTCGGCGGACGGGCGATCGACGCGCCGCGCCGGGAACTCGACCTGATGGAGATCCTGCTGCGCCGTGTCGGGCAGGTGGTGACGCGCCCGGTCCTGGAGGAAAGCCTCTACGGATTCAACGACGAGGTGACGCCGAACGCGCTGGAGGCCCACGTCTCGCGGCTGCGGCGGCGGCTTGCCGAGGCCGGGGCGGACGCCGTGATCCATACCGTGCGGGGGGTGGGTTACCTGCTTCGGACCGCGGAGGCGGCGTGATCCGCCGGACCGGCCCCGAGGCGCGGCGGCAGCGGCGATCGGTGGCGCACCTGATCACCGTACGCCTGGTCCTGGTCGCGAGCCTCGTCATGGCTGCCCAGGTGGTCCTTGTCGCCTTCCATTACGGGCTGGACGGCAGCCAGCTCGGGGTGCGGGCCGCCGCGAGCGAGGCAGAGCGGCTTGCCGCCCATGTCGCGGCGGGCGCCGACGGCCGCCCGGCGCTCGACCTGCCGGAGGAGCATGCCGAACGCTACCGGCGCCATCCCGGCGCCTACGGGTTCCGCATCGTCGATGGCCGGGGCAACGTCATCGCCGGCATGAACGGCGGCCTGTTCACGGTTCCGCTGCCGGATCCCGCCGCCGCGCCCGATCTTTTCTGGCGCATCGTTCCCGACGGCCGGGGCGAGGTCCGCATCCTGGCGCAGCGCTTCGACGCGATCGAAATCGGTTTGCTGGTCTGCGTCGCGATCGCCGCCGATCCGGACCATATCGCCTGGGGCGTGCTGGCGCACGAGGTGATGGACCATGTGGCGATCCCGATGGTGCCGCTGGCCCTGCTGCTGCTGGCCGTCAACGTGTTCGCGGTCCGGCGAACCCTGCTGCCGCTGGATCGGGCCGCCGGGCAGGCCAGGAAGCTCGACGTGCGGCGCGGCGGCCTTCGCCTGGATGCGGGCGAGGATCTGCCGCGGGAGGTGCACGCGCTGGTCAGCGCGGTCAACGCGGCCTTGGGGAGGGCCGACGAGGTCCTTCGCTTCCAGCGCGACTTCACCGCCAACGTGGCCCATGAACTGCGAACGCCGCTTGCCGTCCTTCTCCTGGAGCTGGACGGGATCGGGGGAGCGGCCGCGGCGGCGGCCAAGCGGGACGTGCAGGCGATGTCCCGGCTGGTCGACCAACTCCTGCGGGTGGCCCAGCTGGAAGGGCTGGCCGCCGAACCGCCCGCCTCGGTCGATCTGGCCGAGGTCGGGCGCGAGACGGTCCGGCGCCTGGCCCCGCTGGCGGTCGACCAGGGCAGGGAACTGGAGTTCCAGGACGACGGCGGCGCCGCCGTCGCGGGGCATCGCGATGCTATCGCGGGTGCGCTGCGGAACCTGGTGGAGAATGCCCTCCGGGCGACGCCGCGCGGAACCGCCGTCACCGTGGTCGCCGGCCCGGGGGCGGTGATCGAGGTCCGCGACCGGGGGCCGGGTATCGAGCCGGCCCTGCGCGACGATCTGTTCGACCGCTTCACGCAAGGCGACAGGCGGACCCGCGGCGGCGCCGGCCTGGGTTTGGCGATCGTGGCCAAGGCGATGGAGATCCATGCCGGCGGCGTCACGGTCGCTGGGCGGGCCGGCGGCGGAAGCTGCGTCAGGCTGCTCTTTCCGGAGCCCCCGCCGCCCTGACTTCGTAGCGGAACCAGACCAGCAGGCCGATCAGGGTCAGGGCGCCGGCCTGGTGGATCGCGGCGACCGGGATCGCGACGACGGTCAGCAGGGTGGCGATGCCGAGAGCGATCTGGAGCAGCATCATCGCGCCGGCGGCATAGGCCAGCCTGTGGCCGCGCGGGCCCAGGTCGGCCCGGACCGCGCGCCAGGACAGGGCCAGCACCACGACGCCGGTGACGATGGCGAGCCAGCGGTGGGTGAACTGGACCGCCGCGTGGTTCTCCACCAGGTTCAGCGGAGCCGGGTCGAGGAACCACATGTCGGACGGCACGAGCTGCCCGCCCATCAGCGGGAAGGTGTTGTAGATCATCCCGGCGTCCAGCCCGGCGACGAAGGCGCCCCAGGCGACCGTGACCGCGACGAAGCCCAGGGCCAGTTCGGCATGGCGCCTGAGGGACGGCGCCGCGGCGCTGCGGCCGGACCGCGGCTTCGGGTCGAGCAGACCCAGGGCCACCCACAGCATCAGCGCGAAGATCAGGAAGGCGAGCCCGAGATGGAGCGCCAGGCGGTAGTGGCTGACCGACGGCCGGTCGACCAGGCCGCTGACCACCATGAACCAGCCGATCCCGCCCTGCAGGCCGCCCAGCACGAAAAGCCCGACCAGCTTGGGCATCAGGCCCTTGGGGATGCGCTTCGTCGCCCAGAACCACAGGAAGGGCAGCAGGAAGGCGAAGCCGATCAGCTGGCCCCACAGGCGGTGGAACCATTCCCAGAAGAAGATCAGCTTGAACTCGTCCAGCGACATGCCGGCATTCACGTAACGGTATTCCGGCGTCGCCCGGTACAGGTCGAACACGCGGTTCCACTCGCCTTCCGACAGCGGCGGCAGCATGCCGATCAGCGGTTTCCACTCGACCATGGACAGGCCCGACTCGGTCAGCCGGGTGATGGCGCCGATCACCGCCATGGCGAACACCATGCCGCAGCAGAACAGCAGCCAGACCGCGATGGCCCGGGCGTGCCGGGCTTCCGCGGGCACCGCCGCGGCGGGCGCCGCATGCCGGGGCGCCGGATATGTTAGGGACAAGGCTCCAACCCAATCTGATTATTTCAGGATGCTCCGCACCACCGCTCTATGTGGCGCGCGGCGGCGCCGCGTCAAACATCCTGGGGAATGCCGCATGCGGCCGGAAGTCGCATGCGGCATCCCGCAGCACCCCGTGATCAGGCGCCGATCGAGTAATCCTGCCCGAAGATGAACGAATCGCGTTCCTTGATCTCCTGCTCGAGCTGGGCATGGACGGCCGCGTACAGGTCGCGGATGGAGACGATGCCGACCACGGCCCCGTCGCGGAGGACGGGCAGGTGGCGGTAGTTGTGCTTGCGCATCAAATCGAGCGCCTCGATCGCCATGGCGTCGGGCGGCAGGGTGTCCGGGCCGGCGGTCATCACCTGGCCCAGGGCGGTGGTCTTGGGGTCGAGGTCCTGGGCCACGACGCGGGTGACCAGGTCGCGTTCGGTGAAGATCCCCTTCAGGCCGTCCCCTTCCATCACCAGCACCGCGCCGACCCGGCGTTCGGCCATCGCCTTGACCGCCGCGCCGACCATGTCATCGGGCTTGAATGAAATGACTTCCTGTTCCCGCACCACGTCCGGGACCAATTTACGCTTCGGCATTATCCCTATCCCTCTCCACCTGCGGACGGAACTGTCCAGGCCCGGGGCTCTCCGCCAGAACCCCGGACGGAAAGTTGCAATCGACCAGACGCAATCTTGTATAAGATTTTTCGCGTAATTGCGATTTTGGCAGGATCGTGCGTGGATGGTCAAGCCGAAGCGGAAGCGTCCCCGCGGTCGCGCGTCGTGTCGTCGCCGTCTCCGGAGTCGGCCGGCGGAGTGATGCGCAGCGCCGTGATCTGGTTGCGCTGGCGGCGCAGCACCTCGAAGCGGAAGCCGTAGAAGCTGAAGGTCTGGCCGACCTCCGGGATGCGCCGCGCCTCGTACAGGACCAGTCCGGCGATGGTCGAGGCCTCCTCGTCGGGCAGCCGCCACTCGAATTCGCGGTTGAGGTCGCGGATGGTCACCCAGCCGTCCACGATGTAGGTGCCGTTGGGCTGGGGCCGCACGCCGGCCACGGCGATATCGTGCTCGTCGGAGATGTCGCCGACGATCTCCTCCAGGATGTCCTCCAGGGTCACGATTCCCATCAGGGAGCCGTACTCGTCCACGACCAGCGCGAAATGCTCCCGCCGGCGGCGGAACTCCTGGAGCTGGTCGAACAGGGTCGTGGTGTCGGGAATGAACCAGGGATCGGCGGCGATGGCGCCGATGTCCAGCTTCTCCAGGTCGCCGCCGTTCGCCTGCACCTCGCGCAGCAGCGCCTTGGCGTGCAGGACGCCGACGATGTTGTCGGGATCGTCGCGCCACAGCGGCAGGCGGGTGAAGGGGCTCTCCAGCACCTCCTGGACGATCCGCGCCGGCGGCTGGCCGGCGTCGATCGTCACCAGGTTGCGCCGGTGGGTCATGATCTCCATCACCTCGACGTCGGCAAGGTCGAGGATCGAGCGCAGCATGGCGCGCTCGTGCCGGACCTCCTCCTCGTCGCCGGGGTCCTCGCCCCGGTGCAGCTCGATGGCGCCCCGCAGCTCGTCGATGTTGGACTGCACGCCGACATTCTCGATGCTCGAGCCGAAGGCCCGCAGCACCGCGCTGACCAGCACGTTGACCGCCGCCGTGACCGGCGAGAACACCATCACCAGGAACCGCACCGGCCGGCCGACGAACAGCGCCGTCCGCTCGGCGTGGCGCAGGGCATAGGTCTTGGGCAGCACCTCGGAGAAGATCAGCACCATCAGCGTCATGCCGAGCGTGGCATAGGCCACGCCGGCATCGCCGACGAGCTGGATCAGGACGCTGGTCGCCAGCGACGAGGCCAGGATATTGACCGTGTTGTTGCCGAGCAGCAGCCCGCCGATCAGCTTCTCCTTGTCGTCGCGCAGCCGGTTGACGACGGAGGCGCGGCGGTCGCCCTCGTGTTCGAGCTGGTGCATCCGCGCCTTGGACGCGGCGGTCAGCGCCGTCTCGGACCCGGAGAAGAAGGCCGACATCACCAGCAGGGCGAGGATCGCTCCGACCGTGATCCAGAGCGTCAGGTCCATGGTTTCAAAGGCCTCGGTATGGGGTGGGGGAGGGGCGTGCCGTGCCGGCCACGGGCCGGCGCGGATCGCTCAGCGGGCTCGGTCCAGCACCGCCGCGACCTCGCGCCCGTCGATGTCGCGGGCGGTGAAGGCCTGGCCGATGCCGCGCGCCAGGACGAAGGTGATCCGGCCGTCCTGGACCTTCTTGTCCTTCGCCATGTGCCCCAACAGTTCCTGCGTATCCCATGTCACGCCCGCGACCTGGCCGAGCCGGGTCGGCAGGCCGATCGCGTCGAGATGGCGCCGCACCCGGCCGGGATCCTCGGCCCCGCACAGGCCGAGCCGGGCGGACAGGTCGAACGCCAGGCCCATGCCCAGCGCCACGCCTTCGCCGTGGAGCAGCCGGTCGTCGTAGCCGACCGCCGCCTCCAGGGCGTGGCCGAAGGTGTGCCCGAGATTGAGCAGCGCGCGGCGGCCCGATTCGCGCTCGTCCTGGCCGACGATGGCGGCCTTGGCGGCGCAGCTCACCGTCACCGCCCGGACCAGCGCCTCCGGCTCGCCGGCGCAGACGGCGGCGCCGTGCTCCTCCAGCCAGGCGAAGAAACCGGCGTCGTCGATCAGCCCGTACTTCACCACCTCGGCATAGCCGGCCAGCATGTGGCGGCGGGACAGGGTGGCGAGCACGCCGGTGTCGGCCAGGACCAGGCGGGGCTGGTGGAAGGAGCCGACCAGGTTCTTGCCCTGGCGCGTGTTGATCCCGGTCTTGCCGCCGACCGAGCTGTCGACCTGGGCCAGGAGGGTCGTGGGCACCTGGACGAAGTCGAGCCCGCGCAGCGCCACGGCCGCCGCGAAGCCGGCGAGGTCGCCGATCACGCCGCCGCCGAGCGCCACCAGCAGGGTGGAACGCTCGATGCCGCGGCCGAGCAGGTCGTCGAGCAGGGCTTCCAGGTGGGCGAAGCTCTTGGTCTTCTCGCCCGCGGGAAGGACGATCGCCGGGCCGTTGCGCCGGACTCCGGCCCCTTCGAGCGAGGCTTCCAGGGCCGGCAGGTGGAGCGGGGCCACGGTGTCGTCGGTCACCACGACGACCGGCCGCCGGCCGGCCAGGGCGGAGATCCGCGCCCCGGCCTGGGCGATCACGCCCGGGCCGATCACGATGTCGTAGCCCCGCTCGGCCAGATCGACCCGGACGATGTCCTGCATGGTGTCAGTCTTTCCCATTAATCCAGCCCAGAGATCCAGATAGCCGGTTCAGCCGCCGTCCGCCAGGATGACGCCGGGATAGGAGCCGAGCGCCTTCAGCACGCGCTCGACCGTCTCCTCCGGCGGGGCGTCGATGCTGTCCACGGTGATGTCCGCCTCCGCGTAGACGGGGTATCTCACGTCGATCAGGCGGCCCAGGATCTCGCGCGGGTTGCCCTGCTTCAGCAGCGGCCGGTTGCTGCGCCGGGACGTCCGGGCCAGCAGCACGTCCAGCTCGGCGCGCAGCCAGACCGAGATGCCGTGGCTGCGGATCAGGGCGCGGGTCTCGGGGTCCATGTAGGCGCCGCCGCCGGTCGCCAGGATGTGCGGCGGGTTGTCCTGGAGCAGCCGGCCGATCACCCGGCGCTCCCCGGCGCGGAACTCGGCCTCGCCGAACTGCTCGAAGATCTCCTCGATGGTGCGGCCGGCGGCGGTCTCGATCTCGTTGTCGGCGTCGCGGAAGGGCAGGTGCAGCCGCGCCGCGAGCCGTCGCCCGATGCTCGTCTTCCCGGCTCCCATCAGGCCGACCAGCACCACGGTCCGGGGCACCGCGAGGCGAGGGACCGCCGAGCGCGGCGAGGCGACAGACTGTTGGGCGTTCATGGAACGGACGCGGCCTTCTGCGAACAGGATTGACGGTTGGTTATATTGCGCTGCGACGATGCCATCGGTACAGTATAGCGTCTTCAACCTTTGGGCAGGGCGAGGATCCGCCGGCCGACCCGCAGGGGGACGGCTTGGGATCCCGGCCGGACCGCCCGCAGGTCGGGACCGTGCCTAAAAAAGGCCATGGTGTTCCTTAACACAAGGCATTTCGTCTTCTCTAGACCAATGACGGTGCCGTGGCTCGCTCTCGCAACCGCCCGTACTCGGGCTCATCCTCGACTGGTATCATGTCCCGCTTGCTCAGCGTCCTGATCGTTCTCGTCCTGATAGTCGCCGCCGGCGGATCGGTTTTCCTGGCGACCTGGGACATTCCGGCGCCGTCCAGGACGGTGGAACGCGTCATTCCCGATGACCGATTCCCCCGCTGACCGGCCAAGCCGCCGACCCATGCGCTGATTTGCCGCGCCCCTGTTCACCGTAGCGGAAAGCATGCCCATGGCACGTCCCGGACGCCCCCGAAAACCCAAGATGCCGGCGTCGCCGCGCATCGAGGCCTTCCTCGACATGCTGGTGGCCGAGCGCGGCGCGGCGCACAACACGCGCCAGGCCTATGAGAGGGACCTGATCGACGCGGCATCCTGGCTGGCCACGCGCGGCACCGGCCTCGACGGGGCCGGCACCGACGACCTGAGGGGATATCTCGACCATCTGAGCGGGCTGGACGGCGGGACCGCGGTCCGCACGATCGCCCGGCGCCTGTCGGCGCTGCGCCAGTTCTACCGGTTCCTGTGCTCGGAGGGGCTGCGCACCGACGATCCGGCGGCGACCATCGACAGTCCGAAGCAGGGCCGCCCGCTGCCCAAGATCCTGACCGAGGTCGAGGTCGAGACGTTGCTGACCGCCGCCCAGCGCCGCGGCGGCCCGGACGGCATCCGGCTGGTGGCGCTGCTCGAGGTGCTCTACGCCACCGGGCTGCGCGTGTCCGAACTGGTCGGGCTGCCGCTGACCGGCATCGCGCGGGACGCCCGCTGCCTGATCGTCAAGGGCAAGGGCGGCAAGGAGCGCATGGTGCCCCTGTCCGAGCCCGCGCGCGAGGCGCTGTCCGCCTACATGCCGCTGCGCAAGGCCTTCATGGTGCCGGGGCGGGAGCAGCGCCAGGCGGCCTTCCTGTTCCCGTCGCGCACGTCGGAGGACGGGCACCTGACCCGCCAGCGCTTCGCCCAACTGCTCAAGGAGCTGGCGATCGACGCCGGGATCGAGCCCCGCAAGGTCAGCCCCCACGTGCTGCGCCACGCCTTCGCGACCCATCTTCTGGATCACGGCGCCGACCTGCGCAGCGTCCAGAAGATGCTGGGCCATGCGGACATCGCGACGACCCAGATCTATACCCACGTGGTCGGCGACCGGCTCAGGAGAGTCGTCAACGACCACCATCCCCTCGCCCGCCCAAAGAAACTCGCCGGCGCCGATTGAGGGCGTTCCGAAAAGATTCAAACGATAACGGCAAATCTTTTCCGATCATTTGGCCTCCTCGCCTGTTTGTTTTGACGAACGGGGATAAAAACGAGGAAAAGGCGATGACCGCGACGGCGGAGCAGCGCTTGGAGAAAACCAATGCCCGGCTGCGACGCCTATCGGAGGCGATGGAGCGGATTCAAGCGGCCGAATCCCGCGAGGAGGTCATCGACTCGGTCCGGGACGCCGCCGGAGGGCTCTGCGGGGCCGACGGGGTGACGGTCGTGCTGCGGACGGGCGACGAGTGCCATTACGTCGCCGAGGACGCCATCGGCCCGCTCTGGAGCGGACAGCGCTTTCCGCTGGCATCCTGCATTTCCGGGTGGGCCATGCTGAACCGCCGGACCGCGGTGGTCCCCGACGTCTATCGCGACGGCCGCGTTTCCTCCGACGTTTATCGGACGACCTTCGTGAAAAGCCTGATCACCATCCCGATCGGGCGGGACGAGCCCAATTCGGCGATCGGGGTGTACTGGGCGGAGGTCCGGACGCCCGACGCGGAGGAGGTCGCGGTGCTGGAGACGCTGGCCCGCGCCGCGGCGACCGCGTTGCGCGTGATCGGGCTGCTCGGTTCGCTCGGCGACGCGAAGGACCGCGCCGAACGCGCACACGCGCAGGCGCTCGCGCAGCTGGTCGAGCGGGAAAAGGCGGAGGCCGCGCTCCGTACCAGCGAGGCCCGTTTCCGCACCCTGAGCGAGGCGATCCCCCAACTGGTCTGGACGGCCGTGGGCCAGGGCGATTGGACCTGGGCCAGCCGCCAGTGGATCGCCTTCACCGGACAGGCCGGCCCCGACGCGCTTCATTGGGGATGGCTGGAGCCGGTCCATCCCGACGACCGGGCGGCGACCCGTGCCGCCTGGAGCGCCGCGCCGTCGCGCGGCTGGCTGGATGTGGATCATCGCCTCCGGCGGGCGGACGGCGAGTACCGGTGGTTCCAGACCCGCGCCGTCCCGATCCGAGGCGCAGACGGCGGCATCACGCACTGGTGCGGCACCTGCACCGACGTCAGCGCCCTGAAGGAGGTCGAGGCCGCCATGCGGTATGCGCGCGACGAGGCGGAGAGGGCCAACCGGGCCAAGTCGCATTTCCTGGCGACGGCAAGCCACGACCTCCGCCAGCCGGTGACGGCGGCGTGCCTCTACATGGACCTGCTGAACCGGCGGCTGACCGACCCGGACGCCAGGGCGCTGGCCGACATGGTGGAGCTGTCGCTGCAAGGCCTGCGCGGCCTGCTCAGCGGCCTGCTGGAACTCGCCCGCCTGGAAGCCGGCGTCGTCCGGCCGGACCGGGCGGCCTTCCCGCTGGATGCCCTGCTCCAGCGGCTCGCCGGCGAGTTCGCGGGACAGGCCCGGGCGACCGGATTGCGGCTCGCGGTGCCCGCGACCCCGCTCGCCGTGCTGACCGACCAGGTGATGCTGGAGCTGATCCTGCGCAACCTGATCGGCAACGCGCTGAAATACACGGACCGGGGCGGCATCTTGGTGGAAGCCGCCGAGGAGGACGGGGGCGTCGTCAGGATCGACGTGCGCGACACCGGCCGGGGCATCCCGGGGGACCAGATCGCCCGGATCTTCGAGGACTATTACCAGGGCGGCGATCCCGCGGATCCTTCGGGGGGCTTCGGCATCGGTCTGGCCACGGTCCGCCGGATCGCCGACGTGCTCGGTCTCCGCATCGGCGTGGCCTCCAGGGTCTCGGTCGGCTCGACCTTTTCGGTTCGGGTGCCGCGGGCGGACCCGGCGTCGGTCCGGCCCGCGCCGGCGCCCGTGCCCGAGATCGGCGACCTGCGGCGATGCTCCGTCCTGATGGCCGAGGACGACGCCATCATCGCCGCCGCCCTGGTGATGGAGATGCGGGACTGGGGCCTGGATGTCACCCGGGTCTCGGGCGTGGGCGAGCTCCGGGCCTGCCTCGCCGGGCGGGAATCTCCCTTCGACCTGATCGTGTCGGATTACCGGCTGGGCGACGGCAGCGGCTTCGAGGCGATCGAAGCGGTCCGCGAGAAATGGCCGACCCCGGCGATCCTGATGACCGGCGACACCGCGCCGGAGGTGCTCCGGCAGGCCGACCGGGACGGCATCCGCCTGCTCCACAAGCCGCTCGCCGGGTCGGACCTCAAGCGGGCGATCGCCGGGCTGCTGGAACCCGGGTCGCGGGGGCCGGTCAGCGCGGATTGACCACGCCGACCTGGCGGCACATCGACAGCAGGAGGCAGGCCGAGCATTTCGGGCGGGCCGCCGTGCAGACGAATTTGCCGAACGGCACCAGGCGCTCGTTGATCTCGATCCAGTAGCGCTCCGGCAGCTTCTTCTCCAACTCCTGCATGGTGCGCTCCGGGGCCGTGGTCGCGACGTAGCCCCAGCGGTTGACGATGCGGTGGACATGGACGTCTACCGCCACCGCCGGCCGGCCGAAACCCACCGCCAGCGTCAGGGCCGCGATCTTGGGGCCGACGCCGCGAAAGGCGGTCAGCGCCTCCAGGCCGTCGGGGACCCGTCCGCCGTGCTCCTCCAGGATCCGCCGGGCGATCTCCTTCAGGTCGCGGGCCTTGGGCTCGGGGAATGTCGCGCCGTCGAGCAGGGTTGCCAGCCGGTCCCCGGGCAGGCGCACGAAGTCCTCCGGGGTGCGGGCCTCCGCGAACAGGCGCAGGCAGACCTCGACCGTCGTCTCGTCGCGGGTGCGGGCGGAGATCAGGCTGCCGACGAGCTGCTCGAACGGCGTGCCGTAGCCCCGGTCGCGCAGGTCGAACATGGCGGCCTTGGGCAGGCCGGACACCGCCCGGCGCAGCCGCTCGAACACCGCGTCGATGTCGATGGGTTCCTTGCCGTCCCTGTCCGCCATGGAAGTTCAACCGCCCGGCGGGCGGCCGGGTTCCCCGCGCCGGCGTCAGGCGTTGCCGGTCAGGTATTCCATCGCCGCCTGGACGCCGCCCCGCTCGACCGGCACGCCGTGGGTCACCAGTCCCATCTCGACGCCGGACAGGGTGGCGCACAGCATCAGGTCGTTGAAGGAGCCCAGATGGCCGATGCGGAAGACCTTGCCCTTCAGCCGGCCCAGCCCGTTGCCCAGCGACATGTCGAACCGCTCCAGGATGGTCCCGCGCAGCGCGTCGGCATCGACCCCGTCGGGCACCAGGACGGCGGTCAGGGAGCTGGAATATTCCCGCGCGTCCGCCGCCAGAACCTCCAGTCCCCAGGCGCGGACGGCGCGGCGGGTCGCCTCGGCGTGGCGGTCGTGGCGGGCGAAGACGTTGTCCAGCCCTTCCTCCATCAGCATGTCGATCGCGGCGTCCAGGCCGAACAGCAGGTTGGTCGCGGGCGTGTAGGGGAAGTAGCCGGTCCCGTTGACGGCGATCATCGATTCCCAGTCCCAATAGGAGCGGGGCAGGCGGGCCGACTTGGCCGCCGCGCGGGCCTTGTCGCTGACGGCGTTGAAGCTGAGGCCGGGCGGCAGCATCAGCCCCTTCTGGGAGCCGCCGACCGTGACGTCGACGCCCCACTCGTCGTGGCGGTAGTCGATCGAGCCCAGGGAGGAGATGGTGTCGACCAGGAACAGCGCGGGGTGGCCGGCGCGGTCGATCGCGGCGCGGATCTCCGGGATGCGGCTGGCGACGCCGGTCGAGGTCTCGTTGTGGACGACGCAGACCGCCTTGATGGCGTGCTCCCGGTCCTCGGCCAGCCGGGCCTCGATCGCGGCCGGGTCGGCGCCGTGGCGCCAGTCGCCGGGCAGGAATTCCGGCTCCAGTCCCAGGCGGGCCGCCAGTTCGCGCCACAGGCTGGCGAAATGCCCCGTCTCCGCCATCAGCACGCGGTCGCCGGGGGAGAGGGTGTTGACCAGCGCCGCTTCCCAGGCGCCGGTTCCCGACGCGGGATAGATGACCACCGGCGACGCCGTGCGGAAAATCCCCTTGACGCCGTCCAGCACCTTCGCGCCGAGCCGGCCGAAATCCGGCCCGCGATGGTCGATGGTCGGGTGGTCGATCGCCCGCAGGATGCGGTCCGGGACGTTGGTCGGGCCGGGGATCTGAAGGAAGTGACGTCCGCTGTGCGCCGGCATGGCGGCTCCTCTCTTATGAAATGGTGGTTTCCTCGCCTGTGAATGCATTATACATTGATAATTATGAATGCAAAATCAAAACGAGTTTCAGCCCGCCGGGGCGAGGGAGAGAAGCTGGTGCGCGACACGGGACTTGCCAGGAGGCTGCAGGGCGCGATCGAGGGCGAGGTTCTATTTGGGGCTTTCGACCGCGGGCGCTATGCCACCGACGCGTCGATCTACCAGGTCCAGCCGATCGGCGTGGTGGTCCCGCGCACGGTCGCGGACGTCGCGGCGACCCTGGAAATCGCCCGGGAGCAGGGCGTGCCGGTGCTGCCGCGCGGCGGCGGCACCTCCCAGAACGGCCAGACCGTGGGCGAGGCGCTGGTGGTCGATGTCAGCCGGCACCTGAACGCCATCGCGGAATTCGACGTGGAGGCGCGCCGGGTCGCGGTGGAGCCGGGCATCGTTCTGGACAAGCTCAATACCTTCCTCCGCAAGAACGGCCTATTCTTCCCGGTCGAGCCGTCCACGGCCAGCCGCTGCACGATCGGCGGCATGGCGGGCAACAATTCCTGCGGGGCGCGCTCGCTCCGCTACGGCAAGATGGTCGACAACGTGCTGTCGATCGACGCGATCCTGCCCGACGGGGAGGCGATGCGCTTCGGCCCGGTGCCGGGCAATCCCGACGCGGCGGCCGGGTCTCCCGGGTTCCTGGACCTGGTCCGGAGGGTGCGCGCCGTGGCGGGGCGCGAGGCGGCGGAGGTCGAGGCCCGCTTCCCCAAGGTCCAGCGCCGGGTCGGCGGCTACAACCTGGACAGCGTCGTGCCGGGCGACGGGTTGGGCGGCAACAACATGGCCCATCTGCTGGTAGGGTCCGAAGGCACGCTGGCCTTCACCACGCGGGTCGAACTGGAGGTCCAGCCGGTGCCGACGCACCGGGTGCTGGGCGTCTGCCATTTCCCGACCTTCCGCTCGGCGATGGTCGCGACCAAGCATCTGGTGGAGCTGGGGCCGGTCGCGGTCGAGCTGGTGGACCGCAACATCATCGAGCTGGGCCGCGCGATCCCGCAGTTCAACGCCACGCTGGGCAGGTTCGTGCGCGGCGAGCCCGATTCGCTGCTGCTGGTCGAGTTCGCCGGCGCCGAGCGGGATTCGCTGGTGCGGGAGCTGAAGCGGCTGGACCAGGCCATGGCCGACCTGGGCTTTCCCGACGCCGTGGTGGAGGTGGTCGATCCGGTGCAGCAGCGCTCGATCTGGGAGGTGCGCGAGGCCGGGCTGAACATCATGATGTCCATGAAGGGCGACGGCAAGCCGGTCTCCTTCATCGAGGACTGCGCGGTGCCGTTGGAGCATCTGGCCGACTATACCGACGGGCTGAACGAGGTCTTCGCCCGGCACGGCACGACCGGCACCTGGTACGCCCATGCCTCCGTCGGGTGCCTGCACGTCCGCCCGATCCTGAACCTGAAGGAGGCCGACGGCGCGCGCAGGATGCGGGCCATCGCGGAGGAGGCCTTCGCGCTGGTGCGGGCCTACAAGGGGTCCCATTCGGGCGAGCACGGCGACGGGATCTCCCGCTCGGAGTTCCACGAGAGCATGTTCGGCACGCGGCTGGTCCGGGCCTTCGAGGAGATCAAGGACACGTTCGACCCGAAGGGGATGATGAACCCCGGCAAGATCGTCCGGGCGCCGCGCATGGACGACCGCACGCTGTTCCGCTACGGGCCGGATTACGCGCCCCAACCTCTGGAGCCGGCGCTGGACTGGTCCGACTGGGGCGGCTGGTCGCGCGCGGTGGAGATGTGCAACAACAACGGCACCTGCCGGAAGTCCAACCCCGGGGTGATGTGCCCTTCGTTCAGGGCAACCCAGGACGAGAAGCACGTGACGCGCGGGCGGGCCAACTCGCTGCGGCTGGCGCTGACCGGCCAGCTCGGGCCGGACGCGCTGGTCTCGGACGAGATGTACGAGACCATGGACCTGTGCGTGAGCTGCAAGGGCTGCAAGCGCGAATGCCCCACCGGCGTGGACATGGCGCGGATGAAGATCGAGTTCCTGCACCATTACCGCAAGCGCCACGGCCTGCGGCCGATGGACAGGCTGGTCGCGTTCCTGCCGCGCTACGCCGCCAAGGCGGCCCGGTTGGGCGGCGTCGCCGGCCTGCGCGACCGGGTGCCGGCGCTGGCCCGGCTGAGCGAGCGGATGCTGGGCTTCAGCGCCCGGCGCAGCCTGCCGGCGTGGCGGCGCGACTGGTTCCGGGCCGACGAGACCGGGCGCAATCCCGGCGGGCCGGAGGTCGTGCTGCTGGCCGACACCTTCGACACCTATTTCGAGCCGGAGAACCTGCGGGCGGCGCGGGCCGTGCTGGAGGCCGGCGGCTATCGGGTGCGGACCGCGCGCGCCGGCGGCGAGAGCCGGCCGCTGTGCTGCGGACGGACCTTCCTGGCTTCCGGTTTGGTGGAGGAGGCGCGGACCGAGGCCCGGCGGACGGTCGCGGCGCTGGCCCCCTTCGTGGCGCGGGGCGTGCCGGTGATCGGGCTGGAGCCGAGCTGCCTGCTGACGCTGCGCGACGAGTTCAAGGCGCTGCTGCCGGGGGAGGATACCGACGCGCTGGCCGGACAGGCGCTGCTGCTGGAGGAGTTCCTGGCGCGGGAGGACGCGGCGGGCCGGCTGAAGCTGCCGCTGAAACCGCTGGCCGCCAAGCGCGCCCTGGTCCACGGCCACTGCCACCAGAAGGCTTTCGGGGCCATGGGCGCCGTCGAGAAGGCCCTGCGGCTGGTGCCGGGGCTGGAGGTCGAGGTCATCGACAGCGGCTGTTGCGGCATGGCGGGGGCTTTCGGCTTCGACGCGAAGCATTATGATGTGTCCATGAAGATGGCCGAGCTTTCCCTCCTGCCGGCGGTCCGGGCGGCCGACGCGGAGACCCTGATCGTCGCCGACGGCACCAGCTGCCGTCACCAGATCCACGACGGCGCCCGGCGCTCCGCGATCCATGTCGCGCGGGTGCTCGAGCAGGCGCTTGGACAGGAGGCGCGGGCATGACCGATGCGCTGATGGAACCGGCGGGCCGCATCGCGCGGCGCTCGCTCCACGACGAGGTGGTCGAGCGGGTGCGCGGGCTGGTGCTGGAGGGCGAGCTGGCGCCCGGCAGCCGGGTTCCGGAAAAGCAGCTGTGCGAGCAGTTCGGCATCTCGCGCACGCCGCTGCGCGAGGCGCTGAAGGTCCTGGCCTCCGAAGGGCTGCTGGAGCTGCTGCCCAACCGCGGCGCCGTGGTGACCAAGCTGACCGCCCGGGACGTGGACGAGATGTTCGAGGTGATGGGCGCGCTGGAGGCGCTGTCGGGCGAACTGGCCTGCGCCCGGATCGACGATGCCGGGATATCGTCGATCCGCGCGATCCATGAGCGCATGGTCGAGCATTACCGGCGGGGCGAGCTGCCGGACTATTTCCGGCTGAACCAGCGCATCCACGAGGGCATCATGGACGCGTCCGGCAACGCCACGCTGCGCACCCTGTACGACGGTCTCGCCACCCGCATCCGCCGCGCCCGCTACATGGCGAACATGTCGGACGCCCGGTGGAAGCAGGCGGTGGACGAGCACGAGGAGATCCTGGCGCTCCTGGAGCGCCGCGACGGCCCGGCCCTGGGCGCGGCGCTGCGGCGGCACCTGAGCAACAAGTGCGAGGTCGTGAAGGCGGCGTTCACGGATTAGGGCCGCAGATGCACGCAGAGAGCGCCGGGAGACCGGCAAGGAGTAGCGGGTGAAAGTCCTGTACGGTGAAGGAGTAGCGATCCACACCGGCCCCGAGTCATGCGGCGGCGGTCGTGAGGCCGACGGCGAAGCGTTGACAGGGGGGCGCATAGGCCAGCCATTGAGCCGCGTAAGAATCTCGATCCCGGATGCCGACAGGGTTCTGTGCCTGGAAGGCGATACGGCGGGGCGCGTCATGCGAGCACCCCGGCGGTCCGGCGTGGTCAGAGACCCTGGCATGTGCGGACGCTCCTCGAGCGGGAACCGGGAGATCTTCGGCGTGACCACGGGCCGATGGCCTGGCGGTCCGCACCGGGAAGGCGAGGAGCCGTAGCCGGTGATGCACGCGCCGAAGAGGTATCGCCTTCGGCGTTAGCTAAAGCTCCAGACCCATCCATAGTACCTGTGAAACCGGCGAACGCGGACGCGGAGCCGGTGGAGGGAAGGGGTGGGGCCGAGGGGAATGCGTCTCCGCCGCACACGGGCCGGGCTCAGGACCGGGCACCCGTGCTCTCGGGGCTGGAGCGCATACGTCAAGCGGCACGGGAGCGAAAGGAGGAGCGGTTCACCACCCTTCTGACGCACGTGGATACCGACCTGCTGCGCTTTGCCTATCGGGCATTGAAGCGGGACGCGGCTCCGGGTGTGGACGGAATGACGTGGCGGGAGTACGCGGAGGGGCTGGAGGAACGGCTGGCGGACCTGAAGGACCGCGTGCATTCCGGCCGCTACCGGGCGCATCCGTCACGCCGGCATCTCATCCCCAAGCCGGACGGCCGGATGCGGCCGCTCGGGATCGCGGCGCTGGAGGACAAGATCGTCCAGCGGGCGCTGGTGGAGGTGCTGAACGCCATCTACGAGGAAGACTTCCTCGGCTTCTCCTACGGCTTCCGGCCGGGACGGGGGCAGCACGACGCGCTCGACGCGTTGGCGGTGGCGATCGGCGAGTGCCGGGTGAACTGGATCCTGGATGCAGACATCCGGGCGTTCTTCGACAGCATCGACCACATGTGGATGATGCGGTTCCTGGAACACCGGATCGGCGATGCCCGCGTCCTGCGGCTGATCCGCAAGTGGCTGACGGTCGGCGTGGTGGACGAGACGGGGAAACGGCAGCCGGCGACGGCCGGCAGCCCGCAAGGGGCGGTGGCATCGCCGCTGCTGGCCAACGTCTATCTCCACTACGTCTACGACCTGTGGGTCCGGCAGTGGCGCCAGCGCCACGCGACCGGGACCATGGCCGTGGTGCGCTACGCCGACGACACCGTCGTCGGGTTCGAGCACCGGTCGGACGCCGAGCGGTTCCTCGCGGATCTGCGGGAGCGCCTGGCGCGGTTCGCCCTGGAACTGAACGCCGACAAGACCCGCCTGATCGAGTTCGGCCGGCAGGCAGCTGCCGACCGGGCCAGGCGCGGCGCGGGCAAACCGGAGACCTTCGACTTCCTGGGCTTCACCCACATCTGTGGGCGGTCCCGGCGTGGCGGCTTCCTGCTGAAACGCCAGACCCGGCGCCAGCGCAAGCAGGCCAAGCTCAAGGAAATCAAGGAGGAACTCCGGCGGCGCCGGCACCAGGGCATCCCGGAGCAAGGCCGGTGGCTGGGACAGGTGATGAGCGGCTTCTACGCCTACTTCGCCGTCCCGACCAACTACCGGGCCCTTGCCAACCTGCGCTACCATGTCGGCGTCCTGTGGATGAGGGCGCTGCGCCGGCGCAGCCAGAAGGACAAGACACCGTGGGAAAAGCTCACGCGCCTTGCCGATCACTGGCTGCCACGGCCGCGCATCATCCATCCCTGGCCCGGAAACCGCTTTCGCGTCAAACACCCAAGGTGGGAGCCGGATGCCTTAATCGGGCACGTCCGGTTCTGTGCGGGGGGCGCCCGGTAACGGGCGCCCCTACCGCGATTAGGCTCCGATGCCGGACACGCTTGCCGGCCACCGGCGCCGATCCGGGACTCCTATCTGAGTTCATCTGCGTGCATCTGCGGCTAGGAAAGGAGAAGTCCGCCCCGCGTCACCGCACCGCATGGACCGGCGCGTGCAGAACCGCGATGGATTGCCCGCCGGGCATGCCCCGGCATGCGGCAAGGGGCGGGGCATGGCGAACAGTTACGACGCGACGGTCAAGGAACTGGTCTGGGCCGGGGCGCCTGCACTGCTGAGGATGCTGGCCGGCGCCCGGGTCGCCGGCTTCCTGTCGGCCGAGTTCTCCTCCGTGCGCCAGCGCCGCCCGGACATGGTCGCCGAGCTGGACGGCGGCGGCCTGTTCCACATGGAGTTCCAGGTCGGCCGCGAGGACATGGCCTGGCGCATGTTGGAATACTACGCCCTGATCTCCCGGCACCATGGCGGCGTCCCGGTGACCCAGCTGGTGCTCCATCTCGGCGAGCGCGGCGAGGACGGCCCGCCCGGCATCCGCCACCCCAACCTGAACTTCCGCTACGAGGTGCGCTACATCGCCGACCTGGATGCCGGGCCGCTGCTCGACAGCCCGGCGCCGGAGGACGCGGTGCTGGCAATCCTGTGCCGATGCGACGATATTAGGGAGCGCGTGCGCCGCATCCTGGCCCGCCTGGCCCCGCTGCCCCGGCGCGAGCGCGCGGACGCCGCGGCCAAGCTGCTGATCCTGTCCCAGTTGCGCAGGGCGACCCCGGTCGTCAAGGAGGAGTTGGAGACCATGGCGATCCAGTTCAACATCAAGGAACACCCCTACCTCAGCGAGATCTTCGCCCAGGGACTGGCGGAGGGCGAGGCCAAGGGACGTGAGGAGGGCGAGGCCAAGGGCCGGGCGGAAGCGCTTCTCCGGCTGGTCGAGCGCCGCCGCGTCATCGTGCCGGAGGAGGCCGAGCGCCGCATCCGGGCGGCGACGGTCGCCGATCTCGACCGCTGGCTCGACGCCGTCCTCGACGCAACCGACCTCACCGCCGACAGTCTCGACGCCATCCTGGCGGCGCCGCGCCACTGAGTCTGCGCGGGGCAAATCGGGACAAAATTTCACACCAAATTTTAACCTTAAGCTCTGTAGGCTGGGCGTATGCCCTTGCGTTCTCGTGGAAAAGGAATGCGCCTATGAGCCGGACCCGCGTCGCCCTCGTCGCCTCCCTGCTTCTGTTCGCCCCGATGCAGGCATGGGGGCAGACGCAGGCGGCCTCCGCCGAGGAGATGTCCAGGACCAGGGCGCTGAACCTGTTCAACAGCGTTTTCGCCACTCTGCGGGCCGGGTATGTCGATCAGGTCGATGCCGACACGCTGGTCGAGGCGGCGGTCGGCGGGCTGCTGTCATCGCTCGATCCCCACTCCAAATACCTCAACCCCGACCGCTACGCGGAGAACAAGGCGCAGAACAGCGGCGAGTTCGGCGGGGTCGGCGTCGAGATGGCGGTCGAGAACGGGCTGGTGAAGGTGCTGGCGCCGATCGAGGATTCGCCGGCCTTCCGGGCCGGCGTGCTGGCCGGCGACCTGTTCACCCACATCAACGGCCAGCCGGTCCGCGGCGTCACCCTGAACGAGGCGATGGACCGCATGCGCGGCAGCGTCGGCACGCCCCTGACGGTGACGATCCAGCGCGGTCCGGACGGCAAGACCTTCGAGCTGACCCTGGTGCGCGAGATGGTCAAGAGCCCGGCTGTGCGCTGGCGGGCGGAGGGCACCGTCGGATACATCAAGATCAGCGGTTTCACCCAGCAGACCCAGCCGGGCCTGGAGAAGGCCCTGGCGGCGCTGGACGTGCAGCTGGGCGACCGGCTGACCGGCTATGTCGTCGATCTGCGCGACAATCCGGGCGGGCTGGTCAAGCAGGCGATCTCGGTTTGCGACAGCTTCCTCGACCAGGGGGAGATCGTCTCGACGCGCGGCCGCGGCGCGCTGTCGGAACGGCGCTACTGGGCGACTCCCGGCGACCTCGCCCGCGGCAAGCCGATCGTCCTGCTGGTCAACGGCAGGAGCGCCTCCGCCTCGGAGATCGTCGCGGGCGCCCTGCAGGACCAGCGCCGGGCCGTCGTCCTGGGCAGCCAGACCTTCGGCAAGGGATCGGTCCAGACCATCACGCCGCTGTCCAACCGGGGAGCGACCCGGATGACCACGGCGCGCTACTACACGCCGTCGGGCCGCTCGATCCAGGCGCTGGGCATTACGCCGGACGTCGCCGTCGAGGCGGCGAGGATCACGCCGGTGGGCGCCCGGCAGGAACCGGGCATCCAGGCCGGTGCCAAGCCCGAGGATTACCAGCTCACCCGCGCGCTCGACATCGTGCGCGGGGCCGCGATGTTCTCGGCGCCGCCGCAGGCCGCTTCCCAGCAGGCGGAGCTGGTGCGCTAGGCACCGGCCCCGCCCGCTCCCTCAGGACGCCGAGGCCGTCGTCCTCAGCCGGTCCAGCAGCGTGCTCGACGCGAAGCCGTCGGCGGGAAGGTTCTGCGATTTCTGGAAGGCCCGGATCGCCCCCCGGGTGTTGGCGCCGATGATGCCGTCGGGATTGCCGACCGGCAGGCCGCGCGCGCCCAGCAGGCGCTGCAGCTCGAACCGCTCGTCGCGGCTGAGCGGTCGCTCGTCGCGCGGCCAGCTGCCCTGGACCCCCGGCCGCCCCGCCATCCGGTCGCTCAGGTAGGAGACCGCCAGCGCGTAGCTGCTGGAATTGTTGTAGCGCAGGATCGAGCGGAAATTGTTCATCACCAGGAACGCGGCGCCCCGGTGGCCGGCGGGCAGCAGGATCGCCGCCTCGGACTGGTCGGGCAGGGCGCGGGTGCCGGCCGCCTGCCGGACGCCGAGTCGGCGCCACTCCGCGACCGGCTTGCGCACGGACATGTCGGCCAGCTCATAGTCGAAGCCGGCGGGCAGCACGGCTTCGGCGCCCCAGGGCTCGCCCGCGCGCCAGCCGACGTCGCGCAGATATCCCGCGGTCGAGCCGAACACGTCGGGCAGGCTGTTCCACAGGTCGCGCCGCCCGTCGCCGTCGCGGTCCACCGCGTGGCCGGCGAAGGTCGTCGGGATGAACTGGGTATGGCCCATGGCGCCGGCCCAGGAGCCGACCAGCCGCCCCTGAGGCGCGTCGCCCCGGTCGATGATGCGGAGCGCCTCCAGCAGCTGCTCGCGCCAGAATTCGGCCCGCCGGCCGTGCCAGGCGAGCGTGGCCAACGCCTCCACCACGTTGTAGCTGCCCATGTTGGAGCCGAAATTGCTCTCCATCGCCCAGATCGCGACGACGATCTCGGGCGGGACGCCGTAGTCGCGCTCGACGCCCGAGAGCAGGCCGCGCTGCACGGAGAGCTGTTCGCGGCCGCGGGTGATCCGGGTCTCGCTGACGGCGCCATCGAGATAGGTCCAGACCGGACGGACGAATTCCGGCTGGCTGCTGTCCGAGGCCAGCACTTCGGGCAGCACGCGCAGTCCGGACAGGCTGCGGTCCACCGTCGCCGGGCCGACCCCGGCGGCGCGCGCATCGGCCCGGAAGCCGGCCAGCCATGCCTGGAAGTCGGTCTCCTGCGCCGCGGGGTCCGCCGTCAGGGGAGCCGCCTGGTCGGCGACGCCCGGCGGCGGCTTGATGCCCGGAACGGGCAGGGGTTCGCCCCCCGCCGAGGAGCAGCCCGCCGACGCCACGACCGCGGCGGCCAGAAAGATGATGTGTGAAGTCTTCAGTCCCATGCGCCGACCCGCTGTTGCACCCGTAACTCTCTCAATAGAGGTGTTGAGTTCCGGGCACAAGCGGCAGCCGGCAAGGCGGCGGCGTCCCGGGAGCTCTCACTTTAGGGGGATTCCGTGCCTTTTTCGTATAAATCCGTGATGAGGGTCACTGAGACCGCCCGGTGGATGGCCGATCCTCCGATCCGCAGCGGCTCGGCCGAACGGTCTATGTTGCAATGCGGCATCAGCTTGCGACAAAGTGTAAAACCCGCCTTTTGATTAAGGCTACCTTTCGGTGAATTTGATGTATCTCATGACGTGAGGCTTTTTTCTTGGGCACGGTCATGGCAGAGCACAGGCATCGGAGTAACGGAGGCTCCAGGATGGACAGTTTCGTCAAGGACTGGGCGCGATGGTCGGTCGCCGAGCGCTATACCGCGATCGGCGTCGTCGCGGCCTCGCTGATCGGCGTGGCGACCCATCTCCTGCTTGACGTGATCTGATCGGCGGGTCCGGCTTCGGGCGCGTTGCCGCGCGCCGCGCTTGCCTGACCGGGGCGGTCGAATTACGCTCGCCCCCATGGAAGAGCTCCCCAAGGCAGAATTCGTCGTCCGCCCGGATCCCGCAGACCCGCGCCTGACGAAGCGGGTCGCCGGCATCGACCAGACCGGCGCCCCGATCGAAACCTCGGTCACCGTAGAGCGCCCCCTGACCCTGTTCCTGAACGGCCAGGAGATCGTCACCATGATGACGATCTGCGATTATCCCGAATATCTGGCGCTGGGATACCTGCTGAACCAGAACATGCTGCGCACCGACGACCGCGTCACCGACATCGTCTATGACGACGAGATCGAGACGGTGGTGGTTCGAACCGAGCGCCCCACCGACTTCGAGCAGAAGCTGAAGAAGAAGACGCTGACCTCCGGCTGCGCCCAGGGCACGGTGTTCGGCGACCTGATGGAGAAGTTCGGCGACATCCGGCTGTCCTCCACCGCGCGGCTGAAGACCTCCTGGCTGGCGGCGCTGACCCGCAAGATCAACACGGCGCCCAGCCTCTACCTGGAGGCCGGCGCGATTCATGGCTGCGTCCTGTGCCGGGAAGACAGGCCGCTGGTCTATATGGAGGATGTCGGCCGCCACAACGCCGTGGACAAGGTGGCGGGATACATGTGGCGGCACGGCCTGGGGCCCGAGGACAAGATCTTCTACACGACCGGACGCCTGACCTCGGAGATGGTGATCAAGACGGTTCAGATGGGCATCCCCATCCTGGTATCGCGCAGCGGCTTCACCGCCTGGGGCGTGGAACTGGCGCGCGAGGCCGGGCTGACGCTGATCGGCCGCGCCCGGGGGCGCCGCTTCGTGGCGCTGGCGGGGGAGGAGCGGATCGAGTTCGACCTCGCCTCGGGCGAGGGCGACGACGAGCCCGCCGCGCACCGCAGGAAGGGGAGCCGGGGCGATGACGGGGAATAAGGGGGAGGACGTCGTCGGCGTGCTGCTGGCCGGCGGGCTGTCGCGCCGCATGGGCGGCGGCGACAAGACGCTGCGGCTGCTGGCAGGCCGGTCGATCCTGGACCGGATCATCGACCGGGTCCGGCCCCAGGTGGGCCGGCTCGTGCTGAACGCCAACGGCGACCCGGCGCGATTCGCCATGACCGGGATGGAGATCGTCCCCGACGTGGTGCCGGACTATGCCGGGCCGCTGGCCGGCGTGCTGAGCGGGCTGGACTGGGCGGCGGATAACGTCCCCGGCGCCCGTTGGGTGGCGAGCTTCGCGACCGACGCGCCGTTCCTGCCGGCCGACCTGGTGGAGCGGCTGCGCGCCGCCGCGGAGCGGGAAGGCGCCGACATGGCCTGCGCCCGGTCCGGCGGGCGCGAGCACCCCGTGTTCGGCCTGTGGCCGGTCCATCTGCGCCACGACCTGCGCCGGGCCATGGTCGAGGAAGGGATCCGCAAGGTCGATGTCTGGACGGGGCGGTACCGGCTGGCGATCGCCGATTTCGAAGCCGACCCGGTCGACCCCTTTTTCAACACCAACCGCCCCGACGACCTCGCGGAAGCGGAGCGGCTGGTGGGGGGTCGTCTGGTCGATTAATGCCGGGCGGCGGCCGCGATGAGCCGGTCCAGGTCGCTGATCCGGTAGGGCTTGGAGACCCAGCCCGCCGCAGGCGACTCGCCGCGGGAGGACCCGATCACCTCGTCGATCGCGCTGCCGCGGCAGATCACCACGGGAATCCCGAGCCGGCCGGAGATCTCGCGGGCGGCGTCGATGCCCTCGTTCAGGTCGGAGAGGCCGCCGTCCACGACGGCCACGTCCGGGCGATGCAGCTCGGCCAGACGCACGGCGTCCGGGGCGGTGTCGGCCCAGGCGCAGACTTCGTAACCGAGGTCCATCAATCCGAATCGCACGGCCCAGGCGATCAGGGGATCATTTTCCGCAACGATCAGGCGGGTTTTATGGTCCATATCTTGCCTCCACAGGGGCGACCGACCCAAGGCTTATGGGTATCCCTATATCTTGGGTGCTGCAATTAGTCTCAACGATATACGGTGTGGTTTGTCGCGTCGGGCATCCGGATTTTTGCCCCGGCACCTCGAAAGCCGTCCACGGGCCGCGCGGAGGAACTACCACGCGCCGACGCCCTTGGCAAAACCCGGTATATGCGATTCATTTCGGGCAATTCCCGGTTTCGCCGTTCGTGCCGACAGCCCTGTCTGGACGCTTGACCGTCCCTCCCCGACAGGCGAGCATCGTTCCACACCGCCTGGCGCGACAAAAATGGCGGACCTGGGGCCAAAAGCCCGAGGCTTCACGGTTACAGACAGGGGACGTGTCGATGCGACGTTTGATGACCGCTGCCGTGGCTGCAGCAAGCTTGGCGGCGAGCTTCATGGTATCCGGGGCGATGTCCACGGCGGCCTGGGCCCAGACCCGGTGGGACCTGCCCACGGCCTATCCCGACAGCAACTTCCACACGCAGACACTGCGCTGGTTCGCCGACGAGGTGCGTCGCGCCACCGACGGGCAGCTCGACATCACGCTGCACAGCAACGCCTCGCTGTTCAAGATGCCGGAGATCAAGCGGGCGGTCCAGACGGGCCAGGTGCCGGCCGGCGAGATCCTGCTGTCCGCCTACGGCAACGAGGACCCGCTGTTCGAGGCCGACGCCATCCCGTTCCTGGCGGCGGGCTATCCGGCGGCGCGCAAGCTGTACGAGGTGCAGAAGCCGCTGCTGGAGAAGCGCCTGGCCGACCAGGGCATCCGGCTGCTCTACTCGGTCGCCTGGCCGGGGCAGGGCATCTACACCAAGCGGGAGATCGCCAAGGTCGACGATTTCCGCGGCATCAAGTTCCGCGCTTACAACGCCGCCACCGCCCGGCTGGCCGAGCTGCTGGGCGCCGCTCCGACCACCGTGCAGCAGGCCGAGGTGCCGCAGGCCTTCGCGACCGGCGTGGTCGACGCGATGATCACGTCGGGCGCCACCGGCGTGGACACCAAGGCGTGGGAATTCTCCAAGTTCTACTACGACACCTCGGCCATGCATCCGCGCAACATCGTGATGATCGGCGAGCGCGCCTGGCGGCGCCTGCCCGAGGAGGTGCGGACCAGCGTCCTGGAAATCGCCGCCAAGGCGGAAGAGCGCGGCTGGGCCGAGAGCGAGCGGATCGCCGAGGAAACCAAGAAGACCATGGGCCAGAACGGGCTGACCATCGTCACGCCGTCGGAGGCCCTGATGGGCGACGTCCGCGCGGTCGGCCGCACCATGATCGACGAATGGGTCAAGAAGGCCGGGGCGGACGGGCAGAAGATCGCCGACGCGCTGAAGTAACGGCCGATGCGCAGGGTTCTCGACGGGCTTTACCGGCTGTGCGGCTGGCTCGCGGCCTTCTTCCTGGTCGCGATCGCCGTGCTGATCCTGCTCCAGGTCGGCGGACGGCTGGTCGGGGTCCTGATCCCGTCGGCCGACGACCTGGCCGGCTTCGCCATGGCGGCCTCGTCGTTCCTGGGACTGGCCTACGCGCTCCGGGCCGGCGGGCACATCCGGGTCAGCCTGGTCCTGCAGCGGCTGGCCGGCGGCCCGCGCCGCTGGGCGGAGCTGTGGTGCCTTGCGGCGGGAAGCCTGCTGACCGGATACTTCGCCTGGTACAGCGGGGCCATGACGTGGGAATTCTTCGCCTTCGGGGACGTCTCGCCGGGGCTGCTGCCGATCCCGCTGTGGATCCCCCAGAGCACCATGACCCTGGGCCTCGGACTGATCTGCGTGGCGCTGGTCGACGACCTCGTCGCGGTGGCGAAGGGGCGGCCGGCGAGCTACGAGGGGGCCGGGGGTGACCTGCTCGAGTCCGAGAAGCTGGCGGCCGGCCCCGATGCGAAGCTCTGATTGCCGGAAAAGGCCTCGCCCTTGGACCCCCTGATCCTCTCCGCCGTCCTGATCGTCCTGCTGCTGCTCCTGCTCGCCAGCGGCATCTGGGTGGCGCTGTCGCTGCTGGCGGTCGGGCTGATCGCCATGCTGTTCTTCACCTCCGCCCCGTCGGGGCTGGTCATGGCGACCACCGTGTGGGGTGCCAGCGCCAGCTGGACGCTGACCGCCCTGCCGCTGTTCATCTGGATGGGCGAGATCCTGTTCCGCACCCGCCTGTCGGAGGACATGTTCCAGGGGCTGGCGCCCTGGATGGCGCGGCTGCCCGGCCGGCTGATGCATGTCAACATCGTGGGCTGCGGGATCTTCGCCGCGGTGTCCGGCTCCTCCGCCGCGACCTGCGCCACGATCGGCCGGATGTCGCTGCCCGAGCTGAAGCGGCGCGGCTATGACGAGCGGATGAGCATCGGCACGCTGGCCGGTTCCGGAACCCTGGGGCTGCTGATCCCGCCGTCGATCATCATGATCGTCTATGGGGTGGCGGCCGACGTGTCGATCGGCCGGCTGTTCATCGCCGGGGTGCTGCCCGGCATCCTGCTGATCGCCCTGTTCATGGGCTATGTGGTGGTCTGGTCGCTGATGAACCCGGAGCGCACGCCGCCGGGCGGCGCGGCGATGACCCTGGGCGGGCGGCTGCGGGCCTCGCGCCGGCTGATCCCGGTGGTGGTGCTGATCGCCGCCGTGATCGGCTCGATCTACTCCGGGATCGCCACCGCGACCGAGGCGGCGGCGTTGGGCGTCGCCGGGGGCCTAGTCCTGTCCGCGGCGTCGGGGACGCTGACCTGGGGCAGCTTCCGGGAAAGCCTGATGGGCGCCATGGTCACCTCCAGCATGATCGCCTTCATCCTGGCCGGGGCCGCCTTCCTGACGGTCGCGATGGGCTTCACCGGCATCCCCCGCGTGCTGGCCCAGTTCATCAACGAGCTCGGCCTGTCGCCCCTGGCGCTGCTGGCGGCGCTGACGGTGTTCTTCGTGCTGCTGGGCTGCTTCCTCGACGGGATTTCCATGGTTGTGCTGACCACGTCGGTGGTCATGCCGATGGTCCAGGCCGCCGGGATCGATCCGCTGTGGTTCGGGATCTACATCGTGCTGGTGGTCGAGATGGCGCAGATCACCCCGCCGGTGGGGTTCAACCTGTTCGTGCTGCAGGGGCTGACCGGGCGGGACATCCTGTATGTCGCCCGGGCGGCCCTGCCGTTTTTCCTCATCCTGGTCACGGCGATCGTGCTGGTCACCGTCTTTCCGGGCATCGTGACCTGGCTGCCGGCCCAGATGATCGGCGGCTGAGACATGGGCGGAACCGCATCCGGCGGGGCTTGCGACAGGCCGCGCTTCCTGCCCGCGGGCGACGCCGCGCTGACGGTCGAGTTCGGCGCCGCGATCGACGGGAAGATCAACGGGCGCGTGCTGGCGCTCGACGCGGCGCTGGCGGAGGCGGCCCTGCCCGGCGTGGTCGAGACGGTGCCCACATATCGCTCGCTGCTCGTCCAGTTCGATCCGGCCGTGCTGACCCATGGGGAACTGGCGGAGGCGCTGGCGGCCCTTGGACCCGCTTCCGACGGCGGGAAGGCCGAGGCGCGGCGCTGGACCATCCCGGTCGCCTATGGCGGCGAGCACGGCATCGACCTGGAGGAGGTCGCCCGCCACCACGGCATCACGGCGGAGGAGGTCGTCCGGCTCCACCTCTCGGGCGACTACCGGGTCTACATGATCGGGTTCGCGCCCGGTTTCGCCTATCTGGGCGGATTGCCGGAAGCGCTGCATACGCCGCGCCGGCGCGATCCCCGGATGAGGGTGCCGGCCGGGACCATCTCTATCGGCGGCATGCAGGCCGCGGTCTGCTCGACCCCGATCCCGTCGGGATGGCACCTGCTGGGGCGGACGCCGGTCCGCGGCTTCGACCTGCGCCGGCCCGACCCCTTCCTGTTCCGGCCCGGGGACCGGATCCGCTTCGTCCGGATCGACGCGGAAGAGTTCGGCCGGTTGGACGCGCTGGCGGAGGCCGGCGGCTACCTGCCGGAGCCGGACGGACCTGCCGGCGGGTCCGCCGGAGGGGAGGATTGAGCCGATGGCCGATCTGATCGTCCTCCAGCCCGGTCCCCAGGCCACGATCCAGGATCTCGGCCGCGTCGGCTGGCAGCGCTTCGGCGTCGCCGCGGCCGGAGCCATGGATCCGCCGTCGTTGCGCGCCGCCAACCTGCTGGCCGGCAATCCGCCCGGCGCCGCCGCGGTCGAGTTCACCCTGGCGGGCGGGGAGTACGAGGCGGAGGGAGCGACGGTGCGCCTGGCCGTCGCGGGCGGGGATTTCCAGGTCGCCGTGGACGGCGAGCCGGTGCCGCCCTGGACCGGCTTCGACCTGGAGCCGGGGCGGCGCCTGAGGATCGGCGCCGCCGGCGACGCGCTGCGCGGATACCTGGCCGTCGGCGGCGGCTTCGCCCTGCCGCCGCAGCTGGGCAGCCTGTCCACCCATGTCCGCTCCGGCCTGGGCGGGCTGGAGGGGAGGGCGCTCCGGGCGGGCGACCGCCTGCCGCTGGCCGCCGGCGCGGTGCCCGCGGGTCCGCCGCTCGCCCTCGACCCGCAGGGACTGCCGCCCCGGCGCGAGGTGCTGCGCGTGGTGCTGGGGCCGCAGGACGATCATTTCACGGCTGCCGGGATCGAGACCTTCCTGACCGGAACCTATGCCGTGACGGCCGATGCCGACCGCATGGGCTATCGGCTGAGCGGGCCGGAGATCGAGCATGCCGGCGGGTTCAACATCATCTCCGACGGGATCGCGGCCGGCAGCGTCCAGGTTCCCGGCACCCGCCAGCCCATCGTGCTGCTGGCCGACCGTCAGCCGACCGGGGGCTATCCCAAGATCGCGACCGTGATAACGCCCGACCTGCCGTCCCTGGCCCAGGCGCGGCCGGGGGGGACTTTCCGGTTTCAGGCCGTCGATCCGGCCGAGGCGGTGGCGATCCGCCAGAGCTGGGAGGCGATGCTCGGCCGGATGGGGGAACGGCTGGCCCCGGCGGGCGCGGGGAGGGAACTGGACAGCGAGCGCCTGCTCGGCATCAACCTGGTGGGCGGCGTGGTGGATGGCCTTGCCTGAGTTGCCGGGCTGGAAAAGGAAGAATTGGCCGCAGATGACGGCGATGGGCAGGGATGTTTCCCGGATTATCCCTGCCCATCGCCGTCATCCGTGGCATGAGAATCTCAGATCCGGTAGCCGGCGCGGAGCGGGGACAGGGGCACGTTGGCGCGGATCGCTTCCAGCATGAAGTAGCGGGTCATCTGGAGCGTGTCGGTGCGCCAGTACAGCTTGTGCAGGTCGTTGACCAGGAAGTCGGGTTCCAGGTTTGCGTAGCAGTAGGTCTCGACCCAGTTCTGGTCCGGCTCGGTGGGGGACGCCGCGTCGCGCCAGCCGATCATCCAGCCGGCATGGCCGGCGCCGGTGGCCCAGCGCTCGAAATGGGGGGCGACCGTGCTGGACCCGATCGGCTTGACCACCGGGATGGAGTAGACCACGACGAAGCGCCGGACGTTCAGCTGCATCTTCATCAGCAGGTCCTCGCCGAAGGCGTGGATCAGGTAGGCGGCGTCCGAGGTGCCGGTCACGTGCCGGGTCTCGACCCGGGCACGGGTCACGTGGGCCAGCTTCGTCGGCCGGGCTTCCTCGCCGAACCGGGGCATGTCGTATTCGACCGACGACAGGATGGACGGCATCTGGACCGTCAGGAACTCCTCGGTTTCCCGCTGGGCGGCATCCAGGCTGAGGTCGGGGGAAATCGCAGGCTGGGGAGCGGGCTGGAGCATCGCCGGAGGGTCCGTTTCTGGGGTGGGCAGGGTACGCCCGCAACAACCCGATCCATGCGCCTTTTGTTTCGCTGCCCTGTTCGATGGAGACGTCCCCGGCCCTTGCGCCCGCACTGGCTCACTGGCTAGTGTACGATGGCCGGCGGACCGGGCACGCACGTGGAGACTATTCAGCTTGCGCTACATCAGCACGCGGGGCGCGGCCCCGACACTCGCCTTCGACGAAGTTCTGCTCGCCGGGCTTGCGCGCGACGGCGGTCTGTACGTGCCTGAGACTTGGCCGACCTTCACGCCCGACGAGATCCGCGCGATGCGCGGGCTTCCCTATGCCGAACTCGCGGTCCGGGTCATGGCGCCCTTCCTGGGCGGCCGGGTGACCGAGGCGGAGTTCGCCGGGCTGGTGCGCGACGCCTATGCCGGCTTCGACCATGCCGCCGTGACTCCGCTGGTCCAGCTCGACCAGAGCACCTGGGTGATGGAGCTGTTCCACGGCCCGACCCTGGCCTTCAAGGACGTGGCGCTCCAGCTGCTCGGCCGCCTGTTCGACCATGTGCTGGCCAAGAAGGCCGAGCATGTGACGATCGTGGGCGCCACCTCGGGCGACACGGGGTCGGCGGCGATCGAGGCCTGCCGCGACCGCGAGGCGGTCGACATCTTCATCCTGCACCCCAAGGGCCGCACGTCGGAGGTGCAGCGCCGCCAGATGACGACGGTGCTGTCGGACAATGTCCACAACATAGCGCTGGAAGGCTCGTTCGACGATTGCCAGGACCTGGTCAAGGCGATGTTCAACGACACGTCCTTCCGGGACGAGCAGAACCTGTCGGCGGTCAACTCGATCAACTGGGCCCGCATCATGGCCCAGATCGTCTATTACTTCGCGGCGGCGATCGAGCTGGGGGCGCCGGACCGGCAGGTCTCCTTCGCCGTGCCGACCGGCAATTTCGGCAATGTCTACGCGGCCTACGGCGCGCGGGCCATGGGGCTGCCGATCCAGCGGCTGGTGGTCGGGACCAACTCCAACGACATCCTGGCGCGTTTCTTCGCCACGGGCACGATGCAGACACAGGCCGTCATGCCGACCATCAGCCCGAGCATGGACATCCAGATCTCCAGCAATTTCGAGCGGCTGCTGTTCGATCTCTACGACCGCGACGGCCCGGCGCTGAACCAGTGCATGGGACGGTTCCGGTCGGGCGGATCCTTCGCCGTGACACCGGCCCAGCTGGAGCGCGCCCGCCTGGTGTTCAACGGCCACAAGGTGGACGAGGAGCTGACCCGCGCGACCATGGCGGAGACCCGCCGGCTGGCCGGCGGCCTGCTGATCGACCCGCACACCGCCGTCGGCCTGGCCGCCGCGCGCGCCGAGCAGCCCCATATCGATCCCGCCGTTCCCCTGGTGGCGCTCGCCTGCGCCCACCCCGCCAAATTCCCCGATGCGGTCGAGCGGGCGACCGGCGTGCGTCCGCCGCTGCCGCCCCGTCTGGCCGATCTCTATGAACGCGAGGAGCGCGTCACCGTGCTGCCCAACGACCTCAGGGCCGTCCAGGCCTTCGTCCGATCCCGAGCCCGCCGCACCGCCGCAGGGCAGAGGAGCGCATGAGTACCATCAAGGTAACGACTCTTCCCAACGGCCTCCGGGTCGCCACCGACAGCATGCCCCATGTGGAGACGACGTCGCTCGGCGTCTGGGTCGGCGTCGGCACCCGCAACGAGCGGGCCGAGGTCAACGGCGTCGCCCATCTGGTCGAGCACATGGTGTTCAAGGGCACGCCGAGCCGGACCGCCTTCGACATCTCCGAGCAGATCGAGGCGGTGGGCGGCCACATGAACGCCTACACCACCCGCGAGCACACGGCCTATTACGCCAAGGTGCTGAAGGAGGACGCGGCCCTCGCCCTCGACGTGATCGGCGACATGCTCCAGCACAGCCTGCTGGACGAGGACGAGCTGGTCCGCGAGCGCGACGTGGTCCTGCAGGAGATCGGGCAGGCCGAGGACACGCCCGACGACATCATCTTCGACCATTTCCAGGCCTGCGCCTTCCCCGACCAGGCGCTCGGCCGCCCGGTGCTGGGACAGCCGGAGATCATCGGCGCGCTGCCGCGCGACGCGCTGGTGGACTATATCGGCGGCAATTATTCCGGCCGGACCATGGTGCTGGCGGCGTCCGGCCGGATCGACCACGGCTGGCTGGTCGCGAAGGCGGCGGAGGTCTTCCGCGACCTGCCGGCTCCGGTGGATCCGGCGGCGCTCGACCCGGCGCGCTATGCCGGCGGCGATTTCCGCGAGGACCGCGACCTGGAGCAGCTGCACATCGTGTTGGGCTTCGAGGGCGTCGGCGTCCACGATCCGGACTATTACGCCCATTCCGTGCTGTCGACCCTGCTGGGCGGCGGCATGTCGTCCCGGCTGTTCCAGGAAGTGCGCGAGAAGCGGGGGCTGGCCTACAGCGTCCATACCTTCTCCGGCGCCTACGAGGACGGCGGCCTGTTCGGCGTCTATGCCGGGACCGGGCCGGAAAAGGTCGGCGAACTGGTGCCGGTGATGTGCGACGAGCTGTGCAAGGTGGCCCTGGACGTCACCGACGAGGAAGTCCGCCGCGCCCGCGCGCAGCTGAAGGCCGGCATGCTGATGGCGCTGGAAAGCACCATGTCGCGCTGCGAGCAGCTGGGCCAGCAGATGGTGATCTTCGACCGTCCCGTGCCGGTCACCGAGATGGTGGAGAAGATCGACGCGGTCGATGCCGCCGCCGTACGCCGCGTCGCCCTCCGGCTGCGCGCCAAGGCGCCGACCGTGACCGCGCTGGGACCCCTGGACGGGCTTGAGGATTATGGGCGGATCGCCGCGCGCCTGTCCTGACGCCGTGTTCACGCCATGGAAGATTCATCCGGGGGATGGCGCAGGGCCGTGATCGGATTGCTGAGGAATGGCCTGATCAGTCCGCCCGCGATACGGCTCGACGGCCAAAGGGTCTCGATCCGGCCGCCGCTGGCGCGCGACTGGCAGGAATGGTCCGACCTGCGCGACCGCAGCCGCGCCTTCCTGACGCCGTGGGAACCGACCTGGCCGGCGGATGCGCTGGCCCGCACCGCCTATCTGCGCCGGCTGCGCCGCCAGCTCATCGAGTGGC
This sequence comes from Skermanella sp. TT6, assembly GCF_016653635.2. Lineage (NCBI taxonomy): Bacteria > Pseudomonadati > Pseudomonadota > Alphaproteobacteria > Rhodospirillales > Azospirillaceae > Skermanella > Skermanella cutis. The sequence goes on from NZ_CP067420.1 coordinate 357,127, forward strand.
GCGACGACGAGGCCTACAGCTTCCTGGCCGTGGAGCGCCGGACCGACCGGGTGGTCGGCGGGATCGGCCTGAGCAACATAAGGCGCGGCGTGGCCCAGACGGGCACGCTGGGCTACTGGGTCGGCGAGACCTATGCCCGGCGCGGCTACATGAGCGAGGCGACCCGCCTGACCCTGGACTTCGCCTTCGGCCAGCTGGGACTTCATCGGATCGAAGCGGCGTGCCTGCCGACCAACGCGCCGAGCCGCGGCCTGCTGGAGAAGGTGGGCTTCCAGTACGAGGGCTATGCAAGGGGTTACCTGCGCATCGACGGCGCCTGGCGCGACCACGTGCTCTACGCGATCCTGCGGGAGGAGTGGCGGGGGTGAGGAACGACACGCTTTGAGTATTCCTCTCAAGATGTCGCATGCGGTCGAATGGGCGTTGATCCAGCGACCGCATACCCCTTATGATCAGGGCATCTTGATCATCCACAGGGACGCGGGGAAAGGCGATGGGGCACTGCAAGACGGAGAATGCATCGTCGTCAGAACGTCAAGAGGAGCAGCACGCCGCGCCCAAAGGTTTGGATGGTATGGAGCCGGGCGTTAGAGTTGTGTTGTCGGAACGTAACAGGGCGGCACTCCTGGTCGTGCTTCAAAAGGTGAAGCAGGAGGCCGACGTAAATGGATGGTTGCCCTATAGGCCTTTCGCCGACTGTAAGTAGAGATATGGAATGGCGAGGGTCCCTCGGTGGTCCGCAAGCGACCATAGAGAGCTCCTGTCATTTCACAGGAGCCGATTTGAGCGCCAGTGAGAAGGCGACTATAGACCAAATCGTTGAGTCTTTAAGAATAAGGCCATCCTTCTCTGGGGATATTCATATCTGGGGTTTTGATTATGGAGATATGCATATTCGTCGCTCCGGCGGAGTATATGTAATGTATCAATTATTTAGAACTGTGTTCCCACGAGCAGGCGAAGTAAGAATTTCTCCTTATCATGTCGTTCTTTGGCATTGCGGTCATTGCCGCCAGGATGATGGCTATCTTTGGATTGATTGCCTGCCAGAGCCGATGAGGCTCTAACGTCCCTGATTGTTATCTGCTGTTCCGTACACCACGTCCGTGAAATAGAGCCCGTCCGGCGGCGCCGTGGGACCGCCTTTCGAGCGGTCGCGTGCCTCAAGGGCGGTGCGGACGCGCTCGACCGGCCAGCGGCCTTCGCCGACCAGGACAAGGGTACCGGTGATGTTGCGGATCTGGTGGTGCAGGAAGGAGCGGGCGCGGGCGGTGATGCGGATCTCGGGGCCGGAGCGGGTCACGGTCAGCACGTCGAGGGTCTTCACCGGCGATTTCGCCTGGCACAGGCTGGCGCGGAAGGTCGTGAAGTCGTGGCGGCCGATCAGGATCCTGGCGGCCGCGTCCATGGCCTCGGCGTCCAGGGGGCGGCCGATCTGCCAGGCGCGGCCGTCGTCCAGGGCCAGCGGGGCGCGGCGGTTGACGATGCGGTAGACATAGCCACGCTCGACGGCGGACATTCGGGCGTGGAAATCGTCCGGGACCGGTTCGGCGTCGAGCACCGCGATGGGAGCCGGCCGCAGGTGGAAGTTCAGCCCGTCGCGGATGGCGCGCTGGGTCAGGACCTTCCCCAGGTCGAAATGGGCGGTCTGCCCCAGCGCGTGTACGCCCGCGTCCGTACGGCCGGCGCCATGGACGCGTACGGTCTCGCCCGACAGCTTCTCGACGGCTTCCTCCAGACATTGCTGGATCGACGGACCGTTGTCCTGGCGCTGCCAGCCGACGAATCCGCGGCCGTCATACTCGACGGTGATCTTCCAGCGGCTCATGGTGCCGTCAGCGCGGTCCCGACCGGCAGCTGGAAACCGCGCAGGAAGGCGTCGCCGTCCACCGCCGCCTTGCCGGGCCGCTGCACGCGGGTCAGGCGGATGGCACCTTCCACGCAGGCCACGGTTAGGCGACCGTCCAGCAGGGTGCCGGGAGCGGCGCCGGACGGATTGCCGGCCGCTTCGGCGCCCAGCACCTTGATCCGCTCCTTGCCCAGGTCGAACCAGACGCCGGGCCAGGGATTGAGCGCCCGCACCTGACGCTCCGTCTCGGCGGCGGAACGGTTCCAGTCCAGCCTGCCGTCCTCGCGGGTCAGCTTGGCGGCATAGGTGACGCCTTCCTCCGGCTGCGGGACCGGCGTCAGGCTCCCGGCGGCCACGCCGTCCAGGGCCTTCACGATCAGGTCGGCGCCCAGGACGGCCAGCGCGTCGTGCAACTCGACGGCGGTCGTCCGTTCCGTGATCGGAACATTGCCCTTCAGCAGCATCGGCCCGGTGTCCAGGCCGGCATCCATCCGCATGATGGTGACGCCGGTCTCGGCATCTCCCGCCAGCAGGGCGCGGTGGATCGGGGCGGCTCCGCGCCAGCGCGGCAGCAGGGATGCGTGGATGTTCAGGCAGCCGAGGCGCGGCGCGTCCAGGATCGGCTGCGGCAGGATCAGCCCGTAGGCGGCGACCACGGCGCAGTCCAGGCCGAGGGCGTCGAAGTCGGCCTGGGCCTCGGCAGTGCGCAGCGACTTGGGCGTCCGGACCGGGATGCCGCGCTCCTCCGCCAGCACGTGGACGGGCGAGCGCTGAGTCTGGTGGCCGCGACCGGCGGGCCGGGGCGGCTGGCTGTAGACGCAGGCGATCTCGTGGCCGGCGTCGATCAGGGCGCGGAGGCCGACCGCCGCGAACTCGGGCGTGCCCATGAAGGCGAGGCGAAGAGGGGTCATGTCCGGGTCCTCCAACTCGGGTCAGCGAAGGTGCGGCTTCTGGAACACGGCGACCATGCGCCAGGCTTCCTCCGGATCGTCGATCGCGACGTCCAGGTCGAGCCCGCCGAACCAGGCGACCGCCTCCAGGCATCCGCTCGCCCGCGCCAGCGCGTCCAGTTCCTGCACCGTGAAACGGCGCTGGAAAGCCTTGTCGCGGATCACCTGCTTGCGCCCGCCCTCCCAGATGGTCAGCGTCGTGGTCACCTGGGCGACCTGGCTGACCGGGTCGAGGCTGTCGCCCGGCGATCCCCAGCGGACCCGAACCCGCGTGCCATCGCGGGTGACCTCCCAGCCGTCCTCGGTCGCGTCGTCGATGTTGAACAGCTCGCGCGGGTGGGGCAGCTCGACGATCAGCACGCCGCCGGGAGCCAGTGCCTCGGAGACCCGTTGCAGGCAAGAGATGACGGCGCTGTTGGTCAGCAGGCACGCGGCCGAGCCCAGCAGGAGCAGCGCCATGTCGACCGGCCGGTCCAGCGCGAAGCCGGTCATGTCGCCCTCCTGGTAAGCGATCTCGACCCCGGCCGCCGCGGCCTTTTCGGTGCCGTAACGGACCATGGCCGGCTCGCGGTCGAGCGCCGCCGCCCACAGGCCGCGGCCCGCCAGTTCGATCGCGTGGTTCGCCGGCCCCGCCGCCAGTTCGAGCACGCTTTCCGGGGCGCGGCCCAAGTGCCGGGCCGCGACGGCGGCCAGGAAATCGCACTCCTGCGCGAAGTCGCGATAGGCGAAGGCGATGTCGTAGTAGCGCGCGGCGCCGTAGATGCGGCCGTGCTGCGACTGGCCGGACGGCGTTTCGGAGGTATCGGCCAAAATCAGACCGTTTCCTGCGACCGCTTCTGTTTCTGGAGCTTGCGCAGGATCATGTTGCGCTTCAGGAGCGACAGGTGATCGATGAACAGCACGCCGTTCAGGTGGTCGATCTCGTGCTGGATGCAGGTCGCCAGCAGGTTGTCGGCGTCCAGCTCCCGCACCTCGCCGTCGCGGTCCAGGTAGCGCAGGCGCACCTGCTTCGGCCGCGTCACGTCGGCGTAATGGTCGGGCAGGGAGAGGCAGCCCTCGTTATGGACCGACTTCTCGTCGGACTGCCACAGGATCTCCGGGTTCGCCATGGCGAAGGGCTGGGGCTTCTCCTCCTTCTCCGCCACGTCCACGACGATCACCCGCTTCAGGATGCCGATCTGGGGTGCCGCCAGGCCGATGCCCGGCGCCTTGTACATGGTCTCCAGCATGTCGTCCATCAGGGTGGCGATGGAGCCGTCGACGGATTCGACCGGCTTCGCCTTGGTCTTGAGGACGGGATCGGGCGCGATGATGATGGGGCGGATGGCCATGGAGCCCTGTAGCGAATTCGGTCTATTGCGGGATGACTGTTGCAAATATGATTTCCGGGGCCGTGCGTCAAGCCGCAAGCTGGCCAGTTCAGGGCAGCGGGGCGGGCAGCCGCCATTCCTGGGCCTGGAGGCTTCGCGGCGCCTGGTCGAGCGGCTGGAGTTCCGGCAGTTCCGCGTTGTTCGGCGCCACGTGGAGGTCGCGGAACCGCCGGGCGCTGACCAGCACGCGGGTCTCCAGGGTGCCGACCGCGCCGTTGTAGCAGTCCACCGCCTTGCCGAGCTGGCTGCCCAGCCGGTCCATGTGGCCGCCCAGGTCGCCCAGCCGCTTGTAGAGCTCTGCGCCCAGGTCGCTGATCTCTCGCGCGTTGCGGGCCAGGTGCTCCTGCCGCCAGCCATAGGCGACGGCCCGCAGCAGCGCTATCAGCGTGGTCGGCGTCGCCAGGATCACGCCGTTGTCGATGCCGGCCTCGATCAGGCCGGGGTCGTGCTCCAGCGCGGCGCTGAAGAAGTTCTCGCCGGGCAGGAACAGCACGACGAATTCGGGCGAGGCGGCGAACTGGTCCCAGTAGGCCTTGCCGCCCAGCTGCTTCATGTGCTCCCGCACGTGGCGGGCATGCCGGACCAGGGCGTCGCGCCGGCCGGCGTCCTCGGCCGAGCCGGTCGCGTCGAGATAGGCTTCCACCGGGGCCTTGGCATCCACCACGATGGTCTTGTTGCCCGGCAGCTTGACCACCATGTCGGGTCGCAGCTTGTTGCCCTGGTCGCCGGTCACCGTCTGCTGCTCGAAGAAGTCGCAATGGTCGACCATGCCGGCCATCTCGACCACGCGCTTCAGCTGGATCTCGCCCCAGCGGCCGCGCGCGACGGGGGAGCGCAGCGCCCGGACGAGGTTGGCCGTCTCCCCGCGCAGTTCGCGCTGGCTGTCCAGCAGGGAGAGCACCTGCTGCTTCAGCCCCTCGTAGGCGCCGATCCGCTCCTTCTCCAGGGTCTGGATCTGGCCGTCCATCTTCTCCAGCGAGTGGCGCACCGGGGCGACCAGGTCGGAGATCGCCGCCTGACGCTGCTCCAGGTCGCCGCGGGCGCTCTCCTGGAAACGCTCCAGGGTCGTGCGGGCGAGATCGAGGAAGCTCTGGTTGTTGCTGCGCAACGCTTCCGCCGACAGGGCCTTGAAGGCGTCGGACAGTTTCGATTCGGCCCGCTCCAGCAGGGCGATCTTTTCGGCCGAGGCCAGCCGTTCCTGCTCCAGCCGGGTCTGGAGCTGCGCGTGGCCGGTCTGGGCGCGCCCGAGTTCACCGCGAAGCGCGGAGAGCGCCCGGTCCCGCTCCGCCAGGTCGGCCCGCAGGTCGTCGTTCTGGCGCAGCGCGAAATCCGCCTCCGCCGCCAGCCGGCCGGCTTCCGCCTGGCCGATGCCGCCGCTGCGCAACAGCAGGACGATGCCGGCTCCGAAGACGAAGCCCAGGATCAGCGACAGCACGTCGAGCGCGAACGGCATCAGTTCTCCTTCCACCAGATGACGGGATGCTACCGGATCGGGCGGGGAAAGAGAACGGGGGAAGAACGGTTCGGCCGAAGGCCGTCAGAACGGACGCCTGGACCGGAGCGCCGCGGTCAGGGTGCCGTCGTCCAGATAGTCCAGCTCGCCGCCCACGGGCACGCCGTGGGCCAGCCGCGAGACCGTCACGTCGCAGTCGGCCAGCCGGTCGGTGATGTAATGGGCGGTGGTCTGGCCCTCGACGGTGGCATTCATGGCCAGGATCACTTCGGTCACCTCGGGCCGGCGGGCGCGGTTGATCAGGCCGGAGACGTTGAGGTCGTCGGGGCCGATGCCTTCCAGCGCCGACAGGGTGCCGCCCAGCACATGGTAGAGGCCCTTGAAGGAGCCGGTGCGCTCCAGCGCCCACAGGTCGCCGACCTCCTCCACCACGCAGACCAGGGCGCCGTCCCGCCTCGGATCGGCGCAGACGGAGCAGGGATCGCGCGTGTCCAGGTTGCCGCACACGGAGCAGGTCTTGATGGCGTCGGCCGCCTCGTGCATGGCGTCGGCCAATGGGCTCAGAAGGCTTTCGCGCCGCTTGATCAGGTGCAGCGCCGCCCGCCGCGCGGATCGCGGCCCCAGCCCGGGCAGCTTGGCCAGGAGCTGGATAAGGCGGTCGATCTCGGAACTGCTCAAATTCGCTCCCTGGCTTTGCCGGCTGGAGAGATGCTTTCGCCGCCGGCGTGTAGTTTGTCGCGGCGGCTTCGCTTGTCGCAGCGGCTTCGCTTTTCGTCATAGCCGGGCTTGACCCGGCTATCTCCCGCCGGGAACAGCATCGTCCGACCGCCCGGAGATGACCGGGTCAAGCCCGGTCATGACGGAAATGGGTGCCGTCGTCCGAACGCCCGGTCATGACGGGAAGGAAGGCCGCGCAACCGGAAAGGCCGCCCTTCCGCTCAGAACGGCAGCTTCATGCCCGGGGGAAGCTTCATGCCGCCCATCAGCTTCTGGGTCTCCTCGGCGACGTGCTGCTCGACCTTCAGCTTGGCGTCGTTGAAGGCGGCGACGATCAGGTCCTCGATCACCTCGACGTCGTCGGGATCGACCACGGACTTGTCCAGCTTCAGCTTCTTCATCTCGCCCTTGCCGTTGAGCGTGACGTTGACCATCCCGGCGCCGGACTGGCCGGTGACTTCGACCTCGGCCAGCGCCTCCTGCATCTGCTGCATGCGGGTCTGCATTTCTTGGGCCTGCTTCATCATTTGGCCGAGATTCTTCATGGCTTAAAACTCTCCTATGTCGTCCAGGTCGGACGGGGCTTCCTCGTAGAAATCGGTCTCGAGGGCGTCTTCCGCAAGCGCTCCGTCGGAGGTGGGTTCCGGTTCCGTCAGATCGCGCACTTCGGATATCTCGGCGCCGGGGAAGATGTCGAGCACCGCGCGCACCACCGGATGCCGGGCCGCCTCCTCCCGCGCCTGGGTCTTGGCGTTGCGGTCCTGCTCGCTCAGCGTCGGCTCGCCGGGCGCGCCGGAGATCGTGACCATCCAGCGCCGGCCGGTCCATTCCGTCAGCAGCTTGCCGACCCGGCCGGAAAGCTCCGCCACGGCGCGGTCCTTCGGGCGGATCTCCAGCCGGCCCGGCTCGCACCGGACGCAGTGGACGCTGCTGTAGAGCTGGCCGTACAGCGAGCCTTCGCGCATCTCGCCGAACAGCTCGACCACCTCCCGGAAGGTCTTCGGCTCGGGCAGCGGCTCCGCTTCCGCGGCCTGTTCCGATGGGGCCTGTTCCGAAGGGGCCTGCTCGGGGGCGGCTTGCGCCGTGACGGCTGTCTCCACGGCCGGCTGGGCGGAGCCGGCCTGGATCCGGGGCGGGGCGGAATGGGCCACCGCCAGGGCCGGACCGTTCGCCCGGGCGCCGCCTCCGCCTCCGCCGCTGCCGCCGGCCGGCCCACCCGAGGCCGCGCCGCCCTGGAGCTGGCGGATCAGGTCGGCCGGGTTGGGCAGGTCGGCGGAATAGGCGAGGCGCACGAGCACCATCTCGGCCGCGTCGAAGGGCACCGGCGCGCTCTGCACCTCGCCCAGGCCCTTCAGCAGGATCTGCCAGGCCCGGGTCAGCGCGGGCATGCCCAGTCTGCCCGACAGCTCGCCGCCGCGGACCCGTTCCGTCTCCGGCGTGCCGGGGTCCGTCGCCGTCTCCGGCACCACCTTGAAGCGGGTCAGGAAATGGGTGAAATCCAGCAGGTCCTGGAGCACCACCACCGGGTCGGCGCCGCTGCGGTGCAGGTCGGACAGGATGTCCAGGGCGTCCCGCGGCTGCCCGGTCATGGCCGACTCGAACAGGTCGACCACGCGGGCGCGGTCGGCCAAGCCCAGCATGTCGCGCACCTGGACCGCCGTCAGCCGCTCCCCGCCGAGCGCTATGGCCTGGTCGAGCAGGCTCAGCCCGTCGCGCGCCGAGCCGTCGGCGGCCCGGGCGATCAGCGCCATGGCGTCCGGCTCGACCGTCACGCCTTCCGCCTCGGCGACGCGGTTGAAATGCTTCACCAGAGTCTGGCTGTCGATCCGGCGCAGGTCGAATCGCTGGCAGCGCGACAGCACTGTGACCGGAACCTTGCGGATCTCGGTCGTGGCGAAGATGAACTTCACATGCTCGGGCGGCTCCTCCAGCGTCTTCAACAGGGCGTTGAAGGCGTTCTTGGTGAGCATGTGGACTTCGTCGATGATGTAGACCTTGTAGCGCGCCGACACCGGACCGTAGCGCACGCCGTCGATGATCTCGCGGATATCGTCCACGCCGGTCCGGCTGGCGGCGTCCATCTCCATCACGTCCACGTGCCGGTCGGCGGTGATGCTGCGGCAATTGTCGCAGACGCCGCAGGGCGTGATGGTCGGCCCGCCGGTCCCGTCCGGGCCGGTGCAGTTCAGCGCGCGGGCGATGATCCGGGCGGTCGTGGTCTTGCCCACCCCGCGGACGCCGGTCAGCATGAAGGCATGGGCCAGCCGGCCCGAGCGGATCGCGTTGGTCAGCGTCCGGACCAGCGCCTCCTGGCCCACCAGTTCGGAGAAGTCGCGCGGACGGTACTTGCGCGCCAGCACCCGATAGGCCTTGCCGCCGGCTTCGGACGCGCCGTCGGCAGGCGCGGAGGTCAGGGGAGGGAGGGTCTGATCGGTCAACACGATACTCTGGCGTCGGGCAACGGCGTTGCGGCCAGTCTAATCCCCGACGTCGGCTTGTCGAAGCGGAAAGACGAACCGGCGCGGAGTGTCGGATGATGCTGGGGAAAAACCTGGGGTGGGAGGCTGGACGAACGACCCGAGCCGAAACTCGTTACGGCTGCTTCCTTCCGGACCTGACCGGGTTGGCGAGGGACTCGTCCGCCGCCAACCTCCCGACGCCTATATGGCGCGCGGCGGCGCGCGGAGCAAGGGGAAACGCGCCGCCCCGCGCGCGGGGCGGCGATCCGGGATGAACTCCCTTCCCGAAACCGGTCCGGTGTGCCACCTATATCGCCATGCCAAACAAGCCAAACTTCTACGCCGGCGGCGTTCTCGACAGGGTATCGGCGCAGCGCAAGGACCAGAGCTGGATCGACGCCGTGTTCGCGGCGGCCGAGACCAGGATCGTGCCGATCTGGCGCGCCCAGAACTTCGTGGCCGGAGGAGCCGACCTGCCTCGGGCGGGGCTGCTCTCGGTGGCGGATCTTCCCGAGGGAACGGAATACGTGCTGCTGGGCCTGCGCGACGGCACGGCCTATTTCGCCGCCGACCTGTCCCATGTCGAGGACCCGGCGGTCCATCCCGGACTTTCCGCACGGGGCAGCTTCGCCGACCTGCGCAGCTTCGGCCCGCTCATGGCGCCGGAGGAGGGCAATATCCTGGCCTATGCCCGCGGCCTGACCTGGTGGCATGCTCGCCACCGCTTCTGCGGCGTCTGCGGCCATCCCACGGTCAGCGCGGAAGGCGGCCATGTCCGGCGCTGCACCAATCCCGACTGCGCCACGCCGCACTTCCCCCGGACCGATCCCGCGGTGATCATGCTGGTCCATGACGGCGACCGTTGCCTGCTGGGCCGCCAGTCGCGTTTTCCGCCGGGGATGTATTCGACCCTGGCCGGGTTCGTCGAGCCGGGCGAGAGCCTGGAGGAGGCGGTCGCCCGCGAGGTGCTGGAGGAGACCGGCATCCGGGTGGGCGAGGTGACCTACCACTCGTCCCAGCCCTGGCCGTTCCCCTCGTCGCTGATGCTGGGCTTCCATGCCGAGGCGGTGAGCCGGGACATCAGCATCGAGCAGGACGAGCTGGAGGATGCCGGCTGGTTCAGCCGCGAGGAGATCCTGACCACCTGGGGCGAGGGCGGGACCCACCGCCTGCCGCGGACCGACTCGATCTCGCGCCGGCTGATCGAGGACTGGCTGCACGGCTGAGGCCGCCGGGGTTCCTCAATCGTCGCCGTGGGCCTGGCTCTGCTCGCGGCGGAAGGGATGGGCGGGGTAGACGCCCAGGATCTTCACCTCGCGGGCGAAGAACTCCAGCTCCTCCAGGGCAAGGCGCAGGGGGCGCTCCTCCGGATGGCCCTCGACGTCCGCGTAGAACTGGGCGGCGGTGAAACGGCCCTCGACCATGTAGCTTTCCAGCTTGGTCATGTTGACGCCGTTGGTCGCGAACCCGCCCATCGCCTTGTAGAGCGCCGCCGGCACGCTGCGGACCCGGAATACGAAGGTGGTCACCACCGGGCCTGAATTGGGCGCCGGGTGGACCGGCTCCCGCGCCATGATCAGGAAGCGCGTGGTGTTGTGCTGGGCGTCCTCGATCCCCTGCTGCAGGGACTTCAGCCCGTAGATCTCCCCGGCCAGCTCCGACGCGATGGCGGCTTCCGTGACGTCGCCGCGCTGGGCGATCTCGGCCGCGGCGCCCGCGGTGTCGGCATGGGTGATCTCGCGCAGGCCCAGCGCCCGCGTCACCTTGCGGCACTGGGACAGGGCCTGGATGTGGCTGCGCACGACCTTGATGGTGTCGAGCGTGGCGCCGGGCGGCGCCAGCAGGTGATGGTTCACCCGCTGGAAATGCTCGCCGATGATGTGCAGCCCGCCCTGGGGAAGCAGGTAATGATTGTCGGCGACCCGGCCGGCGACCGAGTTCTCGACCGGGATCATGCCCAGCTCCGCCTCTCCCCCATGCACGGCGGCGAAGACGTCCTCGAACGTGGCGCAGGGCAGCGTCTTGCGGTCGGGAAAGACGTTGCGGCAGGACAGGTCGGAGTAGGCGCCGGGCGAACCCTGGAAGGCGATCAGGCTGGATCTGGACATGGGACCGGAGAAAAACGGGAACGGGGGAGGGGACCGGGATCAGCGCTTGAGGAGCACCCGGGCCCGGGCGAGGTCGGCCGGAGTATCGACGCCGAGCGGAACCGCGTCAACGACGGCCACGTCGATCCTCATGCCTGCGGCCAAGGCGCGCAACTGCTCCAGCCGCTCCTGCTGTTCCAGGTGCGACGGCGGCAGCGACACGAACCGGGCCAGCGCCGCGCGCCGGTAGGCGTAGAGGCCGATATGGTGCAGCAGCGGCGCCTCCCCGGTGGGGGCGGTGGCGCGGGTGAAATAGAGCGCCCGGCCGCGCCGGGCTCCTGGCGCCCGCTCGACCACCGCCTTGACCACGTTGGGATTGCCGCGCTCCGTCGCGTCCTCGATCTCCACCGCCAGCGTGCCGATGTCGACCTCGGGCTCGTCCAGCAGCGCGTAGGCGGCGCGGATCGTCTCGGGCGATATCGTCGGCAGGTCGCCCTGGACGTTGACCACCGAGTCGAACCTGCCTTCCGGATCGAAGGACCGGAGCGCCTCGAAGATCCGGTCGGAGCCGGAGGGATGGTCCGGCCGGGTCAGCACGGCCTGTCCGCCGGCCTTCGTGACGGCGTCGGCGATCTCGGCCTCCGCGCAGGCCACCAGGACCGGGCCGATGGCGGCTTCGGCGGCGCGGCGCCAGACATGGACGATCATTGGCTCGCCGTGGATGTCGGCCAGCGGCTTGCCCGGCAGCCGCGTGGAGGCGAGTCGCGCGGGCACGATGACGACCGGGTTGACCGGAGCCTCGCCCCGGGATCCGGGATTTTCGGTTCCGCCATCGCTTCGGGCGGGATTGTTCTGAGCAGGATCGGTTGGCATGGTGGCCATCTGCGACATTTGGGTTATAGCTGTGCGTGCGACATTTCGTCCCGAGGGTCAAGCTTCAAAGCGGCTGACCCCCGCGCCCCGGGACCCTATGTTGCGGACAAGGAAACAACAAGCCGCTGCGCGTGACAGCAGCCGGCCCGGCCGCTATCGTGCGGTGATTACAAGGGAATTGGGGACTCGCGGCATGTCGAGCATGGAATTCAACAAAATTTCCGGCGCCGTCCTTCTGGGCGGCCTGATCGCGATGATGTCCGGATTCATCGCGGAAGTACTGGTCGCGCCGGAGCATCTGGAGCAGAACGCCTACGTCGTGGACACCAGCGCGGTCACCACGTCGGCCCCCGCCGAGGAAGGCCCGGCCGAGCCGGAGCCGATCGCCCCGCTGCTCGCGGCCGCCGACCCGGCCGCCGGCGAGCGCGCCTCGCGGGCCTGCGCCTCGTGCCACACCTTCGAGAAGGGCGGCGCCAACAGGGTCGGCCCGAACCTGTGGGGCGTCGTCGGCGGTCCGCACGGCCACATCGAAGGCTTCGCCTACAGCTCGGCCATCGCGGACATGCCCGGCAACTGGGACTACGAGGCGCTCAACCATTTCCTGCTGAACCCGAAGGACTATGCTCCGGGCACCAAGATGAACTTCGCCGGCATCAGGCGGGCCGAGGACCGGGCGAACCTGATCGCCTGGCTGCGCACCCAGGCCGACGAGCCGGTGCCGCTGCCCGAGTAACCCTACCGACCCCCCTCCCGTCCGACCGGATGACCAGAGACATGACGGATTCGAACAACACCGATCAACCGGTCACCCCGTCGGGCGAGACGGTGGATCTGGCGTGCCGCCTCGCCGATGCCGCCGGCACCGTGATCCGCAGGTATTTCCGGACGCCCTTCGCGGTGGACGACAAGCCGGACAGTTCGCCGGTCACCGTCGCCGACCGCGAGGCCGAGGCGGCGATCCGCTCGATCCTGGCCGCGGAGCGGCCGGACGACGGGATCGTGGGGGAGGAGCACGGGACGACCAACCCCGACGCCGAGTGGCTGTGGGTGATCGACCCGATCGACGGCACGAAGTCCTTCATCACGGGACGCCCGACCTTCGGCACCCTGGTGGCCCTGCTCCACCGGGGCGTCCCCGTGCTGGGCGTGATCGACCAGCCGATCGTCGGCGACCGCTGGATCGGAGTCGAGGGGCGCCCGACCACGCTGAACGGCAAGGCCGCGCGGGTTCGGGCCTGCCCGACGCTGGGGCGGGCCACCCTGAACACGACGTCGCCCGACCTGTTCGGCCAGCATGATTTCACGGCCTTCCGTCGCGTCGCGGACGAGGTCAAGCTGACCATGTACGGCGGCGACTGCTACGCCTACGGGCTGCTGGCCGCCGGATTCGTCGACCTGGTGATCGAGGCCGGGCTGAAGCTGTACGACTTCGCGGCCCTCGTCCCCGTGGTCCAGGGGGCCGGCGGGATCATGACGGACTGGACGGGAGCGCCGCTCGGCCCCGGTTCCGACGGCCGCGTGCTGGCCGCCGGCGATATAGCCGGCCATACGGAAGCGTTGCGGCGGCTTGGCGTTATGCCGTTCGGTTGATATCCCGGCATTCTTTTCGCTTTCTCCTGCCCATCGCCCATCGCCATCTGATAAGAGTCGAGTCCGCGCGGCCACCGACGCGCCGCGCCGCTCCCTCACCCTTGCGCTTGAGACCAGGGAATGTCTGCCATGCTGATCCCGAAACCAGCCCAGTCAGCTTACGAGAACGCCGACACGGACATCCGCGAGATGCTCGACCGGATGATCGCCGAACTTCAGGCCACCCCTTCCTGGGAACAGCGCAGCACCCAGTTCCTCGAGATCATCGACGCCCTGGAGCTGGCGTTCGAAGGCGACGAGGATGCGGACGACGAGTATGACGACGACGGGGCCGACGGGCTGGATACGGCCGCCCTGGACGAAGACGACCTCGATGACGACGATGAGTTCGACGGCGTCGAGTTCGATGACGACGAGGACGACGAATATGTGGAGCAGGCCGCGTCCGACGGAAAGGTGAACGGCTGGCACGGCGACGATGTGGTTCCGGCCGACGACGGGGATGACGATGCCGTCGTGGTCGAGGAATTCGCCGACGTTCTGCCCTTCTATGTCGGCGCCGTCCTGGAGCGGCTGGGCGAGACCAAGATCGAGCGTCCGGAGCAGGCCGCCTTCTACCTGCTGTCGTGCCACCCCGAACATACGGAAGCGGCGCAATCCTGGCTGGAGAAGGGCGCCAACATGAAGCGGTTCCAGAAGTTCGTGGACGAGACGCCCGACTACGAGGCGATCCTGGAGATGATGGACGACCGCTACGGCGAAGAGGACGCCGACGAAGACGAGGACGAATGAGCGGGCATCCGGTCCCGTGCCGCCGGGTGGGTTCGAAAGGGTTTCGCGGTGGCGATCATGCTCCATATTGTCATGACCGGACTTGATCCACGACTGTCCGGCACGGTGATTGCCCCATCAGGAAAAGTATTGACCGTAGGCAGAAATACTCCCTTTCCGTCATGGCCGGACTTGATCCGGCCATCTTGTCGCGGGTTTCATCGGGGCTCCGTGGCCGGAGATGCCCGGATCAAGTCCAGGCATGACGACTTAAAGAAGAAAACCGGGCCTTGTAAACTTCCCTTGGTTGATCTTGCGGACGCCTTGCCGGCAGTCGCGCAACGAGTCCGGCCAGGGTGCGGGCGCCGATCGGTCGCTCCGGAAAGCCATACGGGGGAATAACGATGAGACTCCTCTTCGCCGTTCCCATGCTGCTGTTCGTCCTGGCTTCCGCCGGCCATGCCGAGGATGCCGTGACCCGGACGCATGCGCTGGCGGAGTTCAGCACGCCGAAACACGGTGCTGGCTTCGCCCGTTTCGACTATGTCGATCCGGCCGCCCCGAAGGGCGGTGCCGTCGTCATGGCCGAGCCGGGAAGCTTCGACAGCCTCAATCCGATCATCCTGCGCGGGCAGGTCCCGCGCAGCCTCGACATCGTCTCGGAGACCCTGTTCACCGGATCCGGGGACGAGCTGGACGTGGTCTACGGCCTGCTCGCCGAGAGCGCGGAATATCCGGCGGATAAGAGCTGGGTGGTGTTCACCCTGCGCCCGGAAGCCCGGTTCCACGACGGCCATCCGGTGACGGCCGCCGACTTCGTTTTCGGCTGGAAGGCCATCGAGCAGCATGGCCGGCCCTTCCTCAAGAGCTTCCTGGAGGATATCGCGGCGGTCGAGGCGCTGGACGAGCATCGCCTGAAGGTGAGCTTCAAGGGAAGCGGCGAGATGAAGCCGCTGATCCGCGCCGCCGGCATCCTGGCGCCGGTGCCCGAGCACTGGTGGACGGCGGAGGGCCGCGATATTTCGAAAACGACCCTGGAGCCGCCGCTGACCAGCGGCCCGTACCGGGTCAAGGCGGTCGATCCCGGCCGGTCGATCACCTACGAGCGGGTGCCCGACTATTGGGGCCGCGACCTGCCGCCCAATGTCGGCCAGAACAATTTCGATACCATCCGCAGCGACTTCTACCGCGACGACGACGTGATGTTCGAGGCGTTCAAGGGCGGCGCCTACGATTTCCGGCAGGAGAACCGGGCCCAGCGCTGGACCTCGGGCTACGATATTCCCCAGGTGAAGGACGGCAGGATCGAGAAGCGGGCGATCGCCAACGAGCGGCCGTTCGGCGCGCAGGGCATCCGGTTCAACATGCGCCGGCCCCAGTTCGCCGACCCGAGGGTGCGCCTGGCGCTCTCGTACCTCTACGACTTCGAGTGGCTCCAGAAGAACATCCTGTACGGCCAGTACCGCCGGGTGAAGAGCAACTTCCCCAACAGCGACTTCGGCGCCGGCGGCCCGCCGACTCCGGCGGAGCTCGCCATCCTGGAGAAATATCGTGGGCGCGTCCCGGAAGAGGTCTTCACCACCGCCTACGATCCGCCGGTCACCGACGGATCGGGCAACAACCGCGACAATGTCCGCAAGGCCATGGCGCTGTTCCGCGAGGCGGGCTTCCAGACCCGCGACAACAAGCTGGTCGATGCCAAGACCGGGCGGCAGCTTCGGATCGAATTCCTGGACGACAGCCAGTCCATGGTCCGGGTGATGCAGCCCTATGTCACGGCGCTCCAGCGGGTCGGCATCGACGCTTCGATCCGGATCGTCGACAGCGCCCAGCACCAGGCCCGGACGGACGATTTCGACTTCGACGCCGTCATGGTCTTCTTCAACTTCTTCCCGCCGCCGGGTACCGAGCAGCGCAGCTATTTTGGGTCGGCCGCGGCCGACGTGAAGGGGTCGGCCAACTATGCCGGCATCAAGGACCCCGTGGTCGATGCGCTGATCGAGGAGGTCGTCGCGGCGAAAGACCTGGAGACGCTTCAGGCGACATCGCGGGCGCTCGACCGGGTACTGCTGTGGCAGCACGCCATGATCCCGCAATGGTATAATGACCAGACCTGGATCGCCTATTGGACCAAGTTCGGCTGGCCGGAGCGCAAGCCCAGGTACGAGGTGGGCTTCCCGTCGACCTGGTGGTCCAAGGAGGCCGCCCGTTGAGGCGTTTCGCCTTGATTAAGCCCGATTCGGCTGCAAAAGGCAGAAGGACGGGAACGCCGGAACGAGCGTCACGCCGGGAACGATTGTCACGCAACGATGCGGCCAGGCCGCGGGAGAGATGAGGGCCGGATGAAGAGACTGCTTGCCGCCGCCGTTTGCCTGGGAAGCCTGCTGCTGGGCGGGACCGCCCCCGCCCTGGCCCAGGATGCCGGAGGGAAGATCACCCGGACCTGGGCCATGGCCGAGTTCGGCGAGCCGCTCTACGGCCCGGACATGCAGCACTGGCCCTATGCCAACCCCGACGCGCCCAAGGGCGGCTCGGTCGTGCTGGGAGCCTTCGGCAGCTTCGACAGTCTCAACACCTATATCCTGCGCGGAAGCTGGCCTTCCGGCATCGGGCTGATCTCCGACAGCCTGATGACGGGATCGGGAGACGAACTGTCCTCCGCCTACGGCCTGATCGCCGAGTCAGCGGAGTATCCCGAGGACAAGAGCTGGATCGTCTTCAACCTGCGGCCGGAGGCGCGCTGGCAGGACGGCCAGCCGATCACCGCCGACGATTTCAAGTTCGCCTTCGACACCATCAGGGAGCACGGGCGGCCCTTCCTCCAGAGCTTCTACGAGGATGTCAGCGGCATCGAGGTGCTGGACCCGCGACGCCTGAAGTTCACCTTCAAGACCCGCGACAGCATGAAGCCGCTCCTGACGGTGGCGTCCGCCTCCCCTTTGCCGCGGCACTGGTGGACGGCGCAGGGGCGCGACATCACCAAGACCACGCTGGAGCCGATCCTGGGCAGCGGCGCCTACCGGATCCGGTCGGTCGACGCGGGGCGCTCGATCACTTACGAGCGGGTGCGAGATTATTGGGCGGCCGACCTGCCGGTGAACCGCGGGCTGAACAATATCGACCAGATCCGGTACGACTACTACCTCGACGACACGGTGCTGGCGGAAGCCTTCATGGCGGGCCGGATCGATTTCCGGCAGGAGAACCGCGCACAGCGCTGGAACCAGAGCTACGACGTGCCCGCCGTCAGGAACGGCAGCATGATCAGGCGGGTGGTGCCGGACCAGACCCCGCGCGGGACCCAAGGCTATATCTTCAACCTGCGGCGGCCGCAGTTCCAGGACGTCCGGGTGCGCGAGGCGATCACCCATCTCTATGATTTCGAGGCGATCCAGCGGACGCTGCTGTTCGGCGAGTACCGGCGCGTGAAGAGCTGGTTCCCCAACTCCGAGTTCGGCGCCGACGGCCCGCCCGACCCCAAGGAGCTGTCGATCCTGGAGAAGTACAGGGACAGGGTCCGGCCGGAGGTGCTGACCAGGGCCTACGAGCCGCCGGCGACGGATGGGTCCGGCAACATCCGCGCCAACCTGCGGGAGGCGCTCCGGCTGTTCAGGGAAGCCGGCTGGGAGCTGAAGAACAACCGGCTCGTCAATCCGGCCGGCGAGCAGATGCGGATCGAGGTCCTGCTGGTCAGCCCGGCGCTGGTCCGCCTGACCGAGCCGTTCGTGCAGAACGCCAGGCGCGCCGGCATCGACGCCTCGATCCGCGTGGTGGACACCTCCCAGTACCAGGTGCGGATCGACGACTTCGACTATGACCTGCTGTCGGTCGCGCTGAACTTCTTCCCGCCGCCGGGCGCCGAGCAGCGCAGCTATTTCGGATCGGCCGCCGCCGCGACCCGGGGTTCGGCCAACCTGGCCGGCATCAAGGACCCGGTCGTGGATGCGCTGATCGAGGAGCTGATCGCCGCCAAGGACCTGGAAACGCTGGCCGCGACCAACCGGGCGCTGGACCGGGTTCTGTCCTGGGGCTGGTACCAGATCCCCCAATGGTACAACGACGAGTCCTGGCTGGTTTACTGGAACAAGTTCGGCTATCCGGAGAAGATGGCGAGATACACGATCGGCTTCCCCACCACTTGGTGGATCGATACCGGCAAGCAGGCATCCGTCCGCTCGCCCGGCTGAAGCGGCAAGTTGGAAAGCAGCGATTGAGGAGACGAGGATGCTGGCTTACATCGTCCGCCGCCTGCTGCTGATCATCCCGACCCTGCTCGGGATCATGGTGATCAACTTCCTGATCGTGCAGGCGGCTCCCGGCGGCCCGATCGAGCAGACGCTCGCCCAGCTCCAGGGGACGGGCGTCGATGCCACGGCGCGGATCGGCGGCACGTCGGGCGGCGGCGACCTGCCGCCCCAGGCACAGCAGTCGGGCGGCGAGCAGGCCGCCGGTCGCTACCGGGGCGCCCAGGGCCTGGACCCCGAGTTCATCAGGCAGCTGGAGCGGCAGTTCGGCTTCGACAAGCCGCTGCACGAGCGCTTCTTCCAGATGATGACCAGCTACCTGACCTTCGATTTCGGAACCAGTTACTTCCGCGACCAGCGGGTGATCGACCTGGTGATCGACAAGCTGCCGGTGTCGATCTCGCTGGGGCTGTGGACCACGCTGATCACCTACCTGATCTCGATCCCGCTGGGGGTCCGCAAGGCGGTGCGCGACGGGTCGAAGTTCGACATCTGGACCAGCGGCGTGGTCATCGTCGGCTACGCCATCCCCAGCTTCCTGTTCGCCGTGCTGCTGATCGTCCTGTTCGCAGGCGGCCGCTACCTCGACTGGTTCCCGCTGCGCGGGCTGACCAGCGAGGGCTGGGACCTGATGCCCTGGTGGCAGCAGGTGCTGGATTATTTCTGGCACATCACCCTGCCGGTGCTGGCGCTGGTGATCGGCGGCTTCGCCGGCCTGACCATGCTGACCAAGAACAGCTTCATGGAGGAGGTCAACAAGCAGTACGTCATCACCGCGCGCGCCAAGGGCCTGAACGAGCGGCGGGTGCTGTACGGCCACATCTTCCGCAATGCCATGCTGATCGTGATCGCCGGGTTTCCCGGCGCCTTCATCGGCATCCTGTTCACCGGGTCGCTGCTGATCGAGGTGATCTTCTCGCTGGACGGGCTGGGGCTGCTGGGCTTCGAGGCGGCGATCAACCGGGACTATCCCGTGATGTTCGCGACGCTCTACATCTTCACGCTGCTGGGACTGCTGATGAACCTGATCGGCGACCTGACCTATGTGGCGGTCGATCCCCGCATCGATTTCGAAGCGAGGAGGACGTGATGGACGATGCCCGAACCGTTCCTCCCGCCGCCCCGGCGGACCGTTTCCTGGGCATGCGCATCACGCCGATCACGCGGCGGCGCCTGCACAACTTCAAGGCAAACCGGCGGGGATTCTGGTCCCTGTGGATCTTCCTGATCCTCTTCGTGCTGAGCCTGTTCGCCGAGTTCATCGCCAACGACAAGCCGCTGCTGATCCGCTACGACAACGCCTTCTACATGCCGATCTTCACGGTCTATCCGGAGACCACCTTCGGCGGCGAGTTCGAGACCCAGGCCGATTACCGCGACCCGTTCGTGCGCGACCTGATCGACGAGAAAGGCTGGATGATCTGGCCGGTGATCCGCTACTCCTACCGGACCATCAATTACGACCTGACCGTCCCGGCGCCGGCGCCGCCGTCCGCCGAGAACTGGCTGGGCACCGACGACCAGGGGCGCGACGTGGTGGCGCGGCTGATCTACGGCTTCCGCATCTCGATCCTGTTCGGGCTGACGCTGACCATCTTCTCCTCGATCATCGGCATCGCCGCGGGCGCGGTGCAGGGCTATTTCGGCGGCACGACCGACCTGCTGTTCCAGCGTTTCATCGAGATCTGGTCGGGGCTGCCCACGCTCTACCTGCTGATCATCCTGGCCAGCGTGGTCGAGCCGAACTTCTGGTGGCTGCTGGGCCTGCTGCTGCTGTTCAACTGGATGAGCCTGGTCGGCGTCGTCCGGGCGGAATTCCTGCGCGCCCGCAATTTCGACTATGTCAGGGCGGCCCGCGCGCTGGGCGCCGGCGACGTGCTGATCATGGTCAAGCATGTGCTGCCCAACGCCATGGTCGCGACCCTGACCTTCATGCCCTTCATCCTGAACGGCTCGATCACCACGCTGACCGCGCTTGACTTCCTGGGCTTCGGGCTGCCGCCGGGCTCGCCGTCGCTGGGCGAGTTGCTGGCCCAGGGCAAGGCCAACCTGCAGGCGCCCTGGCTGGGCCTGACCGCCTTCTTCACGCTCG
Source organism: Skermanella sp. TT6 (assembly GCF_016653635.2). Taxonomy (NCBI): domain Bacteria; kingdom Pseudomonadati; phylum Pseudomonadota; class Alphaproteobacteria; order Rhodospirillales; family Azospirillaceae; genus Skermanella; species Skermanella cutis. Next base: position 377,582 of record NZ_CP067420.1, read on the forward strand.
CCATCATGCTGAGCCTGCTGATCTTCATCGGCGAGGCGGTGCGCGACGCCTTCGATCCCCGGAAGTCGGTCGGCCCGCTGCCCCGCAAGGGCCTGACGGCCAAGCCGGCCGTGGCTGCGCCGGAGAAGAAGGCGGCGGCGGAATGAGCGGCGCGGAATGAACAGAGGGAAACCATCAGCATGACCGACCTGCTCTCCGTCCGCGACCTGGCGGTCGATTTCCGGCTGTCGGGCGGCGAGGTCCGTGCCGTCCGGGGCGTCTCCTTCGATATCAAGGCGGGCGAGACCCTGGCGCTGGTCGGCGAGTCCGGCTCCGGCAAGTCGGTGACCGCCCTGTCGATCCTGCAGCTCCTGCCCTATCCCATGGCGGCGCACCCGGCCGGCAGCAGCATCCGCTTCAAGGGGACCGAGCTGGTGGGGGCTGAGGAGAAGACGCTCCGGGAGGTGCGCGGCGACCGCATCGCCATGATCTTCCAGGAGCCGATGACCTCCCTGAACCCGCTCCACAGCATCGAGAAGCAGATCAACGAGACGCTGTTCCTGCACAAGGGGCTGACCCGCTCGGCCGCCCGGCGACGGACGCTGGAACTGCTGCGCCTAGTCGGACTTCCGGAAGCGGAGAAGCGGCTGGCGGCATATCCCCACGAGCTGTCCGGCGGCCAGCGCCAGCGCGTCATGATCGCCATGGCGCTGGCCAACGAGCCGGACCTGCTGATCGCGGACGAGCCGACCACCGCGCTGGACGTGACGATCCAGGCCCAGATCCTGGAGCTGCTGAAGGACCTCCAGCGCCGTTTCAACATGGCGCTGCTGCTGATCACCCACGATCTCGGCATCGTGCGCAAGATGGCGGACACCGTCTGCGTCATGAACCAGGGCGAGATCGTCGAGAAGGCCTCCAACAAGGAGCTGTTCGCCGGCCCGCGCCATCCCTATACCCAGCGGCTGCTGGCGGCGGAGCCGAAGGGCAACCCGGCGCCGCCGCCCGACGCCGCCGCCGACGTGATGACCGCGCGCGACATCAAGGTCCATTTCCCGATCAAGAAGGGGCTGTTGCGCCGGACGGTCGATTATGTCCGGGCGGTGGACGGCATCAGCGTCACGGTCCGCGAGGGGCATACCGTCGGCGTGGTCGGCGAATCGGGGTCGGGCAAGACGACCCTGGGGCTGGCGCTGCTGCGCCTGCATGCCAGCCAGGGCGCCATCCGCTATGACGGCAAGGACATCCAGGGCTGGCAGGCCAAGCAGATGCGCCCGCTGCGCCGGGAGATGCAGGTCGTCTTCCAGGATCCCTACGGCAGCCTGAGCCCCCGCCTGTCGGTCGCCCAGATCATCGAGGAGGGGCTGAAGATCCACGGCATCGGCAGCAGGGCAGAGCGGGAGGTGATGATCGCCCGGTCGCTGGAGGAGGTCGGGCTGGATCCGGCCAGCCGCAACCGCTATCCGCACGAGTTTTCCGGCGGTCAGCGCCAGCGGATCGCGATCGCCCGCGCCATGGTGCTGAAGCCGCGCTTCGTCGTGCTGGACGAGCCGACCTCGGCCCTGGACATGTCCGTCCAGGCTCAGATCGTCGACCTGCTGCGGGACTTGCAGGTGAAGCACAACCTGGCCTATCTGTTCATCAGCCACGACCTGAAAGTGGTAAGGGCGCTCTCCAACGAGGTGATCGTGATGAAGGACGGCAAGGTGGTCGAGTCGGGTCCGACCCGGCAGATCTTCGAGGCGCCCCGGCAGGACTATACCCGGGCCCTGATCGCCGCGGCGCTGAACCTGGTCGCGGTCAAGACCTCCGACGTGCGGATGTGACCGGCGGTTTCCGGTTCGCCGGCTTCTGGATCCGGGCCGCGGCGGCCCTGGTCGACGGGTTCGTCCTCGGGCTGCTATCGGCCTTCATCGGCATCGTCGTCGTTTACGCGATGCTGTGGATCGGCGTGGGGGAAGGGACGGCCCAGGGCGTCGGTCAGGTGCTGAGCACGGTCGTGGCGATCGCCTACTATACCGGCTTCCATTCCTCCGAGCGCCAGGCCACGCCGGGCAAGCGGGTGCTCGGCATCCATGTCATGACCCGCGACGGCGGCCGGCTGACCCCGGCGCGGGCGCTCGGGCGGTACTTCGCGCTGATCCTGTCGGCGATCCCCTTCGGCCTGGGCTACCTGATGGCGGGATGGACGAGGGACAAGACGGCGCTCCACGACCTGGTCTGCTCGACCCGCGTCGTCTACGACTCGCCGGCCTGAGTTATTATCTACTTAAGATTCTTGGCGGATAGTCGTCCTCGTCCTACCGCCCCAGGCTGAGTGCCAGCAGCTCACGATGTCCCATCCGGCTACCGGCCACAGCGCCGCCTACATCGCCGAGCTGAAGAAGCGGCTGAACTCCCACCGAAAGTGGGTGATCGGCACGCGCGGCGGCGTGCAGGCCGACCTCAGCTTCTACGACATGTCGCAGCTGCCGCTGGGCGGCGTCGTGCTGCGCAACGCCAAGCTGGTCGGCACCTCGTTCGCCCGCAGCAACCTGTCCAGGGCCGACCTGAAGGCCGCCGTGCTGATGATGGCCGAACTGGAGGGGGCGGATCTCAGCCAGGCCGATCTGCTGGGCGCGGACCTGCGCGGCGCCTGCTTCAACGGCGCCAACCTGGCGGAGGCGAACCTTGCGGGCGCGGACCTGCGCACCGGGTCGCTGGGCGCGGTCAGCACCCGGCAGCAGCCCAGCGCCGGCACGGTGGTCAGCCGGCGCACCGAACTGATGGACGCCAACCTGAACCGCGCGATCCTGGTCGGCTCCAACCTGGGGAACTGCGACCTGACCGGGGCGGAACTGGTCGATGCCGACCTGTCCGGGGCGGACCTGACCGGCGCGATCCTTGTATCCACCGACCTGTCCGGCGCCACTTTGAAGAACACGACGCTGACCGGCGCCGTCCTGTCCGGCGCCGTGCTGGATGCCGACGCCGTCGCCCGCATGGCCCATCTGGGCATCAACCCGGACGGCAATCTGGAGTCGCTGGGCGAGCGATTGTTCGAGCTGCTCGCCCATCACCAGGAATGGCTGGACAGCGAGGGCCGGTCCGGCCAGCGGCTGGAACTGGATCTGGCGGATCTCAGCGACGCGCCCCTGGGCGAGGTCGACCTGTCCGCCGCCAAGATCCAGCGCTGCAACCTGCGCAATGCCAATCTGACAGGCTCCAACCTGATGATGGCCGACCTCAGCTACAGCAACCTGAGCGGTGCGGACCTGAGCGGTGCCAACCTTTCCGGGTGCGGTATGCGCCGGGTCAACCTGACCGGCGGGTCGCTGCGGGACAGCGTCCTGCTCAGCGTCCCGGTCGGCGACCTGGAGCGCCCCTGGCCGACCAACCTGCAATATGCCAGGCTGAACGACTGCGACCTGCGCTGCCGCGCCGCGGCCGGCGTGATCCTCCGCCATGCCGACCTGACGGGGGCCCGGGTCAACATGGCGCTGATGAAGGGCAGCGACACCAGCGGGGCCAGGTTGCCGACGACCCGGGGGTGAAGGGAGGGCGGCCGCGGGGCCGTGTCTCAGTTCGCCCTGTGCTCGGCGAACACCTCGTCCAAGGTCGCGGCATCGAGGATGATCTCGGCCCAGGTGTTCAGCTGGTCGTCGGAGGCGCCGGAAATACGCTCTGCCCGGTCTTCCGGTACGGAGCCGAAGCGCCGCCTCAACTGGCGCAACAGAATCTCTGCCTTGCCCCTCGCTTCGCCGATCAGAATGCCTTCCGCCCTGAATTCATCAGCTATGGTCATGAGCCTTGTCTCCTGGCCTGGAACGATTTCCCTCAGCGCGTTTCGAAGTATCGCCGCTTCGACGGCGTTCGGTTCCGCCATAATGTAGCGCACCAGGGCGATCAGGTCATCAGGGCCGAGGGCGAGAGCGGCCCGTCCAAGCCTGACCAGCGTGTGGTGGAGGTCGCCGTCCCTGCTGCCATGCTTCAGGATCAGCAGCCCGACCCGGAGCCTTTCCGCCTTCGACAATCCCCCGTCGTCGATCCGCCCCAGGTCCAACAGGGAGTAGCGGAAATCCAGAACATGGGGGCGCATGGCCTCGTCGCCGAGATCCAAGCAATCGGCGAAATTCAGCGGGATCCGCCATTCCGCCTCGCCATGATAGACGACCAGGGGGAAGATCGGGGGCTGCTTCCTGACCCTGCCGTCCGCGTCCCGGCCTTCGCGCCTGTCCCAATCCTGCCAGATGCGCGTCTCGTAGCCGAGCAGTTGCAGGTCGATGCGCGGGTCCGGCGACGATTTGTGCTCCATCAGCACATAGATGAAGGCGGCACCGCCGGTCCGGGTGGTGACGCCGTAGAGCCGATCCGTCCGGTATTCCCGAAGCTCCTTGTCCACGAAGGTGCCGGGCAGGAGAACGGGATCGGCGGGCGAGATCAATTCGGTCACGGCCTTGGGCAGCCTTTCGCGGATCAACGCGCCGGCGGTGCCGGGGTGGTCCAGCAGGTGCTTGAAGAACTGATCATGTCGCTGGATCAGACGGGATTGCATGATGTCGCGGCGGCTCGGCGCAGGAAGTTCATGCGGGAGTAGTCGCACGCGCGCCCGGCATCGGCGAGCCGATAATCTTGAGGTCCCTGCGGCATAACCGACCGCGTCTCCCGCCCTTGCCGGACGGCGGGAGCTGTGCCAGGACTTGGCGCATCCATGATCCGTCATATTCGAAGGGTTCTCGCCGATGACTATCCTGTTCCTGTCCCCGTCCGATGATCCGGCCGAATGGCTGCCGGAACTGACGCGCCAGATCCCGGGGCGGGAGATCAGGGTCTGGCCGGACGCCGGCGACCTGTCGGAGATCGACTACGCCCTGGCATGGCGGCCGCCGGCCGGGGTGCTCGGCCGGCTGCCGAACCTGAAGGTGATCTTCTCGCTCGGGGCGGGCGTGGACGGGGTGCTGAGCGATCCCGACCTGCCGGACAAGCCGCTGGTCCGCATGGTGGAGCCCGGCCTGACCGAGGGGATGACCGAATATGTCGTCCTCCAGGTGCTCCACTGGCATCGCCAAGCGGAAGCCTACCGGGCGCAGCAGGAGCGGCGGGAGTGGCGGCAACTCGATCAGAAGCTGGCCCGCGAGCGCCGGGTCGGAGTGCTCGGCCTCGGCGTGCTCGGGGCCGACGCCGCCCGGGTCCTGAAGGAACTGCGTTTCGACGTCGCGGGCTGGAGCCGTTCGCCCAAGGATCTGCCCGGCGTCACCTGCTTCCACGGCGCCGCCGGACTGCCGGAGTTCCTGGCCCGGACCGAGATCCTGGTCTGCCTGCTGCCGCTCACGCCCGAGACCGCCGGCATCCTGAACTGGGAGACGCTGGCCGCCCTGCCGCGGGGGGCCTGCATCATCAATGCCGCCCGAGGCGGGCATGTGGACGAATCGGACCTGCTGGCGGAGCTGGACAGCGGCCATATCGCCGGAGCCAGCCTCGACGTCTTCGCCGAGGAGCCGCTGGCCCCCGACCACCCCTTCTGGAGCCATCCGCGGGTGCTCGTGACGCCCCACGTGGCCGCCGTCACCCATGCCCGCACGGCGGCCGGCCACATCGCCGAGCAGATCCGGCGCTTCGAGGCGGGATTGCCGCTCGAGGACCTGGTCGATCGCACGCGCGGCTACTGACGGGTCCTAGAGCCGGCGCACTCCCGTGATCCGGGCGCCGCGGCCGACCACGTCGGCCAGCGGCTCCTCGGTCACCGTCATGTGGAAGGCGTTGGCGTGGATCAGTCGTTCCGGCCCCGTCATGATGCCGACATGGCCAGGGAAGAACACGAGGTCGCCGCTCCGAAGCGCCTCTCCCTCCGGCACCGCCCGTCCCAGCGAGGCGCCCTGCTGGTCGCTGTCGCGCGGGGCCGCGAAGCCGGCCGCCGCCAGTGCGATCTGTACGAGCCCGGAACAGTCCAGCCCCAGGCTGGTCTTGCCGCCCCACAGGTAGGGCACGCCCAGCAGACGGCGGGAGGTGGCGACATAGTCCGGCTGGTGCGTGCCCAGTTCCGCCAGATGCCCGGCGAAGACCCAGCCGCCCTGCGCCAGCTCCACGAAACCGTTCCGCTCCCCGGCCGCCGCCACCCCGGCGGTCAGGCTCAGCACGTCGAGCGGCGGGGTCTTCAGGTCGGGTTCCGGAAACAGGAAGCTGCGCAGCGCGGCGACCCGGTGGGTCGGCTCCGGGGTCTCCTCCCACAGCGTGTCGAGCCGCAGGTAGCCGACGTAACCGTCGCCGGAAAGCTGGCCCCAGACCCAGCCGTCCTGTTCCTCGTAGATGGTCACCGTCTCGCCGAACAGGGCCTGGGTCGTCTGGCGGGCCGCGAAGTCGGGCGAGCCCTTGACCGTCGCGAAGCCGGCCCTGATCTGGCAGGGCACTCCCTCGATGAAGCGGTCGGCCTGGACCATGCCTTGCAAGTGCGCCGCGGCGAGGTCGGGGCGGTAGGGGTTAATCCGGGGATCCGGCAAGGACGCGGTCATGGACGGCCTCCATCGCGGGTTCCGGCACCGGGTCCGGCGGGGATGCGCCATGCCCGTCGCCCAGGACCCCGTCGCCCCGGGCCAGATGCTGCGACTCCAGCACCAGATGCGCGAACTCGGTCAGGAAGACCGATCCCTTGACCGTGCGCTGGACCAGGACGTTGCGCCGGTCGGCCTCGTCGCGCTTGCGGCGGATGAATCCCAGGCGGCCCAGCCGGTCGAGCGCGCGGCTGATCGCGGGCTTCGAAATGTTCAGGGTGGCCGCCAAGCCGCGCACCGTGTGGGGCGGCGGCGTCAGGTAGACGGTGAGCAGCAGCGCCAGTTGCCGGGAAGACAGGTCCGGCCCCGCCTGCCGCACGTTCGTTACGAGAACGTGGCGCCAGAGATCGAGGGCTTGAAGCTTCTGCGGCATGCGCTGACTCCCGATACCGAACCCGCGCGTATCGGGTTTCGACCGAGAGAGTGCCGAAACAAGTTGAAATCGGCAAGTATTTAACTCTTTTTGCCATAGCGGCCTTCCAGATAGGCGAAGACCGCGCGCATGCCCAGGGCTTCGCCGCCCTCCGGCCGGCCGGGTTTCGAGGACGGGTTCCAGGCCATCACGTCCAGGTGCGCCCACGGGATCGTCTTGTCGACGAAACGCTCCAGGAACAGGGCCGCCAGGATCGCCCCGGCGAAGGGGCCGCTTCCGATATTGTTCAGGTCGGCGACCTTGCTTTCCAGCATCTTGGCATAGGGCTGGTGGAGCGGCAGCCGCCACATCGGGTCGGCCTGGGCCCGGGCCGACGCCAGCAGCCCGTCGGCCAGGGCGTCGTCGTTGCAGAACAGGGCGGGAAGCTCGGTGCCGAGCGCGACTCGGGCGGCGCCAGTCAGGGTCGCGAAGTCGATGATCACGTCGGGCTTGTCGGTCGCCGCTTCCGCGAGCGCGTCGCACAGGATCAACCGCCCCTCCGCGTCGGTGTTGCCGACCTCGACGCTCAGGCCCTTGCGGGTCGCCAGGACGTCGAGCGGCCGGAAGGCGTCGCCGGAGACGGAGTTCTCCACCGCCGGGATCAGCACGCGCAGGCGGACCGGCAGCCCGGCCATCATGATCATGCGGGCGATGCCCAGCACGTGCGCGGCGCCGCCCATGTCCTTCTTCATCAGGAGCATGCCGCTGGACGGCTTCAGGTCGAGGCCGCCGGTGTCGAAGCAGACGCCCTTGCCGACCAGCGTCACCCGCGGGGCGGCCTTGTCGCCCCAGGTCAGGTCGATCAGGCGGGGTTCCCGGGCGCTGGCCCGGCCGACGGCGTGGACGGCGGGATAGTTCTTCTTCAGCAGGTCTTCCCCGACGGTCACCTTGACCTTGGCCTTGAACTCGGCGCCCAGCGCCTCGGCCGCGGCGGCCAGTTCGGCGGGACCCATGTCGGAAGCGGGGGTGTTGATCAGGTCGCGCACGAGATACGTGGCGGTCGCGGTGCGCTCCACCGCGTCCCGGTCTGCGCCGTCCGGCCAGACCAGCGTCGCGAAGCTCCGCTCGTTCTTCGACTTGTAGCGGGTGAAAGCGTAGCAGCCGAGCGCCCAACCGAGGGCCGCCCTGGTGGCGGTGCCGGCGTCCAGGCCCGCGTCGATATGGTAGGCGCCGGCCGGCAGGGATGCGGGAAGGGAGGCGTAGGCCCAGAGGTCGGCGTCGGCGTCGACGCCGACCAGCACGCGGGCAAGGTTCCCGCCGTCGCCCGGCAGAAGCGCCGTCTTGCCGGACTCGGCCTTGAAGCCGATGCCGGCGACCCAGGCGCGCACGCCTGCCGGCTGATCCGCGAGCCAGCCTTCGAGGCCATCCTTCGTGACGGGGGTGAGCGGGATCGAGTCCGTCCCGGCCTTCGGGCGCATGTGGGTCAGCAAGTGGCTGTTCCTTCGTCGCGATCATGGTTGCGGTGCCCAGAACATGGAGCACCGGGCCGCCGCTGAAAAGATGGAACCGTCCGGCGCGCCGTTTCCTATCGGGACGCTTTCGAAACCGCGCGATAGCAACTAGTCTCCCGCGCGACCTTCACCCTTCGCAGATCCGGCGGTTCTTCATGAGCGATCTCACCCTCGTCATCGGCAACAAGGCCTCGTCATCGTGGTCGTTGCGTCCCTGGCTGGCCCTGAAGCAGATCGGCGTCCCGTTCCGCGAGATCACGGTCCCGCTGCGCCAGGCGGAAACCAAGGCGGAAATCCTCCGGCATTCCCCCGCCGGGAAGGTGCCGGTGCTGCGCGACGGCGACGTGACCGTCCATGACTCGCTGGCGATCCTGGAATACCTGGCCGAAAGCCATCCTGAGGCCGGCCTGTGGCCCGACGACCGGGGTGCCCGGGCCGCCGCCCGGTCGATCTCGGCCGAGATGCATTCCGGCTTCGTCGATCTGCGCCGGAACATGCCGATGGACGTGACCGACAAGCATCCGGGGGAGGGGCGTACGCCGGAGGTGCTGGCCGACATCGCCCGGATCACCGAGCTGTGGCGCGACGCGCGGGCGCGTTTCGGCGCGGACGGCCCCTTCCTGTTCGGCCGGTTCACGGTCGCCGACGCCATGTACGCGCCGGTCTGCACCCGTTTCGACACGTACGGGGTGGAACTGGACGAGGTCGCCCAGGCCTATGTCGGCACGGTCCTGGGGCTTCCCGCCATGCGCGAATGGTACGCCGCCGGTGCCGCCGAACCCTGGGGAGCGCTGCTCTGAGAGGGGTTTCCCGAGCCTATTGGGCCGGGGGGACGGGAACCGGGAGGGCGGGCATGGGGTCGTCCTCGGGGCGCTCCGGCTCCTGGAGCGGCTCGACCTTCGGCTCGGCGCCGTCGTCCTCCAGCACGCCGGCTTCCCGGTAATAGCGGGCGGCGCCGGGATGGAGGGGGGCGGCGAGGCCCCTCGTCGCGGTGGCGAGCTGGATCGACGGCCCCTTCGGGTGGCCGTTGTCCAGCAGGCGCCGGGTGCTGGGATGCCACAGCGCGCGGGTGATGCCGTAGACCAGGTCATCCGGGACGTCGCCGCGGACCAGCCACTGGGCGCCGACGCCCAAGGTGCGCGTTTCCGAAACGCCCTCGTAGACGCCCTCGCCGATCACGGATTCGGTGAAGAAGGGCAGCCGCTCCTTCAAGCTTCGGCCCTGCGCGTCGTCGAAGGACAGCAGCCGGATCGGCGTGCGGGCGGCCGCCTCGGCGACGGCGGAGACGGGATGCCCGCCGACGATGAAGAAGGCGTCGATCCCGCCCTCCACCAGCCGGTCGCCGGCCGGACCCGGCTTCAGGTACCGTGGATCGATCTCCGTTTCCGCGATGCCGTAGGCTTCCAGGATGACCCGGGCCTCGACCAGGGTGCCGGACCCCTCCTCGCCGATCGAGACCACCTTTCCCTTCAGGTCGGCGACGCTGCGGATGTCGCTTTCGGCGCGGACCACGAGATGGACCGTCTCGATATAGAGGTTGGCGATGGTGGTGAGCTGCTCGAACGGCTGCTGGCCCTTGTAGGGGCCGGTCCCCTTGCGGGCCCAGAAGGCGATGTCCGCCTGGGACAGCGCCGATTCCAGGGTCCCGGTCCGCATTTCCTTCAGGTTCTCCACGGAGCCCTGGGTGGCCTGGGCGACCGCGATCACGCCGGGTACGCCGCAGCTTCCGCCGCGATCGCAGGGCCGGGATCCCGGCGGGTTGCTGATCGCGTTGGCCAGCATGCCGCCGACGGGAAAATACGTGCCGCCGGTGGTCCCGGTGCCGATCCGGAAGAACCGGATGTCGTCCGCGCGCGGCCCGCCGGCCATGGGGACCAGCAGCATCGCGGCCGTCGCCGCCGCGACCAGGGCGGCCATCAGGATGCCGGCAACCGCGCGCGCGGCGATGGTCGGGCGGCGGCGCCGGGCGGCGGACAGGTCGGGAAACACGGCAGACGGCCTTCCAGTGGGGGTACGGCATCCCGAAGCGGAACCGGCCGGTCCCGCGCAATGACGCTTTACCAACTTGAGACGAAAGAGATGGCCTCAATATGGCGCAAAGGCATTACGCGTTTAATAACGCCGCCATGTCCGGTTTATTTCCGGCCCGATCGGGCTAAGGCCGCTGCCCGCCCGCCCCCGGTCACTCCGCCGCCTGGGCCTGCATCCGGTCCGGCGGGTCGAAGTCGAAGGCGAGCTGGTCCGCCTCCTGCCCGGCCGCCTCGGCGCGCGGGTTCAGTTCCAGCGCGATCGGCGTGGTCGCGGTCTGCGGCATCGGCACGAAGGCGCCCTGTTCCTCCAGCGGCTTCGCTTGGCGGGCCGTCATGCGGTAGAGCGTGAACAGCACCAGGACGCCCGCGATCGACCCGATATAGAAGAACAGCCCGTTGAATCCGAGCACGCCCATGACCTGGGACGCCAGGACCGGCCCCACCACGGACCCCACGCCGAACATCAGCAGCAGCCCGGCGCTGGCCGGCACGACCTCGTCCGAACTCATGAAGTCGTTCGCATGGGCGAGGGCGATCGGATAGATCGAATAGGCGAGGCCGCCGTAGAGGCCCAGCATCGCCGCGAAGGCGAGGTTCGGGACGTTGTCGGCGAAGGCGAGGGCCACGGCCGCGGCGGAGACGCCGGCGATGGCCGCCAGGAAGACGGTCCGGCGGTCGAACCTGTCGGACAGGCGTCCCATCGGGAACTGCATCAGGAAGCCGCTGAGGATCGCGACCATCATGAACAGTCCGACATCCTCCACCGTGCCGCCGCGCGCCTGGACATAGACCGGGCCCATGCTGCCGAAGGCGCCGTTGATCAGCCCGGCCCCGATGCAGCCGGCGACGCCCAGCGGGGAGATCCGGACGATCTCGATCACGCGGAGCCGGTTGGTGCCGACGGTGCCCGGGCTCTGGACCCGGCTCAGCGCCAGCGGAACCAGCGACAGCGCCACCAGGATCGCGACCAGGCTGAAGATCTCGAACCCGTTGGGATCGATCACCGTGATCAGCGACTGCGACGCGCCCAGGGAGAGATAGTTGACGGTCATGTAGACCGACAGCACCCGGCCCCGCACCGTGTTGGAGGAGGAGGCGTTGATCCAGCTCTCGGTGATGGTGAACAGCCCCGCCAGGCAGAAGCCCGCCACGACGCGCAGCAGCAGCCAGACGATCTGGTCCACCACGATCGCGTGGACCAGCGCCGAGATGGCGGCCAGCGCCGCGAAGGCCGCGAAGGCGCGGATATGGCCGACCCGCTCGACGACCCTGGGGCAGCGCAATGTTCCGAGAACGAAACCGACCGAGTAGGCCGCCATGATGATGCCGATACGGTCGACCGGGAAGCTCTCCGCCCCCATGCGCACCGCCAGCAGCGTGGAGAACAGGCCGTTGCCCAGGACCAGGATACCGAGGCTGACCAGCAACGGTAGAATGGCGGCGAAAACCTGCCGCAGATCCGACATCCACTCCTCCTGACGGGGTTTCGGCCGGCCAGCCCGGCTTCCCCCAAGGCTCCTCTTCAAGACAGGGCGGTATAGGAACTAACGGTCGCCGGAACAAGACGGCGGAAGGTGACAGGGGCTGAGAATCCCTTCAGCTCGGCCGACTCCACCTCGGAATGCAACGATGTTATCACAGCCGAAACGGCCGGATCGGCGGCCAGGCTCTCGGACAGGATGATGTCGCCGCCCCGGCTCCGCCCTTCGAGGCGCGCGGCCAGATTGACGGTGGAGCCGAAATAATCCAGGCGGCCGTTCAGGGTCACCGCGACGCAGGCGCCGGCATGAAGGCCCATCTTGATCACCAATCCGTCGCGGGGCGCCGTCTGGATGGCGAGCGCCGCGCGGACCGCCTGGCCCGGGTCGGCGAAGGCGGCCATGACCGCGTCGCCGATGGTCTTGACCACGGCGCCGTCATGGTCGCGCACGGCCCTCGCCAGATCCGCGAAATGCTCCCGGACCCTATGGTAGGCGCTGGCGTCGCCGATGCGGTCGTAGAGGGCGGTCGAGCCCTTGAGGTCGGTGAACATCAGGGTGACGGTGCCGATCGCGACCTCGTCGCCGGGGCGCAGCACCTCGTCCGAGAACATGTCGCGGAAGGCCTGGAGGGTCGTCACCTGGTGGGCGGTCAGGGCGTCCGTGATCCAGTCCCGGTCCTCCACCACCAGCGTCAGGGGGCGGTCCGTCCTGTTCTCCAGGCGGAGCAGGCCGGGGGCGGCGGGACGGCCGGGCACGACGGCATCCCCCTCCGCGACCACCAGGGGAAAGCCCTGGCCCGGGGCGGGCAGCCAGTCCAGGTCGGCGCTGCCGCCCGGCTCCAGGGTGCGCAGGCGCAAGGGGCCGGCGGGAAGCGCCGTTTCCAGCGTCCTCTCCTCACCCGGGCGAAGCGTCTGCTGGACATGGACATGCGGCGTGGTCATGGGGCCGGCCAGGCAGTATTCGCCCTCGGTGAGCTGCCGGACCGCCGGCGACGGCTGGAAGGTCAGCTCGACGTTCCGCGCGAAGTCCCTGCCGTAGTCGATGTTGCAGGACGGGCAGTGGGCGCCGCTCGGCAGCCGGTCCAGGCTCGCCGCCACCGCCTTGGCGCCCCGGCAGCGCGGGCACAGCAGGTCCCAGCGGAGCGTCAGCAGGCCGGCCTTGACGGCTCCCAGGCACAGCTCGACCGCTGTCCGGGCCGGTTCGCCCCAGGTCCGCGCGAGGGCCAGGGGCCGGATGCGGGTCAAATCCACCTCCTGCGCGGCCAGCAGATGGTCGGCCAGGCGGCGCGACAGCCCATGGCCGTTGCCGCTCTCCTCCAAGGCCCGGACCATCCCGGCGACCCGTTCCGCGACGGCCGCTTCCGGGGCGGGCGGGACATAGTCGAACGGCTCTGGACGCGATCCCGCGGCATGGTCGGCGGCGGCGCGGATCAGCGCCTCGAAACGCCGGCCGGACCGTTCCAGGAAGCCCAGGCGGACCAGCAGCCAGCCCAGCCAGTTCGCCGGCCGCATCTCCAGGGTGTAGGACACGCGCGAGCCGCCGCGCTCCGGCGTCAGCTCCAGCGTCGGGCTGACGCTTGCGAAGGGGCCGGAGCGGAACAGCCGGACCTGGGTGTATCCCTGGGGCGCCACCCACTGGAACGGCTGCTCCTCCCATTCCAGCGCGATGCGGCCGATCGTGCCGCGGGCGAGGCGCAGCAGGGTGCCGTCCTCCCGGGGGATCTCCTCCACCTGATAACGGGGCAGGCCCATCGCCTCGTTGAAGCGCGGCGTGTCGGCCAGCAGCGGCCACAGCCGCTCGGGCGGCTGGTCGAACCACCATGTCCAGGTGCGCCGCGCCATGTCCGCCATCATCCCGCCCCCGCGCCCTTCCGCCTGCCACAAACTTATTCCGGGGCGCTTCAATTCCCAAGATGCTGCGGCTATGGTCGGTGCGCGTGGAGGATCGACCAAGCAGCCCCCGGAGCCAAAGAAAAAATGAGCGACAACCTGTACGACCTGTTCCAGTCCCGTTTCCCCGCCGATCTCTCAAGTCCCTTCATCGAGACGGATCCCTTCATCAACAAGGACCGGGGCCGGATCTACAGCTATGCCGACCTGCACGAAACCTCCGGCCGCTACGCACGCCTGCTGACCGACCTGGGGGTGCGCAAGGGGGACCGGGTCGCGGTCCAGGTCGAAAAGTCGCCGGAAGCGATCTTCCTCTATCTCGCCTGTCTCCGGGCGGGGGCCGCCTACCTGCCGCTGAATACCGCCTACACCAAGGCGGAAGTGGCCTATTTCGTCGGTGACGCCGAGCCCGCCGTCGTGGTCTGCCGGCCGGAGAGCGAGCCGGTGATCGCCGAGGTCGCGGCCAAGGCCGGCGTCGGCCACGTCCTGACGCTCGGGCAGTCCGGCGACGGATCCCTGCCGGAACGGGCGCGCGGCCTGGATCCAGACTATGCCACGGTCCCGGCGGAGCCGGGCGACCTGGCGGCGATCCTCTATACCTCCGGCACCACCGGGCGGTCCAAGGGCGCCATGATGAGCCACCGCAACCTGGGCTCGAACGCCCAGGCGCTGCACCGGATCTGGGGCTGGAAGCCCGGCGACGTGCTGCTCCACGCCCTGCCGATCTTCCACACCCACGGGCTGTTCGTCGCGACCAACTGCGTCCTGCTGAACGGGTCGGGCATGCTGTTCCTGCCCAGGTTCGACCTGGACCGGGTGGTCGAACTGCTCCCGCGCGCCACCGTCTTCATGGGCGTGCCGACCTTCTACACCCGGCTGCTGTCGGACCCGCGGATGACGCCCGACCTGTGCCGGAGCATGCGGCTGTTCATCTCCGGCTCGGCCCCGCTGCTGGCCGACACCCACCGGGAGTTCCAGGAGCGCACCGGGCATCCGATCCTGGAGCGCTACGGCATGACCGAGACCGGCATGCTGACCTCGAACCCCTTGGACGGCGACCGGGTGCCCGGCACCGTCGGCTTCCCGCTGCCCGGCGTCGAACTGCGCGTGGTGGACGAGAAGACCGGCGAGCCCCTCGGCACCGACGGGATCGGCATCATCGAGGTGAGGGGGCCGAACGTGTTCGGCGGCTACTGGCGCATGCCGGAGAAGACGAGATCCGAGTTCCGCCCGGACGGGTTCTTCATCACCGGCGACGTCGGCAAGATCGACGGCCGCGGCTATGTCCACATCGTCGGCCGGGCCAAGGACCTGATCATCTCCGGCGGGTTCAACGTCTACCCGAAGGAGGTCGAGAGCGTGATCGACGCGATCGACGGCATCGTCGAGTCCGCCGTGGTCGGCGTGCCCCATCCCGACTTCGGGGAGGCCGTGGTCGCGGTGGCGATGCGCCGGCCGGGCCGCGACGACGTGACGGTGGACCGGGTCGCGGCGGTGTGCAAGGAGGAGCTGGCGAACTACAAGGTTCCCAAGCGGATCTTCTTCATCGACGAGCTGCCGCGCAACGCCATGGGCAAGGTCCAGAAGAACCTGCTGCGCGACGAGCACAAGGCTCTGTTCGCTTGAGTCCGCCGAAGGGCCGGGCGCGGAGCCCGGCCCGGTGGAGGCGGCCGTCAGATCGAGTCGAGCACCGCGTCGGCGCTGGAGACCGCGAAGGCGCCGGGCTCCTCGACGTTTACAGACTTCACGATGCCGTCCTCGATCACCATGGCGAAGCGCTTGCTGCGATGGCCCAGGCTGTAGCCCGTGCCGTCCATCTCAAGGCCCAGCGCCTTGGTCAGGGTGCCGTTGCCGTCGGGCAGCATGGTGATCTTGTCGCCGACGTCGGACGACTTGGCCCAGGCGTCCATCACGAAGGGGTCGTTCACCGCCATGCAGACGATCTCGTAGCCCTTGGCCTTGAACTCGTCCGCCCGGTTGACGAAGCCCGGCAGGTGCTTGGCCGAGCAGGTCGGGGTGAAGGCGCCCGGGACCGCGAACAGCACGGCCTTCTTGCCCTTGAACAGGTCGTCGGTGCTGATTTCCTGCATCCCGTTGGATGTCAGGTGCTTGAGCGTGACGGACGGAAACGTGTCGCCGACCTTGATCGTCATTCTGATGGCCCTCCGAGCGTGAATCGTCGGCACAGGTGTAGACCGGTGCGGCGTTGCGTCGCAAGGAGCATTCCTGTCCGCCCGCTCCCGGTCAGCCCGCCCGGTCCAGCGCCGCGAGCACCGCTGCCTCGGTCAGCAGTTCCGGCAGCGCTATGCCCTCGGGCGCGCCGGGGCCGTAGACCATGTTGAACGGGATGCCGTAGCGGCCGTGCTCGGCCAGATAGGCCGCGATCCGGTCGTCCGGCCGGGTCCAGTCCGCCTGCATCGGCACCACGGCCCCGCCGAAAAGCCTCCCGGCGACGGGGTCGCGCGACAGCACCAGCCGCTTGTTGGCCTGGCAGGTGATGCACCAGGTCGCCGTGACGTCCACGAACACGGTTCGCCCGGCGGCCACCTGCTCGGCGATGGCGGCACGGTCGAACGGCACCCACTCGGCGTCGGTCGCCGCAGCCGCCTGCGAGGCCGGACGGTCCAGCGCCATCGGCATCCCGAAGGCGGCCACCGCCAGCAGCGCCGCGGCCACGCCGCCGGCGAACCGGATGCGGCCGGGCAGCCGGCGGCGGACCGCCAGGGCCAGGACGACGGCGACCATCAGCGCGCCGACCGCCAGCGCCGCCGCCGGGCCGATCTGGACCGCCAGGACCGACAGCAGCCAGACGCCGGTCAGGGCCAGCGCCCCGCCCAGCACCCGGCGCAGCGCGACCATCCAGCGGCCGGGCCGGGGCAGGCGGGCGGCGAGCCGGGGGAACGCCGCCACCGCCAGGAAGGGCAGGGCCAGGCCCAGGCCCAGCGCCAGGAAGACGGCGACGATCTCCAGCGGCCCGCGGGCCAGGGCGAACCCCACCGCGGTTCCCAGGAACGGGGCGGAGCAGGGGGTCGCCAGCAAGGTGGCGAGCGCCCCCGTCGCGAAATGGCCGCGCAAGCTCGGGGCGTGCCCGCCGTGCCCCCCCACCGCCGCGTCGGCGATGGCGCGCGGCAGCGGGATCTCGAACAGGCCCCACAGGTTGGCCGCGAAGACCGTGACCAGCACCACCATGAAGACCAGGAACAGCGGCTGCTGGAACTGGATGCCCCAGCCGACCGCGGAACCGGTCAGCTTCAGCGCGACGGCGGCGCCGGCCAGCACCAGGAAGGAGAACAGGATTCCGGCGGCGGACGCCAGGAAGCCGGCCCGGATCTCGCGCGGGGCGCTGCCGCCGTGGCTGACCACCGACAGCAGCTTGAGCGACAGGACCGGCAGCACGCAGGGCATCAGGTTCAGCAGCAGCCCGCCGACCAGGGCGAAGCCCAGCATGGCGGCGAGCCCCGCGGCGTCTCCGGTCTGGCCGGCGCCTGGCGCCTCCACCGTCGCCGCACGCTCCATCGCGCGCAGCCCGTCCACCAGGGTCAGGGTGACCGGCATGCCTTCCAGGGCCGACGGCTCGCCGGTGACCGGCAGCGTGACGGCGATGCGCCGGTCGCCGTCGGCGAAGTCGATCCTCGGGGCGCCGAAGGCCGTGCCGTCTCCGGCCTCGACGAACAGGTCCGGGTCGACGAAAGGGTCGCGCGCCGTCGCCACGACGCGCAGCGACTTGCCCGCCGCCTGCACGCTCTCGATCGACAGGCCGGAGGCGGCACCGTCGCCGGGTACCCGGGAGGCGAAGCGGGCGATCAGGTTGGCGTCGGCACCGGCCGAGCTTGCCGGCCCCTCCGGGAGCGCCAGGGTCAGGTCCAGGCGCTGGGGCACGCAGATGTCGCTGCACACCAGCAGGTCGACCGACGCGCGGAGGTCCAGCGCTTGCCCGGGTGCCGCCGGCCGGGCGGCTATGGGGAACACCACTTCCCCGTCGTAGCCGAAGGTCTCGATCCCGAACAGGGTGAAGCGGTGGGGCGCCGGCCAGCGCATCTCCGTCCCCGCCAGGTTGGCGCTGCCGTCCCAGGCGAGCTGCGGCGGCAGGCCGGCATCGCCGGGCGAACGCCAATAGGTCTTCCAGCCCGGCTTCATCTTCAGGTGCAGGCCGAGCGGGATGCTGTCGAGCGAACCGGCGCCGTCCACGGCGGCGACCAGCCTTCCCTCCACGGTTTCGGTTTGCTGCCACGGGCCGGAGGCGCCCAGGGCCGGCAGGCAGGCGGAGAGCAGGGCCGCGAGCAGTACGAGCAATCCGGCGGCGACGCTGGAGAGGGTGCTTCTGCTGATCATGGCGCTTGGATTTTGTGTCTCATGGGTCGGCATTATAGGTGGCAAGCGGTCGCAGGTGCTGTCACACTTTCATGAGGCCCGTTGATCCGGTGCGATCAGCCACCACATTCGGAGCTTGAGGCAGACGGAACGGCACGAATGACTGACGCAACGCGGAAGCCCCAATACCTGACCGGTCAGCTGCTGATCGCCATGCCGGCCATGCCGGACCAGCGGTTCCAGCGGTCGGTCATCTATATCTGTGCCCATAATCCGGACGGCGCCATGGGCTTGGTGATAAACAAGCTCTTCGGCTCGATCACGTTCCCGGACCTGCTGGAGCAACTCGGCATAGATACGCCGGGTCATGCGACCAACATGCGGGTGCATTTCGGAGGTCCGGTCGAGTCGGGCCGCGGCTTCGTGCTGCATTCGACCGATTTCGTCCGTGAAGGCACCATGACGGTGGACGACGACGTGGCGCTGACCGCCACGGTGGACATCCTGCGCGCCATCGCCGACGGGCGCGGGCCGAAGCAC
The DNA here is from genome assembly GCF_016653635.2 of Skermanella sp. TT6. Lineage (NCBI taxonomy): Bacteria > Pseudomonadati > Pseudomonadota > Alphaproteobacteria > Rhodospirillales > Azospirillaceae > Skermanella > Skermanella cutis. Next base: position 396,202 of record NZ_CP067420.1, read on the forward strand.
GCGATGCTGGCGCTGGGCTATGCCGGCTGGGGGCCGGGGCAGCTGGACGCCGAGATGCAGGCCAACGGCTGGCTGAACGCGCCGGCCGACGACGGCCTGCTGTACGACCGCGACCTGGATACCAAGTGGGAGCGCGCCATCGCCAAGCTGGGCGTCAGCCTGTCCATGCTGTCGGGTGAAGCCGGACACGCCTGAGATTTCGACGGAAACGCAGGCCGGCCAAAGCCTTCCTATTTTACTTGTCCACAGATGAACGCAGATGGACACAGATACTCATTTCTTATCTGTGTCCATCTGCGTTCATCTGTGGACACAAAACTGAAAAAGCCGCCCCTCGCAGGGCGGCTTTTCTCGTTCCCGTATCCCGTCGCCCGTTATTCGCGCATGGCGCGGACGAAGGTGTCCCGCATCGGCTGGATCAGGTAGGAGAGCAGCGTACGCTCGCCCTTCTTGATCACCACCTCGGCCGGCATGCCGGGGATGATGTTCAGGCCTGAGATGCTTTCCTTGCTCTTCTCGTCCACCAGCACGCGTACGTTGAAGTACGGCATGTTGGTCTTCGGATCGACCAGCCGGTCGGCCGAGACGGTCTTGAGCTGGCCGTGGATCATCGGCGTGGTGCGCTGGTTGAAGGCCGGGAAGCGGATCTCCGCCTCCATGCCGACCTGGAGTCCGTCGATGTCGGCCGGACGGATCTGGGCGTCCACGACCAGCTGGTCGTTCTGCGGCACGATGTCCATGATGCGGCCGCCCGGGCCGATGACGCCGTCCACCGTGTGGAACGCCATGTCCACCACGACGCCGCTCTCCGGCGCGCGCACCTCCATGCGGCCCAGCTCGGCCGTCGTGGCGTGCAGGCGCTCGGCCGATTCGAACAGCCGGGCCTGGGTCGTGCGCAGGTCGGTCTCGACCTGTTCCAGGAAGGTCTTCTGGGCCTGGGTGATCTGAAGCTCGGCCTCGCCGATCTGCTGGCGGACGCTGGCGATGCGCGACAGGATCTCGCCGCGCTCGGCGGTCAGCGCCTCGACCTCGCGTTCGTACTGCAGGACCTTGTTGGCCGGCGCGTTGCCGCGCTCGGCCAGTTCGCGCAGGCCGTTCAGCTCCTTGTCGAGCAGGGCGCTCTGGCGCAGCTTGGCCTTTTCCTGGATCTCCATGCCGGAGATCTGCTCCAGCGACTGGGCGATGCGGTTGCGCAGGATCGAGGTCTGGCCGGTCAGGCTCTGGCGGCGGGCCTCGAAGATCCGCTTCTGGCCGGCCATGGTCTCGGCCAGGTCGCGTTCGGTCCTGGACCGCTCGACCAGGTCGGCCGGGAAGCGGATCTCTTCCAGACCGTCCCGTTCGGCCAGCATCCGGGCCTCCTCGGCCTTCGCCAGGTCGACCTGGGCGCGCAGCATCTGGGCCAGCGAACGGGTCTGGGTCGGATCGAGGCGGACCAGCACGTCGCCGGCCTGGACCTTCTGGCCGTCCCGCACCAGTATGTCCTGGATGATTCCGCCCTGCAGGTGCTGTACCGACTTGCGGTAGCTGTCCACCACGACCGTGCCGCTGGCAATCGCGGCGGTGCTCAGCGGGGCCAGCGCCGACCAGGCGGCAAGGCTGCCGAAGCCGGCCAGGATCACCAGCCAGCCGGCGGTGATCGTGCCGTTGTAGGAGGTCGGGAAATTGGGCTTGGCCTTGGCGCCGCGGTCGCCGGCGGGCTTCGCGGGCAGGAGGCCGGGGTTGGTCTCGATCAGACTGGTCATGTCAGGAAGCCTGCTGGGCGGTCAGGCCCGGCTGGGCCGGGGTGGAAGCGGACGCCACGACGGGGCGGGTGAAGCGGGACAGGACCTCGTTCCGGTTGCCGAACATCCGGACGCCGCCGTCGGCCAGCACCAGGATCTGGTCGGTGGCGCTCAGGATGCTGGGCCGGTGGGAGATGATGATCACCGTCGTGCCGGCGCGCTTCAGCTCCGAGATGGCATGGACCAGGGCGGACTCGCCCTCGTCGTCCAGGTTGGAGTTCGGCTCGTCCAGGATCACCATCGCCGGGCCGCCATAGACCGCGCGGGCCAGGCCGATGCGCTGGCGCTGGCCGCCGGACAGTGCGCAGCCGCCGGTGCCGATCGGGGTGTCGTAGCCCTGGGGCAGCCGCAGGATCATGTCGTGGACGCCGGCCCGCCGGGCGGCGGCGACGATCGCCTCGCTGTCCAGCTCGCCGAACCGGGCGATGTTCTCGGACACCGAGCCGTCGAACAGCTCGACGTCCTGGGGCAGGTACCCCATGAAGGTGCCGCGCCGCTCCGGGTCCCAATTGTGCAGGTCGGCGCCGTCGATCCGCACCGTGCCGGCATAGGGCCGCCACGCGCCGACCAGCAGCCGGGCGAGGGTGGACTTGCCGGCGCCGCTCGGGCCGATCACGCCCAGCACCTGGCCGGCGGCCAGGTCGAAGCTGACCCGCGACAGGGTCGGCGCCGAGCCGCCGGGGGGGACCACGACGACCGTCTCCACCTTCAGGTCGCCGACCGGGCGGGGCAGCTCGGTGCGCGGCACCGCCTTGGGGATGCGGCTCAGCAGCTCGTTCAGGCGGCGATAGGCGATGCGGGCGCCGACGAACTGCTTCCAGGTGCCGATCGCCTGCTCGACCGGGGCCAGGGCGCGGCCCATCAGGATCGAGGCGGCGATGATCACGCCCGGCGAGATCTGCTCGTGGATCGCCAGCCAGGCGCCGCCGCCCAGGATCGCGGTCTGCAGCAGCAGCCGCAGATACTTGGTCAGGCCCATGATGACGCCGGCGCGGTCGCTGGCGATAGCCTGGAGACGCAGGATCTCCTCGCGCCGCCCCGCCCACCGGCGGCGGAAATTGCCGAACATGCCCATCGCCTCGAGCACCTCGGCGTTGCGCATGCTGCTCTCGATGGCGCCCGCCGCCACGACCGCATTGCGGTTGGCTTCCTCCAGCGGCTTCTTGGTCACCGCCTCGTTGACGATGGCCAGGGCGAACAGGAGGATGCCGCCGACCAGCGCGATCAGGCCCAGGACGGGATGGAAGATGAAAATGACCGCCAGGATCAGCGGCGTCCACGGCGCGTCGAAGAAAGCGAAGATGCCCGAGCCGGTCAGGAACTGGCGGACCGTGTCGAAGTCGCGGCTGGCCTGCGCGGGATTGCTGCCGACCCGGTGCAGGCTGGCCTGGAACTGGGCGGACAGGATCCGTTCGCTCATCTCCTGGTCGAGCCGGCCGCCGACGCGGACCAGCACGCGGGAGCGGACCACCTCCAGCAGGGCCATCACGCCCAGCAGGCCGACCGTGATCAGGGTCAGCATCAGCAGGGTCGCCTCGCTGCGGCTGTGCAACACCCGGTCGTAAACCTGCATCATGTACATGGGCGACACGAGCATCAACAGGTTGATGAACGCGCTGAACGCCGCAGTCATGACGAAGGCATTGCGGCAGGTGGCGAGGGCCGCCCTCACTTCCGATTTCTTTTCAGTCATCCCGTCAGGCTTCATAAGTTGATAGGGCGCATGCTGGAAATCCACGAGTTGCCTGTGGAAAACATACGGCCGCCAGGAGGCTTTCTGCCGCCAGGAGTACATGATTCAGCGTTAAAGAGTCATTAAGCCTCTGCTATCCGCTTCTGTAACATTTGTGGAAAGGTCGATGAAACAATTATGAGGCGCTGCAATATAAGACATTTCCGCGCTGCGTCACGACCAGTGACAATAACGGATTGTTCTCCAAACGCGGTTTTTTTGTAACTATGTAAAAGGTTCCCAGCGCTGCCCGTTCGGGCGATACCAGCGTCCGCAAAGTTACTTCGCAAACCCGATTTCTCCTTTCGGGACAATGCGGTACGTCAAAAGGTTTGCCCATTTTATGCACAAGAACGAGTGTCCGGCGGTCAACCGGTGCTATCCTCCGCGCCAAGAACTCATTCTGCGGACCTCGGTCAATGCGCGCTTTTTCATGAAAATTTATAGAATTCCTTCAAAAAGGCGCTTTCGGACAGAAAACCGGGTAGGGGGCTATTCAATATGATCCGCGTTTTCAACATGTTCGTTCCGACCTCTTTCCTTTTCCTGGCGCTTGCCGACGCGGGTGTTCTGGCAAGCGCCATGATCCTGTGTCTCAGCCTCAGCTATGCAACACTGGACATAGTTCTCACCAACCAGGAGGGACATCTTCATCAAACCATCGTGTTCACGGCGATGACGATACCGTGCCTTTTCATGATGGGACTGTACGAGCGGAAATACCTGCTGACGATCAAGGTGCTTTATCTGCGCATATTGATCGGGCTCGGCCTCTCGTTCCTGTGCCTGATGACGATCTTCTACGTGGTCCCCGGCAGCAGGATCTGGATGAGCGCGCTGTTCCCGGCGCTGGCCCTGGCTTCGGTGGGATTGCTCGGGAACCGTGCGGTGGTGACCCGCATCGCCAGCATCCAGTCCCTGAAGAACCGGGTGCTGGTACTGGGCACCGGGCCGCAGGCGCAGCGGATCGAGCGGGCGGAGCGGGAGCTCCGGCCGGCCAACTTCATCGTGCTGGGCTTCGCGCCGGTCGAGCCGTGCGCCACCTGCGTCACCGAGAGCCGGGTGGTGCGGGCCAACGACCTGCTGTCCCTGTGCGAGACGCTGAACGCCGACGAGGTGGTGGTGGCGCTGGAGCACCCGGAACAGAGCGTCCCGCGCGAGACGCTGCTCCAGTTCCGCCTCAGGGGCATCCGCATCCTCGACACCGCGACCTTCTTCGAGCGGGAGTTCGGCCAGCTCGAGATCGACCGCCCCTATCCGAACTGGCTGCTGTTCTCCAACGGCAGCACCATGGGCCGGTTCGAGACGGCGGTGAAGCGGACGTTCGACATCACGGTCAGCCTGGGTTTCCTGCTGTTCGCTCTGCCGCTGCTGTGCTTCACGGCGCTAGCGGTCAAGCTGGAGGACGGGGGGCCCATCTTCTACCGGCAGGAGCGGGTCGGCCTGAACGGGCGCAAGTTCTCGGTCATCAAGTTCCGCAGCATGCGCGTCGACGCGGAGAAGGATGGCGTCGCCCGCTGGGCGTCGGTCGACGACCCTCGGGTGACCTTCATCGGCGGCATCATCCGCAAGATCCGGATCGACGAGATCCCGCAGATCTTCAACGTGCTGAGCGGCGAGATGAGCTTCGTCGGCCCCCGGCCGGAGCGTCCCAGCATCGTCAACGACCTGATCAAGGACATGTCCTGCTATCCCTACCGGCACATCGTCAAGCCGGGGATCACCGGATGGGCCCAGGTCAACTACCCCTACGGCGCGTCGATCGCCGACGCGCGCGAGAAGCTGAAGTTCGACCTCTACTACGTCAAGAACTGCAGCCTGATGCTCGACCTGATCATCCTGCTCCAGACCGTCCGCGTGGTGATCTGGCCCCAGGGCGTGCGCTGACGGGGGCCCCGCCGGGGCGCGACGGCGCTGGCGTCACTCCAGGACGTCGTCCTGCAGGTTCTGCAGGATCTCGGCCGCGTCCTCGTCGCCCCGCTCGACGGCGGCCTCCAGCAGGTCCACGATCGTGACCTCGTCCGGCGGGTCCTGATCGGTCATGTAGAGCACCGCGAGGCGGGTCATGGCCGAGGCCTCGCCTCCGTCGGCGGCGATCCGGTAGAAGCGCTTGGCGGCGTCGCGGTCGACCGCCTGGCCCAGCATTCCCTGGTCATAGGCGAGGCCGACATTGAAGGCGGCCTTGGCGTTGCCGTACTCCGCCGCCAGCAGGTAATGGCCGAAGCCGGCATCGGGATCGGCCGACACGCCGGCGCCCCGGATATAGCAGTCGCCGATCATGCCGTGGGCCAGCCCGGACAGGGTATGCTCCGGGTGCTCGGGGTCGTCGGTCTGGTCGGCGGCGTCTTGGAGCAGGGCCAGCGCCCGCTCGGGGTCCGTCTCCCCCATGGCGGGGTCGAGCAGCATGGCGGCGCGGTTGATCAGCGCCGACGGCTCGGCCGACATCTCGATCAGGGCGTCCAGCACTGCGGCGATCCGCTCGTGGTCCGGCTCCGGATCCTGCACCAGCAGGCTGGCGAGCAGCTTGGCGGCGTTGGTGTAGCGTCCGGCGGCGACGCAGTCCTCCGCCGCTTCATAGACACGTTGAAGATGGGCCGATCCGAGCATCAGGGTTCCAGGACAGTGGGGACAGCCCCTTATGTGGGGACTGGGTCGGCGGAGCGGGAGGGGCGCCGGCGCGTGCGTCAGGTCGCCGCCGCCAGCGCGTCGACGTCGCCGCCGGCGATGGCGGGGATGTTGCGGGTGATCCGTTCCGCGTCCCAGTCCCACCAGCGCAGCCGAAGCAGCCGTTCGACGTCCCGCGGGCCGTAGCGCATGCGGACGATCCGCGCCGGGTTTCCGGCGACCACCGCGTAGGGCGGCACGTCCCGCGTCACCACCGCCCGCGCGGCGACGATCGCGCCGTCGCCGATGGTGACGCCGGGCAGGATCGTGCTCTTCCAGCCGGTCCAGACGTCGTTGCCGACCACGGTGTCGCCGCGGCCCGGGAAGTCGGCCTCGCCCTCGAAGCGCCCGGCCCAGGCGCCCCCGAAGATCAGGAAGGGATAGGTGGACGGCGCCGCGGTCCGGTGGTTGCCGCCGTTCATCAGGAACGCGGTTCCCGTCGCCAGGGCGCAGAACCGGCCGATCCGGAGCCGGTCGCCGGTGAACTCGTAATGGTACAGCACGTTCCGGAGGAAGGCTTCCGGCCCCTCCGGGTCGTCGTAATAGGTGTAGGCGCCGATCTCCACGCTGGGCGGGAGCGGCAGGTTGCGCACGAACATCACCCGGGGATGGTCCGCCAGGGGGTGCAGGGCATCGGGGTCGGGACCGAAGCGCGGATCGTGCCGCCGCCCGCCTGTCATCGGCGCCGCCTCCTCAGGCGAGGCCCAGGACCGCCCGGGCGCCGGGCGAGAGCTGGACCGCGAGATAGGCCGCATAGCATCCCAGGAGCGCCGCCCCCTCCCAGCGGTTGACGCGCCAGCCGGTGACGGCGAAGACCACCAGCAGCCCGGCGGTCGCGAGCATCACCCAGATGTCGAAGCCGGCGATCTCGGGCGGGATCGAGATCGGCGTGACGACGGCGGTGACGCCGGCGATGCCCAGGATATTGAAGATGTTGCTGCCGATGATGTTGCCGAAGGCGACGTCGGTCTGCTTCCGGATCGCGGCCATGACCGAGGTCACCAGCTCCGGCAGCGAGGTGCCGATCGCCACCAGGGTCAGGCCGATGACCGCCTCCGACAGTCCGGCGGCCCGGGCGATCACAAGGGCCGCGTCGACCAGCAGGCTCGCCCCGTATACGACCCCGGCGATGCCGCCCACGATGAACAGGCCGCCCAGGCCGAACCCCATGGTGCGCGGCGGCAGGTCGGCCACGCTGTCGGCCTCGGCGGCATGCACCGTGGCGGACGGGCTCCCGTCGTCCCGTTCCGTGAAATAGGTGTAGACGGTGTAGGCGGCGAGCAGCATCAGGAAGACGATGCCGACCCAGCGGGCGAGCGACCCGGCCAGGACCGCCGCCACCAGCAGCACGCTGACGCCGATCAGCACCGGCCCGTCGCGCCGGAAAGCCTCCTTGGTGGTGGCCATCGGCAGGATCACCGCCGAGACGCCCAGGATCAGCAGGATGTTCGCGATGTTGCTGCCGACCACGTTGCCGATCGCAACCCCCGGCGCGCCGATCAGGGCCGCCTGGAGGCTGGTGACCAGTTCCGGGGTGGAGGTGCCGAAGCCGACCAGCGTCAGCCCGATCAGCATGGGCGAGACGCCCAGCCGCTGCGCCACCGCCACGCTGCCCCTGACCAGGGCCTCGCCCCCGGCCACCAGGAGCACAAGGCCGAGCAGAAGTTGAAGGATCGTCATGGCGGGGTCTCTCGCGGGCCGTGGAGTTCCGCCAAGGGTCTGACGCGAAGGTGCCCCGCGGTCAAAGGGAAAATTCGGGGGGTGTCCCGCCCAGCCGCTCCAGCGCCCAGCGGGCGGCGTCGCGCACCAGGTCCGAGGCGTCGCGTGTCAGCGGCTCCACGACGGCGGAAAAGGCGGGATCGCCGCTGTTGCCCAGCGCTGTCAGCACGTTGCGGACGAACCGGTCGCGGCCGATCCGCTTGATCGGGGAGCCGGCGAAGACCTGTCGGAACCCGGCATCGTCCAGTTGCGCCAGATCGGCCAGCCGGGGCGCCGTCAGTTCCGCGCGCGGCAGGAAGGCCGCCTCCCGCGTGCGGCGGGCGAACTTGTTCCAGGGGCAGGCGGCCAAGCAGTCGTCGCAGCCGTAGATCCGGTTGCCCATCAGGGGGCGCAGCTCCTCCGGGATCGGTCCCTTGTGCTCGATCGTCAGGTAGGAGACGCAGCGCCGCGCGTCGAGCCGATAGGGTTCCGGGAACGCCGCCGTGGGGCAGGCGTCCTGGCAGCGCCGGCAGGAGCCGCAGATATCCTTGCCCGGCGGGTCCGGCGGCAGGTCCAGGGCGGTATAGACCTCGCCCAGGAACAGCCAGGAGCCATGCTCGCGCGACACCAGGTTGGTGTGCTTGCCCTGCCAGCCCAGCCCGGCCCGTTCCGCCAGGGGCTTCTCCATGACCGGGGCGGTATCGACGAAGACCTTGACCTCCGCCGCGAATTCCCGGTGGACCCACTGGGCGAGCGCCTTGAGCCGGGACTTGACCACGTCGTGGTAGTCGCGCCCGCGCGCGTAGACCGAGACGACGCCGCGGTCGGCATGCTCCAGCAACCCCCGCGGGTCCTCGTGCGGCGCGTAGGACATTCCGAGCGCGATGACGGTGCGGGCATCCGGCCACAGCACCTGCGGGTCGCCCCGGCGGTCGGCCTTCTCGACCATCCAGCCCATGTCGCCGTGCATGCCCCGGGCCAGGAACTCGCCCAGCCGCTCGCGGGCCTCGTCTCCCAGCCGGGCGGGGGCGAACCCGACCGCGTCGAAGCCGAGACCCAGCGCCCGATCGCGGATCGCCTCCCGGATCCCATCGGATGTCTTCCGCCTGGGTTCAGCCACGGCCACGGTAGGGGGCCACGCCCTGGTCCGGGATCCAGACGCCGTCCGGAACCGGCCCGGTCTGGTAGAACACGTCGATCGGGATGCCGCCGCGCGGGTACCAATAGCCGCCGATGCGCAGCCAGGAAGGACTCAGCTCCGCCTCCAGCCGCTTGGCGATGCCCACAGTGCAGGCCTCGTGGAAGGCGCCGTGGTTGCGGAACGAGGTCAGGAACAGCTTCAGCGACTTGCTCTCGACCAGCCAGTCGCCCGGAACATAGTCGATCACCAGGTGGGCGAAGTCGGGCTGGCCGGTGATCGGGCATAGGGAGGTGAACTCGGGGGCGGCGAAGCGCACCAGATAGGCCGTGCCGGGGTGCGGGTTCGGCACGCGCTCCAGCACCGCCTCCTCGGGCGAGGCCGGCTGGGCGGTGCTGCCGCCGAGCTGGGTCAGGCCGTCATAGATCGACTGGGACACTCGAACTCTCCTCGGGAACAGGGGGTGCGGCCACGGGGCCGGCGAGCGGGTCGGGAACCGCGGGCAGGTCGCCGAGCGCCAGCCCGGCCTCCAGCTCGGCCGCGCGCCGCTCGAAGCAGCCTTCCTCGATGGCGCGCCGCAGCTCCGCCATCAGGTCCTGGTAATAGGTCAGGTTGTGCCAGGTCAGCAGCATCGGCCCCAGCATCTCGCCGGCCCTGAACAGGTGGTGCAGGTAGCCGCGGGTATAGTCGCGGCAGGCGGGGCAGCGGCACTCCTCGTCCAGCGGGCGGGTGTCGTGGGCATGGCGCGCGTTCCGCATGTTCAGCACGCCGCGCCGGACGAAGGCCTGCCCCGTGCGGCCCGACCGCGTCGGCATCACGCAGTCGAACATGTCGATCCCGCGCCGGACCGCGCCGATCAGGTCGCTCGGCCGGCCGACGCCCATCAGGTAGCGCGGCCGGTCCGCCGGCATCAGCGGCGTCGTGAAATCCAGCACGTCGAACATCATTTGCTGGCCCTCGCCGACCGCCAGCCCGCCGACCGCGTAGCCGTCGAACCCGATGCCGGTCAGCGCCTCCACCGATTCCGCCCGCAGGTCGGGGTAGACGCCGCCCTGCACGATGCCGAACAGCCCGTAGCCCGGCCGCTCCACGAAGGCGTCGCGCGAGCGCCGGGCCCAGCGCATGCTGAGCCTCATCGACTTCTCCGCCACTTCATGGGTGGCGGGGAAGGGCGTGCATTCGTCCAGGCACATGGTCACGTTGCTGTCCAGCAGGTGCTGGATCCGCATGGACCGTTCCGGCGTCAGGCGGTGGCGCCGCCCGTCCAGGTGCGATTTGAAGGTGACGCCGTCCTCGTCCAGGGTCCGCAGGTCGGACAGCGACATCACCTGGAAGCCGCCGGAGTCGGTCAGGATCGGGCCGTTCCAGTTCATGAACCTGTGCAGCCCGCCGAACTGGGCCACCCGCTCCGCCGTCGGGCGCAGCATCAGGTGGTAGGTGTTGCCCAGCAGGATCTGCGCGCCGGTCTCCCTCACCGATCCGGGCAGCATGCCCTTGACCGTGCCGACCGTGCCGACCGGCATGAAGGCCGGGGTCTCGACCGCGCCGTGGGCGGTCGTCAGGCGGCCGCGCCGGGCGGCGCCCTCGGTCTTCAGGAGTTCGAAACCCAAACCCAAACCCATGGGGGCGGTCATTCCCGGGGTGCCCTTTCCAGCAGCGAGGTGTCGCCGTAGGAATAGAACCGGTACCCCGAGGCGATGGCATGGGCGTAGGCGGCGCGCATGCGGTCCAGCCCGGCGAAGGCCGAGACCAGCATGAACAGCGTCGAGCGGGGGAGATGGAAATTGGTCAGCAGCAGGTCCACGATCTTGAAGCGGTATCCGGGGGTGATGAAGATGTCGGTGTCGCCGCTGAACGGCGCAAGCGTTCCGTCCTCGGCCGCGGCACTTTCCAGCAGCCGGAGCGACGTGGTGCCGACCGCGACGACCCGCCCGCCGGCCCGCCTGGCCTCCGCGACGGCCTCCGCCGTCTCCCGTCCGATCTCGCCCCATTCGGCATGCATGCGGTGGTCGCGGATGTCCTCGACCTTGACCGGCAGGAAGGTGCCGGCCCCGACATGGAGCGTCACCGGAACCCGGCGGATGCCGCGTTCGTCCAGCCGCGCCAGCAGGTCGGGCGTGAAATGCAGTCCGGCGGTCGGGGCGGCGACGGCGCCCTCCCGGGCGGCGAAGACCGTCTGGTAGTCCTGGCGATCCTCCGCCGCCTCGCCCTCGGGCCGGCGGATATAGGGGGGCAGGGGCATCACGCCGTGGCGGTGCAGCGCCGCCATCAGGTCCGACCCGGCGACCGAGAAGCGCAGCTCGACGTCGCCGCCCTCGCGCTTGTCCCGCACCTCCGCCGACAGGTCGGGCGCGAAGGCGATGGCATCGCCGACGCGCAGCCGCTTGCCCGGCTTGGCGAAGGCGTGCCAGGTATCGGCGCCCTCCCGCTTGTGCAGGGTCACCTCGACGCGGACCTCTCCGCGCCGGCCGGAAAGCCGCGCCGGGATCACCCGCGTGTCGTTGTAGACCAGCAGGTCGCCGGGGTTCAGCAGGCCGGGCAGGTCGCGCACGATATGGTCGGTGAAGGCGTCGCCGCCGCCGGACCGGCCGACATGGAGCAGGCGCGCGGCGTCGCGCGGGCGCGCCGGCTGGTCGGCGATCCGGTCGGGCGGCAGATCGAAATCGAAATCGGCGGTTCTCATGGGGAGCGCCCATATAGTCGATCGGAGGCCGAAGGGAAAGCCCAATGATACCGTCGGCGTTGACTCGCGCGGCGGCAATCGGCATAGGGCGCGTTTTGCCGCTTCCCCGGAACGACCATGTCCAGATCGCCGAGCCCCGGCTATTCGTCCAGCTTTCTTCTGATCGTCGCCCTGTTCGTGACCTGCCTGATCGTCTCGAACGTCGCGGCGGTCAAGCTGATCATGGTCGGCGGGCTTGTCCTTCCGGCCGCCGTCCTGATCTTCCCCGTAAGCTACATCATCGGCGACGTCCTGACGGAGGTCTACGGCCTGGACGCCGCCCGGCGGGTGATCTGGCTGGGTTTCCTGTGCAACATCCTGGCGGTCGCGGCCTTCGCGCTGGCGCTGGCCCTGCCCGCGGCCCCCTTCTGGCACGACCAGGCGGCGTTCGAGGCGATCCTGGGCGCCACGCCGCGCCTGCTGCTGGCGTCCTTCGCGGCCTATCTGGCGGGAGAGTTCGTCAACGCCTACGTCCTGGCCTGGCTGAAGGGCCTGACCGGCGGCCGGCTGCTGTGGGTCCGCACCATCGGCTCGACCCTGGTCGGGCAGTTCCTGGACTCCGCCGTCTTCATGACCGTCGCCTTCGCAGGCGTGCTGCCGGCCGAGGCGCTGGTCGGCGCCGCCGTCACCCAGTGGCTGGTCAAGTCGGGCTTCGAGGCGCTCGCGACGCCGTTGACGTATCTGGTCGTCGGATACCTGAACAGGACCGAGGGCCGGGCCGGGGGCAGGACAGGCCGGGTGCCGGCCTGATCAGCGCAGCCGGACCGGCAGGGTGGTGGTCATCGCGAGGCTTTCCGGCGAACTGGCGGCGAGGCTGCCGTTCGGCCGCGCCGACAGGATGACGTAGCGGCGGGACTGCCCCCGGTCGATCCTGGCCGCGATGTCCTCCCTCCCATTTCCGGAGAAGCTGCCCGAAGCCAGGATCGTCATGGACCAGGAATTGTCCGCCGACGAGAACCTGAGATTCTCCTCGTCGACGACGAAACGGGGACGGAACGGGGACTCGTCGTCCTTGGCCGACAGGGGCGGGCGGAACTCCGCCGGGAGGGTCCCTATGTCCAGGCGCTCGGCGATCGTTCCCGCCAGATGGGAGAGCGGCGCCAGATAGGTGACGGGCTGCCGCGCCTGCCGGAGCAGGAAGAGCAACGGGCAGTTCCGGTAGGTGTCGAGCACCTCGTCGGGCTCCCCGGGTGCCGCGCGCACGCCCTGGTCCAGCAGTTTCATGTAGTCGGAGCAGTTGCTGACGGTGCGGGTGCCCTGCGGCGTGGACGCGGTGAAGACCGCGCGCGTCTCGGTCACGGACGTCCCGTACTCCGTCAAGGCGACGCGCAACGCCGGATCGAAGATGGCGGCCTTCGGCAGGGGATCGTTGCGCGGGATCAGCGCCCCCCAGATCAGGTGGAACCCGATCGCCACCGCCAGTCCCGCCGCGGCGATGCCCGCCAGGAACAGGAAGGTCCGGGTTTCGTCCGATCTTTCCGGGCCGTTCATGAACATTCCGATGCCGCTTCCACCCTGCCGCCACCATTTGGGCCGCCGCGGCCCGGACTGCAACCGCCTTGCTGCCATGATGGCATAAGAAGCTTTGGGCATGCACGGTTTTTGGACGGGCTCTTGCGGTACAGGCGATGTCGCTTCCGTCGCGTCCAGGGCAGGCAAGACGATACAAAAATCTTCCTTTCATCAGCTGATGCACTATGATCACTGCGCATTCAATGCCTTAAGATTGTGACGTTGACGATTCAAGGCGTATTAATAGACTTATATGTATGTAACCATAGAAAAAGTTGCATATCGGAATTTGGAATAACGGCCGTGGAAATCCTGGGGACTCCCATCACGCGTTATCAATATGCGCGAAATGAGGCTTACCGCGAAGCTGAAATGCGCATTCAATCCTTGCTTGCCGCTATCTCACCATCCCCTGTCCCTGTGCCAGTCCAGCTTACTGAAATTGATGGAATTGCTCTTGAGGCTTGGTCTCAAACTTGGCGAAGTCATCCAGATCGGCGGTTTGACTGGAATTGGCCGGAAGAAAGGAAAGCTTGGCAGAACGCCTTGGACCGTTTCGAAGTGGCCATCTGGAGTGGAACGGTTCTATGCGGCTTGGCTATCGGCAAGCCTTCGAAAGGACGAGAGCATCTCTCCGTCCATGTACTTGAGGGAGCCCCGAACCCTGTACACCCGCTCAAGTCCGCAGTAAGGTTCTGTGTAGTGGAGGCGGCCCTCACCTATGCGCGGGCGATCAGTTGCAGGAAGCTTCGGGTAATGCGCCCTGTCGAAGGAGCCATACCGCTTTACATGGAAATGGGTTTCTCACTGTCGGGCTCGCCGAAAGGTGGCTCATATTGTTGGCTGGAGGTTTAGGTGTTGCCTCTTCAGTTTCGTTTCGCGGCGACCCTGCCGCTCGCGAAGGAGGTCTCGGCCTCTGCGGTCCCCATCGCGCCTACGGGAGCGGAAGTGCTCGACCGGCTGCGCTCCCATCGGGGACTTGTCGACCGGCTCTCGCCGGAATCTCTCGCGCGCCTTCGCGACGGCGCTGTTGATCATGAACCGGAGGCGGACGGTGTGCCCTTGCACAGCACGCTGATGGCTGAAAAATAGATAAGGTTCCGCCGTCCGCGCCGCTGGAACAGCGCATTCGCGGTGTGGAGCTTTCCCCCGCCCCGGTGGACTCCCGCACCCGGCCGGCCTAGGTTAGCTCTTCCGGACCCAGCCGCATCAGGCCAGCCTTCATGAGCGTCACCGACACGACCCGCTTCACCCGTGCCAGAAAGCTGGGGGAGCGGGAGACCATCCGTTCCCTGCTGCCCTATCTCTGGCCGAGCGGCGAGACCGAGCTTCGGGTCCGCGTCGTCGCCGCGATGGCCTGCCTGATCGTCGCCAAGCTGGCGAACGTCTATGTCCCGATCCTCTACAAGCACGCGGTCGACGCGCTGGGCGCCACGGGGGCCGCGGCGGTGGCGCTGCCGGTCGGGCTGATCCTGGCCTACGGCCTCGCCCGGGTGCTGGCCCTGGCCTTCGGCGAACTGCGCGACGCGATCTTCGCCAAGGTGGCCCAGCGGTCGATCCGGTCGGTGGCGCTCAACGTCTTCCGGCACCTGCACGCGCTGTCGCTGCGCTTCCACCTGGAACGCCAGACCGGCGGGCTGTCGCGCTCGATCGAGCGGGGCACCCGGGCGATCCAGACGCTGCTGTCCTTCATGCTGTTCAACATCCTGCCGACCCTGCTGGAGATCCTGCTGGTCTGCGCGATCCTGTGGAGCATGTTCGACGTCTGGTTCGCGCTGGCGACCTTCCTGACCGTCGTCGCCTACATCGCCTACACCCTGGTCATCACCGAGTGGCGGATGAAGTTCCGCCGCGAGATGAACGAGATGGACAACCAGGCCAACACCAAGGCGATCGACAGCCTGCTCAACTACGAGACGGTCAAGTATTTCGGCAACGAGGACCACGAGGCCCGCCGCTACGACGGCGCGCTCCGCTCCTACGAGAGTGCCGCGGTGCGCAGCCAGACCAGCCTGTCCCTGCTGAACATCGGCCAGGCGGCGATCATCTCGGTCGGGCTGACCATCGTGATGTACATGGCGGCGAGCGGCATCATGGCCGGGACCATGACGCTGGGCGACTTCGTGCTGGTCAATACCTACCTGCTCCAGCTCTACCAGCCGCTCAACTTCTTCGGCTTCGTCTACCGCGAGATCAAGCAGAGCCTCGCCGACATGGAGAAGATGTTCGAACTGCTCGACATCGACCGGGAGGTCGCCGACGCGCCCGACGCCCGGCCCCTGTCGGTGGACGGCGCCACCGTCGCGTTCGAGGGGGTGGAGTTCGGCTACGATTCCCGGCGCCCGATCCTGAAGGGCGTATCGCTGGCGGTGCCGGCCGGCCGCACCGTCGCGATCGTCGGCCCCAGCGGCGCCGGCAAGTCCACGATCAGCCGGCTGCTGTTCCGGTTCTACGACCCGGGCGCCGGCCGCATCCTGATCGACGGGCAGGACATCGCGACGGTGACCCAGGCGTCGCTGCGCGCCGCCATCGGCATCGTCCCCCAGGATACCGTGCTGTTCAACGACACGATCTTCTACAACATCGCCTACGGGCGCCCCGGCGCCACGGCGGAGGAGGTCGAGCAGGCCGCCCGCCTGGCCCATATCCACGATTTCATCACCCGGCTGCCCGACGGCTACAAGACCATGGTCGGCGAACGCGGGCTGAAGCTGTCGGGCGGGGAGAAGCAGCGGGTCGCGATCGCCCGGACCATCCTGAAGCGGCCCGCGATCCTGCTGTTCGACGAGGCGACCTCGGCGCTCGACACCCATACCGAGCGCGAGATCCAGGCCAACCTGCGCGAGGTCAGCCGGGGCCGCACCACCCTGGTGATCGCGCACCGGCTGTCCACCGTGATCGACGCCGACGAGATCATCGTCCTGGAGGACGGCCGCATCGTCGAGCGCGGGCGCCATGCCGACCTGCTGGCCCGCGGCGGCGCCTATGCCGCCATGTGGACCCGCCAGCAGGAAGCGGCCGGGGAAAAGGCGATCGAGCGCATGCCGGTGACCTATTGAAAAGGTCGCGGACTCCGCCCAGCGTCAAGTTGCCCCGTTCGGAAGTACCGATTTCGTCGTGCGTACCGACTCTTCATAATGTAACCTTGCTTGATGGTTGAAACAGTGCCTTCCCATACCCGGATTTCTGGATTGCCCGTTCCGCCCACTGCCGAAGACGTTGTGCGGCGCATGAGGGAGGCTACGTGGCCGGTGCATGAGCGGCTGCATCTCCACCCCGTCCTGCGCCCGCTCACGCAGCGCCGCCCGACGCCGGAAGGCTATCTGGGCGCGGTTCGCGCGCTGTACGGCTTCGTCATCCCGATGGAGCCGCTGCTCGGCGCCGAAGCCCGGGGCCGGACCGCCCGTTCCCCGCTGCTCGCCGCCGACCTGCGAAGCCTCGCGGAGGACGGCGGCGGGCAGCCGGGCCGGGACCGGCCGGAGCCGCCGCTCGCCGGGGACCTGCCGCGCCCCGCCACGGCGGCGGCGCGGCTCGGCTGCCGCTGGGTGCTGGACGGGTCTGCCCACGGGGGCCGGGCGATGCTGCCCCATCTTCAGCGCAGCCTCGGCGTCGGCCCGGACCGGGGTGCTGCCTATTTCGCCTCCGCCGGTATCGACCTGGAGGCTGAACGCGGGTCGCTCAAGGTGCTGCTGGACCGTTTCGTCACTACGGAAGACACCCGCCGAGAAGCGGTCGAGGCGGCGGGAGCGACGTTCGCCGCGCTCGAACGCTGGCTCGACCAGCTTCGCGAGCCCAGCCGGATAGCCGACCATGACCGACCAAGCCCCGATCGCGACCCCGGCGCCTGAAACGCCGTCGCTCAGCGATTGCGCCCGGGAGCCGATCCATATCCCCGGCGCGATCCAGGCGCACGGCACGCTGCTGGTACTCGAGGAGCCGGACCTGACGGTCACCCACGCGGCCGCCAACCTCGCCAGGTACCTGGGCGTTCCCCCGGAGGAGGTGCTGGGCGTCCCGCTGGAGCGGAGCTGCCCGGCCGGCGCCGCGGCGCTGCGCGCGGCCCTCGCGCAGGCGGCCGGCGGCGCCGATCCGGCGGTCCGCTTCGATTTCGAGCCCCCCGCAGGCCGACCGGCGCTGGAGGCCCGCTTCCATCGCCACGACGGCCGCGCCCTGCTCGAGCTCGAACCGCCCGGCGAGGACGGCCCCCGCGAGGGCGTCCCGGGCGGAACCGCGACGGCGGATCTGGCCGGCTTCATCGAACGCCTCGAAGGCTGCGCCACCCGCTACGACATCGCCCGCTGGACGGCCGACCTGGTCTCGCGGTCCACCGGGTTCGACCGGGTCATGGTGTACCGCTTCCTGCCGGACTGGAGCGGCGACGTCATCGCCGAGGTCAGGCACGCCAGCGAGCCGGCTTATCTCGGCCTCCATTTCCCGGCTAGCGACATCCCGGCCCAGGCGCGGGAGCTCTACCGCGTCAACCTGCTGCGCGCCATCGCCGACGTCCACGGCGAAGTGGTGCCGCTGGTCGCCGATGCCGCCGGGCGCGACCCGGCCCGGCCGGTCGACCTGGGCCGCAGCACCCTGCGGGCGGTCTCGCCGATCCATCTGGAATATCTGCGGAACATGGGCGTCGGCGCAACCCTGGTCGCCTCGCTCATGGTCGGGGGACGGCTGTGGGGCTTGATCGCCTGCCACCACCCGACCGGGCGGAGGTGCCGCGCCGGAACGCACGACCTGCTCTCGCGCATCGCCCTGATCGCCGCGGGCGCGTTGGAACGCAGCATCGCCGCCGACATCGCCCAGGCCCGGCGGCGCACCGAAGCCCGGCTGGCGGCGCTCGACGGCGTCTTCGAAGCCGGGCGCGACAGCGTCGCGGCGCTGCTGTGCGGCGACCGCGGCCTGCGCGACCTTGGCATGGCGGACGGCGTGGCCCTCTATGTGGACGGGGCCGTCGCCGCGTTCGGCCGCACGCCGGACACCCACGAGATCCGCCACCTGGTCGAGCACCATGGCGGCGGCGCCGTGACCGCCACCGACTGCCTGCACGAGCTGGAGCCGCAGTCGAGCGCCTTCGACGAGACGGTCGCCGGGATGCTCATGGTCGAACTCTCGGCGCAGCCGCGGCTGGTGGCCCTGGCTTTCCGGCGCGAGGTGATCCAGGAGATCTTCTGGGGCGGCGACCCGCTGAAGGCGGCCTCCGCCGAGGATGGCCGGCTCAGCCCGCGCAAGAGCTTCGAGCGCTGGCGCCAGACCGTCACGGACCGCTGCCCGCCCTGGTCGCCCGAGGTGGTGGACGGCTGGGGGGAACTCCCCGGGCGGCTGGCCGCGGCGGCGGGCGGCACGGCCCGGCTGGCGGACCGGCTCGCGGGCGACATCCGGCGTTTCCATGCCTGGACCCGGTTCGACGAGCCCGCGGTCCACGGCCTGATCGACGTGCTCCCGGGGGCGGTCCTGGTGTCGCTCCGGGCTGCCGGGGAGTCGGTCTTCCACGCCTTCACCATGAACCGGGAGTTCCAGCGGATCTTCGACATCGTCCCGGACGAGGTCGCCGGGCGCCGGATCGACGACGTGCTGAGCCTGCTCGGCGTGTCGCCGGCGATCCGCGCCATGGTTCCCGGCGCCAGCGCGGAGACGACCCTGACCGCGCCCGGCACCGGCGAGCGCACCGTCTCGATCAGCCGGCGGTCGCTGCTCAAGGTCGATACCGAGGACGACGGCACCGCCCTGTCGGCCTGGGTCTTCCAGGACATCACGAGCCACCGCCGGACGGAGGAGGCGCTGCGCACCGCGCGCGACCAGGCGCTGGTCGCCAACCGCTCCAAGTCGGCCTTCCTGGCGAACATGAGCCATGAGCTGCGCACGCCGCTCAACGCGATCATCGGCTTCTCCGAACTGCTGGCGGACGAGCTGTTCGGGCCGCTCGGCGACGCCAAGTACAAGGAATACGTCAACGACATCCGCCATGCCGGCGAGCACCTGCTGTCGCTGATCAGCGACCTCCTCGACATCTCCAAGATCGAGGCCGGGCGGCGCACGATCAACGAGGACCTGATCGATCTCGGCGCGCTGGTGACGCGGTGCTGCTCCATGGTCTCCGACCTGGCGCGCCGGGGCGACGTCCTGCTCGACCGGCAGATCCCGGCGACGGCGCCCAACCTCCATGCCGATGCCCGGGCGGTGCGGCAGATCGTCGTCAACCTGCTGTCCAACGCCGTGAAGTTCACGCCCGCCGGCGGCACGGTCACCTGCCGCACCCTGGCCCTGAAGGACGGCGGCGTCGCGATCGAGGTCCGGGATACCGGCATCGGCATCGCGGAGGAGCACCTCTCCCGGGTGCTGGAACCGTTCTACCAGGTGGACAACAGCCTGACCCGCCAGGTCGGCGGCACCGGCCTGGGGCTGTCGCTGGTCAACGCGATCGCCAACCTGCACCAGGGCCGGCTGATCCTGGAAAGCAAGGTGGGCTGCGGGACCACGGCGCGGGTGGAGTTCCCGCCCTGGCGCACCGTCCCCGCCCGGGACGGCGCTTCGCGGACCCTGCATGGGGTCGAGCAGGTTCCGGCCGCTTGAGCGCCGCCGGGCCGCCCTGTAGGTTGACGCCATGATGCGCAGATCCCCCTCCGCCTCCCGCGCCGCAGTCCCGTCCGCCGCCGAAACCGCGGAGGCGATCCGCTCGGGCGACCGGCGCGCCCTGGCCCGCGCCATCACCATGATCGAGTCGAGCCGGCCCGACCACCGGGAGCGGGCCGAGGCGCTTCTGGCCGAGCTGCTGCCCCATACCGGCCGGTCGGTGCGGATCGGCATCTCGGGCGTGCCGGGTGTCGGCAAGTCCACCTTCATCGAGACCTTCGGCCTTCATGTGATCGGGCAGGGGCACCGGATCGCGGTGCTGGCGGTGGACCCGTCGTCCCAGCGCACCGGCGGCTCGATCCTGGGCGACAAGACCCGGATGGAGGAACTGACCCGCAATCCTTCGGCCTTCATCCGGCCGTCGCCCAGCGGCGGCACCCTGGGCGGCGTCGCCCGGCGCACGCGGGAGGCGATGCTGGCCTGCGAGGCGGCGGGCTATGACGTGGTGGTGGTCGAGACGGTCGGGGTCGGCCAGTCCGAGACGACCGTGGCCGACATGGTCGACCTGTTCATGCTGCTTCTGCTGCCCGGCGGCGGCGACGAGCTCCAGGGCATCAAGAAGGGCATCGTCGAGCTGGCGGACCTGATCGTGGTCAACAAGGCCGACGGCGCCCTGGTCGACGCCGCCCGCCATGCCGTCGCGGAGTACCGGCACGCGCTGGCGCTGCTGCGCTCGCCGTCGAAGGACTGGAAGGTGCCGGTGCTGACCTGCTCGGCCGCGACCGGAACCGGCGTGCCGGAGATCTGGGAGACCGTCGGCCGCTACCGCGGCACCCTGTCCGGCTCCGGCGCCCTGGACGCCCGCCGGGCCGAACAGGCGCGCGCCTGGATGTGGAGCGAGATCGCGGAAACCCTGACCGACGCCTTCCGCCGCCACCCCGCCGTCCGCGCCGAGCTTCCCCGGGCCGAGCAGGCGGTGACCCGTGCGGAGACGACCCCGACCGCGGCGGCCCGCGCCCTGCTGGAGCGGTTCCTCGGCCCGCGCGAGGACTGAACGCCGGCTACAGCGGGGTCGCCCCGCCGTCGCGGTTCGCCCGGATCGTCCGGACCATGCGGGCGACCGCTTCCCTCGGGTCGGCGCTGACGCCCAGCAGGCCGCGTTCCTGGCGCGCGGCGCCCAGGATCGCGGCCGGGCGGCCCGCCCCGTCGAGTTCCTGGACCAGCACGGCGATCCCCTGGCCGGCCGGTGCCGGCAGCGCGCGCAGCCGGCAGGCATCGCCCGTCCAGGCGCCCAGGTCGATCATTTCGCGCACGACGTGGCTGTGGGACAGCCGGCGTCCGCGGTTTTCGCCCGCCTTCACCAGGACTCCGCGGCGCAGGTCGTAGCGCACCGCCAGGATGCGGGTCTCGCGCCGCCGATGGCCGGCGGGAACCGTGATGTCCAGCCCGCCGGAGCGCTCGCGGAGGCCGATGCCAAGC